>DASUNM010000021.1:316883-633766 GCA_036277115.1 Pyrinomonadaceae bacterium
CCTCTTGTACACGATGGAAGTTTGGTGGGCTGGATTTACCGCGCATCCTTACCGGCTGATAGCCTATGTAGTCGTAACGTTTCTCTTATTGCTTGGCTACAATCGCTATGCTGGGTTAAGGCGCGACTCGAGCATGAAGGAAGTCGCAATTGACTCAGTCGAGGAGATGGGTATTGGTCTTCTCCTCGCAGGTCTCGTTCTCTTCCTACTCGGCCGGATTACGCTTGAAATGCCTACTAATGAGATTGTCGGGGTCATTGTCGTGGAGGCGATGACGGTGGCAATCGGCGTTTCAATCGGGACCGCCCAGCTTGGCGCTGGGGGCAAAGCAGACGAGGGGATGGGAGGAAGCTCCTCTAAGAATGAGATTCACTTCGGAGGTCAGATGATACTTGGATTTCTCGGCGCCATACTCTTCGCCGCGAACCTGGCGCCTACCGAAGAAATCGTGATCGTTGGAATTGACACATCATGGCTAAAGCTGGCGGGAGTGGCAGTGTTTTCGCTCTTAATTGCTTTCCTGGTTCTGCATTACAGCGACTTCAAGGGTGCCGAACAGTTTGTCCGCGCGGACCATTCAACTTTTATTCTGCTGGGCTCTGTGCTTACGTATGCGATCGCGTTAACTGCTTCGGCAATGGTCCTCTGGTTCTTCGGGCGCTTTGACGGTGTGACAATGTACACGGCGCTGGCTCAAACCATCGCGCTCGGATTAGCGGGGACACTCGGCGCATCCGCGGGAAGGCTATTGTTGCAATGAAAAAGGTCCAAAAGAATTGGTTGGAATGGATTGTCTTTGCCGTCGGTCTCATCCTGGTTCTCTCCACCATCGGGTATCTCATCTATGCAGGCGCCTCAAGAGGAAACGAGCCGCCTAGCATTGAGGTCCGCCTTGGTAAACCGGAACAGCGCCAGTTCAATTTCGTGGTGCCTGTCACGGTGACTAATCACGGCGACGAAACAGCTGAGGGAGTGCGCATTCAAGTAGTGATGGAGAACGCTGGGGAGGAAAAAGCGCGCGGGGAACTTGATGTGGCTTTTCTGCCCCGCCATGCTACCCGCGAAGGATGGGTTACTTTTGATCAAGATCCCCGCACAGCTCAACTTAAAGCGCGCGTTCTGGGGTACCAAAAACCCTGAGCGCTTCTCGCCGAACCAAACTGACGAAAACAAAAGAGAGACACGCTAATGATAACTGTTGCCAATCGACTTTATGTGAAGCCCGAGTACGCAGACGCCTTTGAGAAGGTGTTCCGGGAGCGAGCCGGTCTGGTGGATAAGATGGACGGGTTCATTTCCAATCAGATATTGCGCCCGGTAAACGATGGAGACCCTTACGTTGTCTTCACGATGTGGAAAAGCCGCCAGGATTTTCTCAACTGGGTCCGGTCCGACGCATTCGTGAAGGGTCACGCCCAGTCAGGCACTTTACCGAAAGACGCGTACTCGAAAACGAATGTGCTGGAGCTGCACGAGGTTCTGCAGGATTCCTCACGGCCCGACTTGGCGCCTGAACCGCACGGCGGTCCATTCAACATGCACTAGACCGATCTCGTTCAGATCTGAATCCAAGCGCTTGAGTAGAAAATCTTATGGCTCAATCGAAAATCGAAGTCTTCACCGCAATGCTCACCGAGCAGCCGGAAAACGCCATGATCTGGTATGGCTTGGCCAGTGAACAATTCAAGCTGGAGCACTGGGCTGAGGCAGCGAAGTCTTTGCGTCAGGTCGTGACTCTCAATCCGGATTACACGGCCGCTTATCAGATGCTGGGCACCGCGTTGGCCAAAATGGATGACGTTGCCGGAGCACAGAAGGTGTGGAAAGACGGCATTGAAGCCGCGGGGCGTACCGGCGCGTGGAAGGCCGGACAACATATGCAAGCCTTGCTGGACGGTGTTGACGGCGGCAGTGATGCTCTCTGCCAATGATTAATGATTACAACCACCCGCCCGAAAATCCGGCGCGGCGAAGACCGGCGATGATGTAAGGACAGCCGCGCATCAGCTGCCAGAGAAATTCGGACCTGTAGTTCTCAATCATCAGAACGATCGGGCCCTGATCCAGACCGTAATAGCCTTTCGAGATCCATTCCTTGCTCAATGCCGTCGAAAACGTGGGATTGAAACTGCACTTGAATCCATACTTGCTGGTCATCTCAGGAAAAGCCTTGTCGAAATGTTGGATCGAAGGCAGAACGATCTCGGGGGCGAAGGGAAGTGAAGCAACCACGGCCCAGGGAGCAAGCGTGCCGTCATCGGGCCCGTTAGGAACACCACGGTTTATGTAGTCGTAGAACCGGCGCAACTTACCTTTGATCTTCTTGCGGGCCGGTCCGGGGCCATCACTCGCGGTGAGCCCCCAAATGTATTCGCCATAGCTTTTGAAGCCACGCGGATTGCGAATAGCGTACTGCTGTTGAATGTAGGTAGCCTGGCGGCTGTTCTCGAAATAATCGCTCTCATGCTTCCGCATGAAGTCGTCCTGAATGCCGCGAAAATCGATCCACATGTGCGATAGCTGATGGAGAAAGAGCGGTCCGCCATACAGAAACTCGCGGCCGTAAAGCTTCTTCCACTTGTAGGTCCTTGTCCATGCCCGGTAACTCTTGGCGGGCACCGGGTGGGTCGGCGATGCGAGGGCGAGGACGTAAAGAATCAGCGCTTCGTTGTACCCGGACCAGCGATATTTGATGAAGCCGCTTTCCGGTCTCCATCCATGCGTGACCGTGACTCCGCGGTTCCGGGCCCATTGCCAGTCGGCGCGGCGGTACATGGCTTCGGCCAACGTGCGAATCTCACGTTCATTCTCCGTGTCGCGGTTGAAATATTCCGCGGCCGTTAGGGCTCCCGCGATCAAGAACGCGGAGTCGATTGTCGACAGCTCGCAATCCCACGTCCGGCGCCCGGTCTTCATGTCCAGGAAGTGATAGTAGAAGCCTTTGTATCCGGTGGCGTCTGGTTCCGGCCCGTGCGGACTATGCCAGAAGAAACGCAGAGTGGTGAGCGTTCGCTTGATCGCTTGCTGGCGCGTGATGAATTTGCGCTCGACCCCAACGGGATAAGCAGCGAGTGCAAATCCGGTCGGGGTGATACTGCACGGTGCCCCCTGGCGTGTGTTGTCCGGTACCAGGCCATTCCGTGGATTTGTTTCTTTCAGGAAGTAGTTAAAGGTAACCCGCTGGAGCGTCGCGAGCTTCTTGTCGGAGAACGTGGGTTGTCTCAGCTTCCGGGACGACATGGTCCTGCAAATAGTAGATTGTCTTGCGCGCCCTCCCAAGCCGTTCGAGCCGTTGTGAAAAATGTGATCCTAAAAAGAGAAGAGGAGGGTTTCACGATCACGCTCGACCGTGGAACCCTCCCCGACTGGCTCTTAATCATTAGCGAAGCAACCTGGTCGAATCTCCAACTAAGGCTGCTTCACTGGATAGTTATCTCGGCGAGCCTGCACGAATCGTTAGTTCCGTGCCCTGCGGAAGTTCGAGGCTTTCCTTGCCGGTCACGAATACTGAGCCGGCTCCTCCTGCCGCACCGATGGCCGCGCCAATCGCCGCGCCTTTGCCGCCGCCGGCAATTGCGCCGATGATCGCACCAATGGCCGTACCAATGCCTGTCCGAGTGACAGTCTGAGTCGTTTGGTTGTCGCCCTGGGCGCTTCCTTCATTGTCAACGCTAACTGTCTCGCCATTCGCATTTCTCACACTCGAAAGAGTGCCGGCGAATCTGTAAGTTTGACCGTTGCGCAACTGGATCGAGTCGAAGTTGAGCGTCATTCCCGATCGGCCGGTTAGCGTTCCACTTTGGGAAACACTGGCAACCGTGCCTTCGATGACAGCGCCCTCGTACTGACCAGGCTCGCGGACCGTCAGGGTGAACCTTTCGCCCTGTGTGGTGCGTTTGGTGGTCAGGTCATTGTTCAGGACAGCTACAACGGTTTCACCATCACGAAGGATGAATTCGCCGTTGTTCACACCTGAGTTGCCGAGCACTGGTCCGGAACCGTTATAGATATTCCATTGAGCAACATCTGAAGTCCGGTCGTAAATGCTATTAACAATCACGGGCTGGTTCAGCCGGTCTGCGAAGACTTCGCGCGTTACGCGCAAGCGGCGGCCATTTTCGATAGGCTCGAAAGTGACGTTGAAATCATTCTCGCGGTAGCCGGTTGAGTTCACCGCTAACTGTTCCCCGCGCAGGGTCGCAGTTACTCGGCTCGTTCTACCATTGAGTTGCTCCTGGCGCTCGACGCCGTCGGCTTCAAAAGTGGAACGCTGAGCGCGTGTTGACGCGAGGCTCAACGTGGAATTATTCCGCTCGATGGCCAGCATTTGCGGCGACTCGAGCCGGGCAAGCATGCGGTCATAAACACCCTGTCGCTGGTTGCTGGGAAGGTTCCGTGTCGCGCGTTCAATAACATCACGGGGATTGTCGCTGCGCGACGAATCCAACCTGTACGTTCCGGTTAAGCGACTATTCGAGCTGTATTGCGGCAGACTTGGCTGATTGACGTCCTGCCAATTCGCGGAAACATTAAATGCGCCGGCTAACGTGTTTAGATCGTTCTTCAGCGTTGACCAATCAGTCTGCGCCCGGTTCGTGAGCTGATTGCTGCGCATGAATGTGTCAATCGGTCTGGCCAGCGCGAGCATGCGTTCGATATCGTCGGCAACTGGCTGTCTGGCGTTATGCTGGTTGCGCAATTGCGCCGTGGCGCTCTTGAAGTCCCGCACGTCATCATTCATGTTGACCTCGCCATTCGTTTGCTCGTAACGGCTCCGGCTGAATGCGTCGGTGAGACTCGATTGGAACCTGGCACCGCTTGTCTCGATCCGCTGAATTAGCTGATTGAGTTCGCTGTCCCGCAGCCTGTTTGACTGACTGGTTGAGCCTTGCTCGCGGTTCCATTGCCAGGTTGTGCCATAGGCAGTCGCCAGCGCATTAAGGTCGGTCCGCACCACCGCCCAATCGTTCTGCACTCGAGTGTTCAAGCGATGGCGACTCATGAAACCATTCACGAGTGAAGCCTTCTGCAGAATGTTCTGAACGTCGGTAGAGTCCGCCTGGCGGGTGGCGAAGCGATTCTTGAATTGATCGATTGCCGTTCCCAGGTCCGGTTCGAACGTGTTGATATTATTTTGGGGCCGCGTCTGGTCAACGCGCTGGTTCACCAGGGCGAGGTTGAGACTGTTACGGAACGTGTTAGTGCTCCGCTCGATTCGTTGAAGTACGCTGGCGACCTGCCGGTCATTGACGCGGGCAGGGCGCCGCTGCGCCTGTGCGGTGACGCCGATGACGGCGAGCGCGCACAGGATAAATCCTGACATTATACGTTTTGAATTCTTCATCTTTTTCCTTTCAGCTTTTGCTAGCTGTTACCAATGTTTTCTAAACACACGTTTCCTGATATTGAGGGCACCATTAATCTTGTGACTTGAATCAGACGGAGAGACGTGGAGACAACTTCCTCTCGCTACAGCCCTTTTCGGGAAATTTACAAACGGCTCAAGAAGAAGGTTGCTGACCTGATCCGAGATGTCGAAAGGAATTTCTAAAGCAGAGCTAAGTGAGGTTTATATCATGAGGGCAATTCGCGGTCTGTGCGTTACCACACAAAGGGGAGAATTCGACAAAGCACTGAGCAGATGAGCTATCCCAGCAGCCGCACGAACTCGTCTTTCACCACCCGGTAACACTCACAGACGGTCGCTTCCAGCTTTTCGCGATCGAGAATCCTGATACGGCCGCGCACATAACTAATCGCTCCTGAATCCTGAAGGCGACCGGCAGCCACCGTCACACCTTCCCGGCGTACCCCTAACATGTCTGCGATCAGTTCCTGAGTCATGATCAGTTCATCTCCGGGAATGCGGTCATAACTCAACAAAAGCCAACGGCACAATTGCTGCTCGACTGAGTGCAAGCGGTTGCAAACGGCCGTTTGAGAGATCTGAGTAATCAACGCCTGGGTATAACGCAACAGCAAATGTTGGAATTTGCCTCCCAGGGCGAACTCATCTTGCAGCACTTTTGCTTTCATCCTGAGCGCGCCCCCGGCACTCTGGACGACGGCGCGATTGGGCATAGTTCCGCCACCCATGAAGAGAGCGATTCCGACGACCCCATCATTGCCCGTCAAACCCATTTCGGCGCTGGTGCCGTTTTCCATTGTGTAGAGCAGCGAGACGATCGAGTTTGTCGGGAAGAAGACGTAATCCAGTTGTCCCCCGAATTCGTAGACAACTTCACCGAGAGTGAATGAAACCGGCAGCAAGTTTGGTCGCAACCGTTCATACTCATCCGGCGGAAGCGCGGCAAGCAACCGGTTTTCAACCGGCTTGGAGAGCTCTGCTGTCATAGAAACTTAAAGAATCCAGGGGCGGTCAAGTTTGAAAGCTACCAATTGGTCGACGCACATTTTACCCTACGTGCGAATAGCTTCAAAAAGGGAATTGCAATGCCAGTCAACCGCGTGCGCTTTATGTGTTGCTTGTGTCCTATATGCTCCCGTTGACATATAACGCACCGAAGCGTAGGGTCAAACAGAACCGAGACCAGCTAACTCCTTTCTCAGCTCTTCTGGAATCCCCCAGACCATCTGACATCCACAGCTCAAATACCAAGAGTTCAGGTTGTATTAGCTCGTTCTGAGTACGGCACACGACTGGTCTTGTCTCGGTGAGTCCTTACACTAGAACAAGCCCGCCGTGTCATTCGCTCTGCCTCAGGCTCCTGGCGATCCACATTAGAAAGAGATTGTAACAAGTTATGACAATGAATATTCAACCACTACACGATCGCGTAATCGTGAAACGCATTGATGAAGGCGAACAGGTTCGTGGAGGCATCATCATTCCCGACTCAGCGAAAGAGAAGCCGCAAGAGGGTGAAGTGATCGCCGCCGGCCTGGGCAAGTACAAGGAAGATGGAACGCGCCAAACATTGGACGTCAAAGCAGGAGATCGCGTCCTGTTCGGCAAGTACAGCAGTTCTGAGATTAAGGTCAATGGCGAAGAGCTTTTGATCATGCGCGAGGACGAGATTCTTGGCGTCATCACGCGCGCCGGCGCAGCGGCCGGTGGAAAAAAAGGTAAATAGTCTGGTGTAACGGAACCGACAGTTTTGGTTCAAAACTTTAGTTTTAATTAGGAGAAGAAAAGATTATGGCAAAACAAATAACTCATGGCGAAGAATCGCGCGCGGCAATTTTACGAGGCGTCAATCAGCTCGCCGACGCAGTGAAAATTACTTTGGGACCAAAGGGACGGAACGTTGTGCTCGATAAGAAATACGGCAGCCCGACCATCACCAAAGACGGAGTAACGGTGGCGAAAGAGATCGACCTGAAAGACCCAATGGAGAACATGGGCGCGCAAATGGTGCGCGAAGTGGCTTCGAAAACCAGCGACGTCGCCGGCGACGGAACTACCACAGCGACTGTGCTGGCGCAGGCTATCTTCCGCGAAGGCGTGAAAACTGTCGCGGCAGGTGCAAACCCGATGGCCTTGAAGCGCGGCATCGACAAGGCGGTCGAACGTGCCACCAAAGAGATTGAGAAGATGGCGAAGCCGGTCTCGGGAGAAATGATCGCCCAGGTCGGAACCATCTCCGCGAACGGTGACCACACCATTGGCGAGTTGATTGCCGAGGCGATGGAGAAGGTTGGCAAGGATGGCGTCATCACCGTCGAAGACTCGAAGACGATGGAGACGGCCCTGGAAGTGGTCGAAGGAATGCAATTCGATCGCGGCTACCTTTCGCCCTACTTCGTCACCGATCCGGAAAGCATGGAAGTTGAGCTGGAGAACCCGGTCATTCTTCTTAGCGAGAAAAAGATCTCCTCGCTGCGGGACATGCTGCCAATTCTTGAGCAGGCAGCCAGGCTGGGTAAACCGCTCCTGATTATTGCCGAGGACGTCGAAGGCGAAGCGCTGGCGACGCTCGTGGTGAACAAGTTGCGCGGTACGATCGCAGTGGCCGCGGTGAAAGCGCCAGGCTTTGGTGATCGGCGTAAGGCAATGCTTGAAGACATTGCGGTCCTGACTGGCGGCAAAGTCATTAGCGACGATCTCGGGATTAAACTTGAGAGCGTCAAGCTTGAGGATCTTGGCAGCGCCCGGCGGATAACGCTCAACAAAGACACGACGACCATCATCGATGGCGACGGCACCACCAAAGACGTGCAAGCCCGGGTGAAGACTCTAAAAGCTCAGATCGAAGAAACGTCGTCGGATTATGATCGAGAGAAATTGCAGGAGCGGCTGGCGAAGCTGGTTGGCGGCGTCGCGGTAATTCGTGTCGGCGCGGCGACCGAGACGGAACTCAAAGAGAAGAAGGCCCGCGTCGAAGATGCGATGAACGCCACGCGCGCCGCAGTTGAAGAGGGCATCGTGCCCGGCGGCGGTGTGGTTTTGATACGCGCGGCGAAGGCGCTCGATAAGTTCAAGCTGTTCGAAACGGATAACGACGGCGAAGTGAGTGGCGATGTAGACGAGCAAATTGGCGTCAACATCGTGCGGCGCGCATTGGAAGAGCCGCTGCGTCAGATCGTCGCGAACGCGGGCAAAGAAGGCGCAGTGATCGTTGAGAAGGTTCGCGCCGAAAAGAACCCGAACATTGGCTACAACGCGGCGACTGAGACTTTTGAGGATCTCGTGGCTGCCGGCGTCATCGATCCTGCGAAAGTCACGCGTTGCGCGCTGCAAAATGCCGCGTCAATCGCAGGCCTGATGCTGACCACTGAAGCTCTGATTTCTGAGCTCCAGGACGATGATAAGCCACGGGCAATGCCCGGCGGCATGGATATGTAATTCCCCTGACTGGATGGGAGGCCTCAATTTTTATCACGGGGCTTCCCGTCTTTTTCCGCCGATTTGCCTCAAGAGTCCGAAAAGGCAGCTCTCATTCACACCGGGCTCTGGCCCGGTGAAAAGCAAGTGCGAGACTAGTGAACCGTTTTAACGGTTTACTGCTTCGTAAGCTACTCAGGCGATTGCCTGCGGAGACTTGCCCTGGCAAACGACACTAAGAAACCGTTTCAACGGTTTCAATATACTTGACACACCAATTGGTTTCGCAACCCGCAGGGTTGCAAGAGAGTAGCCGGGGATCGCAGCGAAGCGTAGACCCCCGGACACGTCGACCTGGAATTCGCACCCTGAAGGGGTGCAAGACGAGTTTCTGTGACCCTTCCAGGGTCAGAGATTATATACACTTCGATCCGGGGGTGCGCGCTGACGCGCTCAACCCCCGGCTACTATCTTTCAGCCCCTCGGGCTGACTCATTCACGACAATCAGAGTTGATTGATGAGTCAAGTATATTATTACCGTTGAAACGGTTCCTATGATTCTCACGGTCTTTCATCACCGGCTGAAGCCCGGTGTGAATGAGAGACGTGGAACTTCGACGTTTGAGAAAAAGCTCTGTGGCCACTAGGACCCGCGAAACGACGTCTCGAGTTCTCGGGTTGCTTTATCGACGGCTCGCTCCGCCTCCTGCAACGCCTTAGCCGCTTCTATTAATTCCGCATCGATACTCTGCACGCGTTCGATCGCATCTTCGGATGAAGCGCTTGCTTTCTTGAAGCGCTCTTCGGCCTGGCGCTTCTGCTTCTCGGCTTCTTTCGCGACGGCCTCGGCCCGCTTCTGCGCAGCTTCCAGACTCTTTGTCATCGCACGCGCCGCGGCCAAAGACTTCTTTGATACTTGCAGCGAAGCCTTTGCGGCATTTATTCGTGCTTGTCGCTCTTCACGCTGAGTTGTGTCGGCAGCCGCTTTTGTGCTTTCCGGTTTACTTGAAGCAGTGACTGATGTTTTTGGCGGACTCACTTTCGGCGGATCCGGCGCGCGCTTCTCTTTAACGGCGCTGGGGACGAACGAGCCGAATGAATCGAAGCCGGGTGGATCGACGTCCTGCGTTAGTCGCCCCGGTGTCAGTCCTTCGGAAAGTGTTTCGTATGACGAGAGCGCTTCGAGGGTCGTGGTAATGCGTCGCAGCGTATCGAGTGACGGGTTGTGACCAGCGTCGCGGAGGACTTCAGTGGCCAGATCGGAAAGCTGCGAGAGCGCCTCGCGTCGTCCGTCCAGAGCTTCCCGCATGTTGGCCATCTTCCCGGACGTCTGGGCCTTGCGGAATCTTTGCCCGGTCGCCAGCAATTCGTCGAATTCTTCGCGATGCGTCCAATAGAGTTGGTTCACAGTCCAGGCAGAGACGGGCGGCTTGGCTAGCGTCTTAACGCGTTCCGCCTCATCCGCATTCCCATCCTTCTTGAGTTGAGCGGCCAGTTTCTTGCGCCCGCCGATGAATTCGGTCAAGGGAAGCTTAAATAGTCCATCAATCGGGTCTTCGCGTTTGGGCATTTAGCTAATCGGATCTTTTCCGTTTCATCACTGCCGAGTGTGGGCAGAGGGTTATCTCGTCGCCGATGTCTTAGCCAATCGTTTTAACTCCAGCTTCATTTTTGCCAAAGCTGTCGCCGCGCGAGGATCGTTCACCAGGTTCCTCATCTCAAATGGATCGGCTCGTAGATCGTAGAGTTCATCCATGCCGTCCAGCTCGAGATAGTGGACATACTTCCAGTTATCAGTGCGCACCGCCTGGTAGCTCATCTGCAGAATACGAGGAAACACCTTGTCTGAGTAATACTCAATCAGAAACGAATTTCTCCAGGCGCGCCGGCTGCCGGTCATCAATGGGACAAGCGAATGGCCCTCAATAGTCTTCGGTACCGGGACACCTGCTAATTCCAAAATTGTAGGCGCGAGATCGATGTTGAGGGCCGGCTCGTTTCGCACCGTGCCAGGGCTGATTCGCCTGGGATATCGCACCAGCAAAGGCATGCGGATTGATTCTTCATATGCCAGTCGTCGCTCGACGCTGAGTCCGTGTTCACCGTAGAAGTAGCCGTTGTCACTCGCAAACACAATTACCGTGTTGTCGAGTTGGCCGGTTTGCTTCAAAGCGGTGAGGATTTCACCGACTCCTTCCTCAACCGCCATGAATGAACGCTGCCGCCCGAGTATCGCTTCGTCACTGGTGACCGTGCGTGCGCCCAGAGGCGTCAGGTTGCCGATGCGGCGCTGCAATGCCGGCTTGTCGTGGGGCGCGCGCCCGTAACTCGCTCGCCGTGGAATTCTCGCCCCGGCGTAAAGACCACGATGACGATCGGCCGGAATAAAAACTTCTGCGTGCGCAAGATTCACGCTGCCATCATCGTGCTGCATCACTTCGGGATGTATGGCCTTATGCGCCAGATAAATCAGAAATGGTTTGTCGTGACGCCGTTTGATGAATTCGACCGCATGGCCGTTCAGTAGATCTGTGATGTAGCCGGAACCCTTAACCGAGACGCCGTCAATGTTGAAATCAGGATCACGATAAGAGCCCTGGCCTTTGAAACTCACCCAACGATCAAACCCCGGGCGCGGTGTGTCGTCGTTTCCCATATGCCACTTGCCGATAAACGCGGTTTCGTATCCCGCCTCTTTTAACAGCAGCGGAAATGTAATCAGACGATGACTGGCGGCGGAACGGTCAACGTTGTCGATGATCCCATGTGTGTGCGGATACTGTCCGGTCAGAAAACCGGCGCGCGAAGGCGAGCAAAGCGGCGTGGTCATGAAGGCGTTGCGAAAGTACGCGCCCTCTCGGCCGAGCCGGTCTATGTTTGGCGTCTTGAGATAAGGATGACCCGCTATGCCGAGCTCGTCCCACCGCAAATCGTCAACCAGGATGAAGACGATGTTAGGTCGCGAGTTGACGGAACGAGGCTGGTTGGCAAAGCGCGATGCGGGAAAGATCAGAACGAGAAAAACCAAGACGATGCTGACGACAAAACGCTTCTTGTGTATCGCGAGCAATTTATGCCACCGGGTGCAGAAGCGCACGCTGCAGCTTTTTTCAATCGCCCTGAAGCCTTGCCGCTTCATCGCATCGATTTCCGCGAGGTTGAACGAGTCCTTTCGCGCTAGTTTTCGGGATGAAGATAGAAAACCTTGCTAATGATCTTCCATTCGCCGTCGGTCTTTAGCAGCGTGAACATGTCCGTGAATTTATGGCCGGTCCAGTTATCCAGTTCGACGCGCGCGGTCGCAATGGTGCCCTGAATGTCGATGTTGCCGATGTTGGATTTGAGTTCAGTAGCCGGGCCGTTGCCGTCGTTCCAGTCAAACAGCGTCTGGATCGGGCCGCCGATCAAGTCTGGCCCAATGTAGCCGTAGATGGTCGCTCCATCGTGGAACGCCGGCTTCATGTCATTGCCTTTACCTGACCTGCCGCCATCGATGTACGTTTGAATCGTGCGCGCGATCGCTTCGCGGTCGTCGGTTGAAGTCATTTTCTGCTCTGCCTGCATTCGCGGATTCTCCTTGTTGAGGTCAGTACCGGGAGCGATAGCGACCGGGTTGAACTTCGGGTGATTAATAGTTGCGGTGAGACCCGGTCGCTATTCTCGACTTCGTCGAGAACCCTCACCCTGCCCTCTCCCAAAGGGAGAGGGATTAGCTCCCGGAAGTGACTTCATTAACGTCCGTCTTCGAGTCAATCGATCGAAGATACTATGGTACTGGGTCCTTTGGTCCGGCGGGTTGCGCCGGGTTGACGTGAATGCTGCTGTCGTTCGAATCGATGTAGAAGTGGTTGGTGCCGGAGCCGGCGTCGACCGGATCCGCGTTAAGCGTATACGACGAACTCGAGTTTGCCGTTTTCGGCGTGACGTTCAGGGTATAGAGATAGCCGTCCGCAACTGGCGGGTTCCCGGAGAATTTTGAACTTAAGAACTCTTCCTTGGTTAGCTGTTCGAAGGTACCAAACGTCCGCGAGCGCGTGTTGTAGTACTGGATCTGAACGGCTGAGATTGTCTTAAGGTTCTGAATCGTGGCCGCTTCATTTCCCGAACGGTTTGCTGCACGCCAGCCCACTACAGCCGCACCAATCAAAATGCCGATAATGGCAATCACGATCATCAGCTCGATGAGCGTGAAGCCCTGTTCGTTACGTCTTGCCTTGAGGGTGTTCTTCATGAAAGTTCCTTTGCTAAAAACGACTCGCAGCGCCGCAAGTTCCAAAAGAAGCGGCGCGCCAGCCTGACCGCCAAATCTTACCACCGCCGAGAATCGTCACGCTAATCAGGTCCGCCGCCCAAAGGAAGATAGCGAGCGCCTGATAATGCATGTAAAATGGCGGCTTGATGAGAAACCTTCGCACCGCCGATGCCCCGCTCGTGACCACCGCAGAGAAAGTCAATCTGCTGCAAGCCGAAATCGAGCGCGTTATTCGCGGAAAGACAGAGGCTGTGCGCCTGGCAATCGTCACGCTTCTGGCCGGCGGACATCTGCTGGTTGAGGACGTGCCCGGGGTAGGGAAGACGACTTTGGCGCACGCCCTGGCGCGGGCCCTGGACTGTTCATTCCAGCGGATTCAATTCACGTCAGACCTCTTGCCGTCGGATGTGATCGGCTTGTCGGTTTACGATCAGACGTCCACGACATTTGAATGGCGGCAGGGACCGATCTTTGCGAACGTAATCCTGGCCGACGAAATCAACCGCACCACGCCCAAGACCCAGTCCGCATTGCTGGAAGCCATGGCCGAGGGGCACGTCACCGTAGAGGGCGTCACGCATCAACTTCCGCAGCCGTTCATCGTGATGGCGACGCAGAATCCGATCGAGCACCACGGCACCTATCCGCTGCCCGAGTCGCAAGTGGATCGATTCATGCTCCGTCTGCGAATCGGCTATCCGGGTCTAATTGATGAAAAGCAGATGCTCCGCGACCGCGAACACGCAGAGCCGCTCGACGAAGTGCAGACGGTTATGACAGCCGAAGAGATTCTCGAATTACAGAGAGCGGTCGCCAAAGTCACCGTTGATGACGCGATCGTGGATTACTTAATGCGGATCGTAGCCGCGACGCGTAACTCTGAGATGCTCGATCTCGGCGTTAGTCCGCGCGGCACGCTCGCGTTGTTCCGGGCGGCGCAGGCGCTCGCGCTGACAGAAGAACGCGATTACTGCATCCCCGACGACGTGAAGCGACTCGTCATTCCTGTGTTCGCCCACCGTATTACCGTGAGCTCGCGTTACGCCTCTGCGATGCGCCGGAGCGAAGAAGCCGAAGCCGTGCTTCACGAGATCCTAAAGAGTGTCAGCGTGCCGCTCTAAAATTGCGAATTTCGAATTGCGGATTTCGAAATTCGACAACTACTTGTCATTGTGAATAGTGAAAGCACGTCAAATCGCGGTCCCGGAACAGAAATTCGCAATTCGCAATCCGAAATCCGAAATCTTCTCGCCCGTTGGCGTAACGCGATTCTCGGCACCCTTTTGGTGCTTGCCGGTCTTGCGACCGCACTCTTCACAATTTTTGCCCGGCGCATTGGCGACCCGGGATTGGTCGGCACGGGCGCCGTCGCTTCACTCATCTTCGCCCTCCTGATCACGATTCTGATCGTGCCGCCCCTGGCGCGCTCTGCGTACGCTGAAGTGGGCCGGCGCGGGTTGCCTTTGGAAGTCACGAGCGGCGGAGTCATTTTCATCGTTATTCTTTTGATCGTCGCGCTGGCCGCATGGAACACGGGGAACAATCTGTTGTTTCTGGTGTTTTCGATCATGCTTTCGACTCTGTTCGTGTCGTGGGCGGTGGCGCGTCTGGCGCTGCGCGACCTGACCGCAGCGGCGCGCTTTCCCGATCACATCTTCGCCGGTGAGCCCGCCGAAGTGCTGGTCACCGTCAAGAATGAAAAGCGAGCGCTGCCTTCGTTCTCAATCCTGGTCGAAGCGCGTGGCCCATCCGGCAAGTCAAAGCCGCAGAGATGGAAGCACCGGGTCCGGTATTTGAAACGCACGCTCGGCTATTTCACGTACGTGCCCCATCGCGCGTCGGCCGAGCAAACGGTCGAGCAACTCTTCCCCAAGCGCGGTCACATTCTGGTCACCGGTTTCGAGCTTTCGACGCGATTTCCGTTCGGATTCTTCCGTCACCGCCGTCGCTTGAAGACGCGCGAAGTCGACATCGTCGTCTATCCAAAGCCGCAACCAATTCCTGACGAGCTACACCTGCTGCCGCTTTTCACGGGCCAGCGGACTTCATTTCGCCGCGGCTTCGGCCACGACTTACTTTTATTGCGTGATTATCAGGCGCACGACGAATTGCGGCACATCGATTGGAAGGCGACGGCGCGCGCGCGGCGATTGACCGTGCGCGAGTTCGCGGCCGAAGACGAGCGGCGCATTACGATCATGCTGGACACGCGTCTGACGGAAGACATCGATCGAGAGAACTTCCGGATTCGATTCGAAAATGGAGTTGTCCAGGCGGCGTCGCTGGTAAAACACTTCATCGACGAGCGCGCAGAAGTTTCACTAGTGCTCGGCTCAGAACGTGGACCGTATAGCACCGGGCCGGAGCAGTTGTACGCTTGCCTGAGAAGACTGGCGATGGCGCGTTACGAAGAGAAGGTCCCGAGCGATTTCTGGCCGAGCGCGATCACCGAAGGAGTTGAGTTGCGCGGGCACCAACCGGATGGAAACTACTCGATTCTGCTGACTGCCGCACCGCAGGGATCGATTCCCGCGCACATCTGGCGGCGGGCGTTTGTGATTTTCCTGTGAGCTAACCGAGCGACTCACCAATCTGCGGATGAACGCCGTTGATGAAATCGCGCGCCGTCATCCGGCGCGATCCTTCCATCTGCAATTGACTAACTCGCAAACCAGTTGAATCACCGGCTGAGACGACCAGTTCGTCGCCATCGACCTTTAAGATTCGCCCGTTGGCCTCGCTAACTTCAACGGTTTGTTGCGGCTGTGCTTCCCAAATAATTAGACGGCGAGATTTGTATAACGTGTGAGCATTTGGCCAGGGTTGGAAACCGCGCACGCGTCGCTCGATCTCAAACGCATCCAGCGCCCAGTCGATGAGACCGTCTTCGCGCTTGAGGATCGGCGCGAGCGTGGATTCCGGATCAAGTTGTGGCTTTGGTTCGATGTCGTGCAGATTCTTAAGGGTTTCACTAATCAGTTCGGCCCCCATTACGGATAGGCGGGACATGAGTTCCGGAGCGGTTTCGCGCTCACCGATCTTCGTGGCCTGTTGAAGCAGAACTGGTCCGGCATCGAGTTCCTGCACAATCTTCATCGTGGTGACGCCGGTTTCTTCTTCACCGTTTATGATCGCCCAGTTCACCGGCGCGGCGCCACGATACTTTGGCAGGAGGGAGAAGTGGACGTTGATGCAGCCGTGCTTCGGCGCGTTCAGGAATTCAGCCGGCAGAATTTTTCCATAAGCAACAACTACGGCGACATCCGCTTGGTGCGAGGCGAACAACTCTTTCGCTTCCGGAGTTCTAATCTTTTGCAGTTGATGAATTGTGAGGTGGTTTTCAATCGCGAATTCTTTCACGGGCGACTGATGCAGCTTCTTTCCGCGCCCGGCCGGTTTGTCCGGCTGCGTCCAGACCGAGACGATTTCATGACCGTCATCAACCAGCCGTCGCAAAGACGGCACGGCAGATTCAGGCGTACCCATGAAAACAATGCGCATTGTTGAGCAGTTTACAGTTAACGAGCCGTGCACGACAGATGAAGCAGCCGCGTAGCGGCAGAATGTTTATAGAAAAGAAGTTCTCATGAAGAATTCAGCCGGTGGAAAATGCAACGCATTATCCACCGGCTGCTCATTCTGTGACTCCGGAATCTATAAACATCTCGCGCCTACGGCGCGATAATCAGATCGCCGTGCCGGCTTCGGCGCGTTTCCTCGTCGCGCCAACTTTCTCGGACGAAAGCTTTGCCTGCATAAACAGCAGAAGGTAGTCGCGACCGCCGGCCTTGGAATCGGTGCCTGACATGTTGAAACCGCCAAAGGGATGCACGCCAACCAGCGCGCCAGTGCATTTGCGATTCAAGTACAAATTACCAACATGGAATTCGTTACGTGCGCGATCGAGTTTCGCTTCGTCAGTGGAGTAAACCGCTCCGGTCAGACCGAACTGTGTGTCGTTCGCAATCTCCAACGCGTGGTCGTAGTTGTCTGCTTTAATAACAGCCAGAACCGGGCCGAAGATCTCTTCCTGCTCGATGGTCGAGCCCGGTTTCACATCGGAAATCACCGTTGGTTCGATGAAAAAGCCTTGCTCGCCGTCTGAGCCGCCGCCGGCAATCAACCGCCCGCCTTCAGCCTGGCCTTTTTCGATGTAGCCGTTGATGGACTTGAAAGCTTTCTCGTTGATCACGGCGCTCATAGTGATGCTGTTGTCGGATGGAGCGCCGAGCTTAATCTTCGCCGTGCGCTCAGCAATCTTCTCAATCATCGGATCGTAAATGCGCGCATCGATGATGGCTCGCGAGCAGGCGGAACACTTTTGACCCTGGAAGCCGAATGCGGCTTGCACAACGCCCGTTGCGGCCTCTTCGAGATCGGCGTCCTCGGCGACGATGATCGCGTCTTTGCCGCCCATCTCAGCCACGACACGTTTGATCCAAAGCTGCCCATCGTGCACCTTCGCCGCGCGTTCATTGATGCGCAGGCCAACCTCTTTCGAGCCGGTGAACGCGATGTAACGCGTCTTGGGATGATCGACCACGACATCGCCAACTTCCGCGCCTGAGCCGGTCATGAAGTTCACGACACCCGCAGGCATGCCGGCTTCTTCAAGCAATTCAAAAAACTTGTAAGCGATGGTCGGTGCGTCGGATGAAGGCTTCAGAACGACTGTGTTACCGGTGACGATTGAAGCCGCAGTCATGCCCGCCATGATCGCGAGGGGAAAGTTCCAGGGTGGAATCACCGCGCCCACGCCGAGCGGAATGTATTCAAGCTGATTGTCCTCGCCTTTGAGTTTCGTCAGCGGCTGGTCACCCGCGTAGCGCAGCATCTCGCGCGCGTAGAACTCAAGAAAGTCGATTGCCTCGGCGGTGTCGCCGTCGGCCTCGGGCCAGGACTTCGCGACTTCGTGAATCATCCATGCCGAGAATTCATGCTTGCGCTCGCGCAGCGTTGCGGCGACGCGGAACAAAAGATCGGCGCGCTCCTGGGCCGGAACGTTGCGCCACGTTTTAAAGGCCTCAGCAGCACTCTCGACGGCTTTATTAGCCAACTCTTTGGTGGCTTTGTGAAACTTGCCGACGACCTGCGTGCGATTGGCCGGATTAATGCTGTCCAGCGTATCGCCGGTCTTGATCCGTTCGCCGCCAATGACAAGCGGGTATTCGTTGCCGAGCTCCGCTTTTACCTTTTCAAGGGCGTCGCGCATTGCCTGTGCATTTTCTTCTTTGCTGAAATCAGTAAATGGTTCGTTTTGAAATTCAGTCATGGTTTTTCCTTTGTGTTTCTCTGTGGGCCGCTGCGTCTCTGTGGTTGATGAGCCTTCCGATAGTATTCACCACAGAGGCACAGAGGACTCACAGAGAACACCGAGACTACTCAGGCCATTCGCCGGCCTTCTGCAATTTCCTGACCTTTCGTTTGACGATCTCGCGCTTGAGCGGCGTTATGCGATTTACATAAAGGATGCCGTCGCAATGATCCGTTTCGTGGAGCAGACATCGTCCCTCAAGCTCTATTCCCTCGATCTCGTACTGCTTACCAGTAAGATCGTGGCCGCGCGCGATCACGCGCATGCTGCGAGACACCTTTGAGTAAATACCCGGAATCGAGAGGCAGCCTTCTTCACCGTCCTGTTTGCCTTCCTGCACGATGATCTCAGGATTGGCCATGAAATAACGGCTTGCCGGATCTTTTCCGCCCGAACAATCCATCACAAACAGACGCTTCGCGATGCCGACCTGGACGCCGGCCAGTCCGACGCCGGGCGCGGCATACATCGTTTCGAACATGTCATCGGCCAGCTTCCTTAGATCGTCGTCGAATTTGGTAACGGGATCAGCGGGGGTTTCTAAAATCGGATTGGGCCAGGTAACCAGTTTCAATACTGCCATTCAATAAAAGAAGATTCCTCAGGGATTTAGTTTAGCGTCGTTGATTTTACGATGAACGTTCCGGCTTTCGCCAGCAGAGAGGATTGAACGGAGTGTCCTAATTTCAGAATCTCTGTGGAACTCTGTGAAGCCTCAGTGTCTCTGTGGTGAATGCTTCTCTAAGCAACTGCCACTACAGAGACACCGAGAACCACAGAGCGTTACAGAAAAAGCAAATTAGGACACTACAGGATTGAACCATAGAGACGGAGGTTTCCGCTGGGCTTTCTTATGTGTCTGTTGTGGTCAAGTTCCGATCAATACGCTCGCAACTGTTCGCGATAGCCTTCGTAATTCCGTTTCATCTCGCCCAGGCTGTCGCCGCCGAACTTTTCGCGGGTGGCTTGGGCGAGCACGAGTGCCATCATCGCTTCGCCAATTACGCCCGCGGCGGGAATGACCGTGATATCGGAACGTTCAAACGCCGCACGCTCTTCCTGTTTTGTGTCGATATCGACCGAGCGCAGTGCGCGCCGCAGCGTGGAAATGGGTTTCAGGAACCCGCGCACACGAATCTCTTCACCGTTCGTCACACCGCCTTCCAGGCCACCCGCCCGGTTGGTCTCGCGCACAAATTCCTTTAAGTCATCGCTATAACCGATCTCATCGTGAACTTTCGACCCGGGAAGGGAACTCGCTTCAATTCCGGCGCCGATAGCCACGGCCTTGACCGCGGGAATCGACATGATCGCCTGCGCCAGGCGGCCATCAAGTTTCAAATCCCAGGCGGTGTGCGAGCCCAAACCCGGCGGCGCATCGCGCGCGATGACTTCAAAGATGCCGCCAAGGGTGTCGCCCGCGGCTTTTGTCTCGTCGATCAATTGAATCATTCGCTGTTGCGCGTCCGCGTCGGCGCAGCGCAAAGGCGAATCGTCGGGAATCGATGAGACTTGATCGAAAGTCAGTTCCAACGGCTGCTCGGGAATCCCGCCCAGTTGAATTACGTGACTGCGGATCTCGATTCCAAACTGTTGCAGCAATTGCTTCGCGATTGCTCCGCAAGCGACGCGGGCTGCGGTCTCACGTGCCGACGCACGCTCCAGGACGTTGCGCAGATCGCGCGCGTCGTACTTCAAACCGCCGGCTAAATCCGCGTGACCGGGGCGCGGGCGTTTGACGAGCCGGGATTTCTCGGGCGCAAGCTCTTTCGGCTCGACCGCCATCACTGCGTCCCAGGTCGCCCAATCCTTGTTTTCAATCATCAGCGCGAGCGGCGAACCGAGGGTCACGCCATGTCGCACTCCGCTCAGGATTTCAACTTCGTCTTTCTCGATCTTCATCCGCGCGCCGCGGCCATAGCCTTGCTGCCGGCGCCATAAGTCATGATTGATTTGATCGACGTTGATGGGCAGTCCGGCGGGCAGACCTTCGACGATCGCGACCAATGCGCGTCCGTGTGATTCGCCGGCGGTGGTGAAGCGGAACATGTAAGTTGCGAGAAAGGGCGCTCACCGCAGAGACGCGGAGAACGCAGAGAAAGCGCAGAGAGTCATTCCCTCAAATCGAGCACTCTTCTTCTGATGCCGTCCTTCAATACCACAACATTGAAGTTCATAAGAAGCCCAACATTCCACCCACCAAGCCGCAAATATGTTATCAGTTGCGCCTCATGGATGGGGGCAATCGCCTCAATTGCCTTCACTTCAACTACCAGCCGGCGGGCGACGAGAAGATCCAACCGAATCCGCAGTCAAGCCGAACGCCCCGATACTCGAGCGGTATTGGAACCTCCCGCTCGAATCCAACGCCTCGGGCTGTCAACTCCTGATACATGCACTTTTGGTAGGCCGATTCCAATAGTCCCGGACCCAAAGCGCGGTGAACGGAGATGCCTGCGCTGATCTCGGGTGATTTCGTTGACGTGCATGGATCTCGCAAAATACTGAGGCGTGGTTCCTCTGCGAAACCTCAGCGATCTCTGCGTCTCTGCGGTGAATCTTGAAGGCGATCTTAACATTTCGTTGCAAGGTAACGATTCTTGCTAAGCGAGAAGCCCTTCATCAAACATGTTTCCACGCCCAAGAATGCCTGCCGGATCGAATGCTCGTTTCAATTCAACCATTTCGCGCACGTGCTGATCGCCATACATTTCCCGCAAATACTCACGCTTCAATTTGCCGATGCCATGCTCGGCGGAAATCGTTCCGCCCAGCTCCACCGCACGTCGAATGAAACTTCGATAAATCTCCCAGGCCTTTGCGGCCTCTTCGTCGTTGCGCGGCAGAATATTTACGTGCACGTGATTGTCGCCGATGTGGCCAAAAATCGTGTAGCGCAATTCGCCGCCCCGCAACGCGTCGCGATAAAAGCTCAGCATGTCGGCGAATGAATCGTCAGGCACAGCGATGTCGGTTGAGACTTTTCGCTGCCTGTATTTCGCGAACCGTTCGTTCATCAGCACCGGCAACGCGTGACGGAACTCGCGGAGCTTAGCGTGATCCTGTTCATTCGTGGCAAACCATGACTGCTCGCCCAGAGCCTGATGACGTTCCGTCAGTTCCAGCCATTCGTTCATCAGCGACTCTTCGGTTGCGGGGTTGGTTTCTTGCTCAAAGAAAATCGCGCCAACCGCTCCGTCAGGAATGGTGTCGTATTTCCGGCGCAGGAAGCTGAGTGACTCAACATCAAAGTATTCCAGCGCGCGCGCGTCGAGCGTGGCACAGACTTCAGTCTGTGAATCATGTGCAACGGACACAGACTGAAGTCTGTGCCTCAGCGATCGCGTTCGCACATCACGAACGAAAGCAAGGAGGTTCTCGTCGGAATCGAAGAACACAACGCCGCTCAGAAGGCTTTCAGGTTTTGCAATGAGCCGCACTTCAGCTTCCAGGATCACGCCCAGGGTTCCTTCGCTGCCAATGAATAGATCGATCACGTCCATTCCGGGTGCGACGAAATATCCGGAGGCGTGCTTTCTCACTTTCGGCATTTGATAACCCGGCACCTTCGCGTTGATGGTGCGGCCGGAGGAAAGCGGAATCGTAACGTGGCCACCGTCGCGAACTTGTAGTTCACCTCGCCGCAAATCGATTACGTCACCGGTGGCCAAAGCAATCTTCAAACGCTCGATATAGTTTCGCGTCGGGCCGTACTTGAAGGTGCGAGATCCAGAGGCGTTCGTGGAAATCGTTCCGCCGAGGAAGCACGTCCTCTCGGTCGGATCAGGTGGATAAAACAGGCCATCGGCTTCAACCGCGCGCTGGAGTTCAATCAATCGGACGCCTGCTTCGGCGACGGCGTGGCCACCCTTCTCGTCGCGAGCAACACGCTTGATGTGATTTAGTTTGTCGGTGGCGATGACGATTCCGCCGAAGGGGACTCGACCGCCAACGGTACCCGTGCCCGCGCCTGAGATTGTGACCGGCGTTTTATCTCCGCTGGCTTTCGCCAGAAGCTGAGCAGCTTCTTCCGCACTTTCCGGAAAGAACACAGCAGAGGTGAAGCCGCCAGTCAGGTAACTCGCATCGCCAAGAAAGTCGTGAATCTCGTCCGGTGTGGTCTTCGTCAACATCACAAATGATCAGCCGCCTGCCGAGCCAGCCAGAAGAATACGTCCGATGAGCGGCGCCAGCGTCAATCCAATCGTGACCCAGGTGGGCCAGCGATCAAAGTCCTCAATTAAGAACAGAAACCGCGGGGTCACATAAAACAACGCAAACGCGCCCGCCGCCAAGCCGGCCGCAAACAGCTTCTCCGTCAAACCAAGACCAGGCGAATCGAATATAAACAGGTCAGCGAACCAGATATTCCACATGGTGGTGAGCAGGAGTACGGCGGCGACAATCAGAATGTCAGCCAGTAATTCCATGGGCCAGCTCTTGCGCCACGCCGGCATTTGCTCGAGTTTCTTTGGCGGGAAGACGACGCGCGCCGCGAAGATAGTAGGGAGTGTGCTTAAAAGGATGACCAATGCGAGGGGAACGCCTTTGGGTGCGTGCTCAAGACCGACCGCCACGACGGCCGCGCCGAAAATCGAGAGACTCAGGGAGAGAGAAACCCATCCGAGAAACAGACAACCGGCGTACCCGGGACTCGGAAGCGTTTTACGTCGCGCATGCAATGGCGCGCGCTTGAGGATTGCGCCGGCGGTGTAAGAGATGAACGCGGCCAGGATGATGAAGGCGAGCTGCCGCGCTGCCTTATCTTCGTTGGCCGTAAAGCCGGCGCCCAGTTTGCCCAACCAACGCGCCACAATACCGAACAGGAAAAGGTTTGCCAGGAAGACCAGAACGTCCAGCACGTGTCCACGGTGTCTTCCCAGCCATGACGAAATTCTCATTGCGTGATCTGATATGGTTCAGTCTTGACGAGCACTATTTCAACCACCGAGGAACACTGAGAAGAGTCAAAAAGTACAACGGTTTTAATGTTTGTCTGCTTCTGGTGTCGTCTGTGGTTAAGAGTCCCTACGCGACTTGCAGCTCCCGTTCACGCAGATACTTGATGCGGTCACGCAGTTCAGCAGCTTTCTCAAACTCGAACTTCTTCGCATGCTCGCGCATTTCGAAATCAAGACGCGCAATCGTTTCGCCGATTTGCTGGGGACTGTAGGCTTCGATGTCCTCGAGTTCCAGCGGCACCTTGAAGTAATCCGCTTCGGCGGCGGTGACCAGGGTCGCTTCGATTGGCTTGATGATGGTCTGCGGCACAATGCCGTTCTCGAGATTGTATGCCCGCTGCAATTCCCGCCGGCGCGTGGTTTCGTCAATCGCCCGCTTCATCGAATCAGTTATCCGGTCGGCATAAAGGATCGCTTTGCCTTCCGCGTTGCGCGCGGCGCGGCCGATCGTTTGGATCAGAGACGATTCGGAACGCAGAAACCCTTCTTTGTCAGCGTCGAGAATCGCAACTAGCGAGACTTCCGGCAGATCCAGCCCTTCCCGCAGCAGGTTGATGCCGACCAGCACATCGAATTCACCGCGGCGCAGGTCGCGCAGAATTCTGATGCGCTCCAGCGTTTCAATGTCCGAATGGAGATAGCGCACGCGAACATCGACTTCTGTGAAGTACTCGGTCAAGTCTTCCGCCATCTTCTTGGTGAGCGTGGTCACCAGCACGCGTTCGTTGCGCTCAGCGCGGATGCGGCATTCGTTGAGGAGATGATCGATTTGACCTTTGACCGGACGTACTTCAACTTCCGGATCCATTAACCCGGTCGGGCGAATGATTTGTTCGATCACTTCGCCGCTGGTCTTGGTGAATTCGTATGGCCCCGGGGTCGCCGAAACGTAAATCCGTTGCGTCACTCGTTCTTCGAACTCTTCAAAATTCAACGGCCGGTTGTCGAGCGCGGACGGCAGACGAAATCCATATTCGACCAGCGTCTTCTTGCGTGATTGATCGCCAAAAAACATGCCGCGCACTTGCGGAATGGTCTGATGCGATTCGTCGATAATCACGAGAGTGTCGCGCGGCAGATAATCCAGCAGCGTCGGCGGCGGCTCTCCCGGTTGCTTTCCGGTGAGATGGCGCGAATAGTTTTCGATGCCCCGGCAGAAGCCCATCTCTTTCATCATCTCGAGGTCGAACATCGTGCGCTGGTGCAGGCGCTGGGCTTCAAGCAGCTTTCCTTCTTCGATCAGCTTTGGTTCCCACCACTCCAACTCCTGTTTGATCGATTTGATGGCGCGCTTCAAAGTCGTGCGCGGCATCACGTAATGGGACTTCGGATAGATGGGAAGTCGCGAAGTGTGCTTCTGCGTAATCTCGCCGAGTAGCGGATCGATTGTCGAGATCGAATCGATTTCGTCTCCCCACAGCTCTATCCGATACGCTTCGTCCTGATAGCTGGGATAAACCTCGACAACGTCTCCGCGCACGCGAAAGCTGCCGCGCTTGAAATCGATGTCGTTGCGTTCGTACTGCAACTCGACGAGTCGCTGGAGCAGCGTGTCACGCGCGATGCGCATCCCGGGCTCGAGGAAAACCAGCATGCCGTAGTACGCATCCGGATCGCCGAGGCCGTAGATACACGAGACGCTTGCAACCACAATAACGTCCCGGCGCTCAAACAAGGCACGCGTCGCGGACATGCGCAGGCGGTCGATGTCTTCGTTTACGATCGCATCTTTTTCGATGTAAGTGTCTGAGGCCGGCACATAGGCTTCGGGCTGATAATAGTCGTAGTACGAAACAAAATACTCGACCGAGTTGTCGGGGAAGAGGGTCCGGAATTCCTGGTAAAGCTGGGCCGCAAGAGTTTTGTTGTGGGCTATCACGAGTGTGGGGCGTTGCGTCTCGTCGATGACACTCGCGACCGTGAAAGTCTTGCCGCTGCCGGTGATGCCGAGCAGAACCTGATCCTTCGCGCCGTCATTGACGCCACGCACCAGGGCTTCGATTGCCTGCGGCTGGTCGCCACAGGGACGATAATTCGATTTCAGGACGAAGGGCATAAGCGTAAATAGTAAATCGTGAATCGTAATTAGAACAAACTGTACCCCCTAACTTGCGCGCTCGTGTCTCTGTGGTGAGTTTTGTTTGACGAATGGCCACCACAGAGACACAGAGATCGCGCAGAGACACCGAGCAAAAACCAAAGGCGACGAGCTGATGCGAACCCGGGATGATGCCGAGAAGGCAAAAGGCGCAGAGCCGATGACTCTGCGCCTTTCCAA
Source organism: Pyrinomonadaceae bacterium (assembly GCA_036277115.1). Classification (NCBI taxonomy): domain Bacteria; kingdom Pseudomonadati; phylum Acidobacteriota; class Blastocatellia; order Blastocatellales; family Pyrinomonadaceae; species Pyrinomonadaceae bacterium. The sequence goes on from DASUNM010000021.1 coordinate 342,475, forward strand.
AAAGGTAAATCTTCACTTGGATTAAGAGACCTGCTGCTCTTCTCCCGGGTGACTGCCCACCTGATAAATCGCCTCCATCACCGCCGAACGAACTTCAGGCGGCAGCGTTCCGCGCACAGCCATGCGACGAAATGCCGGCAACACATCCGGCTGTCCGCTTAACGCAAGCAGCTTCACGACGGCCAGACGTACTTCGGTGCTGGGATGAGCTTCGATAGCTCGCATCAGCGGATTTATTTCCCCGGATTTCGACATCAGGAAAAGGAGAGAGAATGCGTCGTAGGTCTTGTCGCGGCTCTCGCCGGTCAAGTTGTTGATGGCCTCGTCCGCGAGTCCTGAAGTCGCGATGGCGGCGCCAATTCTGGCGCGGCGTTCTGCCGGGGAATCACGCAAGGCGCGCGTAAACGCGGCGGCGCGGTCTTCCTGAAAATCGTACAACGCTTGCGCGGCCGCATTGCGAACTTCGGACGCCGGGTCATCGAAGGCTTCGGTGATCTCCTGGAAAGCATCCTCAGTTTCCAATGACGCGAGATTTTGCAGCTCCGCCGCTCGCGCGCGAGCATCCGGGCGCGTTGCTGACGAAACTGGGGTCGCTTCAGGCATGCTGACGGGCTGAAACTCGGAGTCCTCGCCGCCGAGAAATTCGCCTGGCTTAATCCTTTCGGAAGGTCGTTGTACGTACTGTTCTTGCTCGCGCTCCTCAAGCAACGCTTGCCGCTCTTCTTCCTCCGCACGCAGTTTTGCTTCAACCTCGGCACGAATTCGCGCTTCGAGTTCGGCCCGCTGGCGCACTTCGGCTTCAGCTCGCAAGCGTACATCTTCTTCTGCCCGTGCACGCGCGGCTTCTTCAGCCCTCAATCGTTCTTCCACCTCTGCCTGAAGGCGACGTTCTTCTTCGAGGCGCCGGCGTTCTTCGTCCTCGGCGCGACGACGAGCTTCCTGTTCAGCTGCAAACTGCGCCTGTTCAGCGGCGAGCCGTTCGGCCTCTTCCTGTGCGCGCCGGCGAGCCTCGGCTTCAGTTCGCTTTTGCGCTTCTTCTTCGACTTTCCTCTTCGCCTCGGCTTCCGCGCGCATCTGCGCCTCGATCTCAGCCCGCAACCGGGCCTCTTCGTCGGCACGACGCTGAGCTTCGGCCTCAGCGTGCCGTCGGGCTTCCTCTTCCGCGCGGCGGCGTTGCGTTTCTTCCGCCAGCAGCCTCGCTTCTTCGGCGGACCTCACGCGCGCATCTTCGCGCAGGCGCAGCCGGAGAATTTCTTCTTCGACGGCGGCGATGCGTGTCTGGGCGCGGCGGCGCATCTCGTCTTCCTGTGCTCGCTTGCGCGCTTCACCTTCGAGAAACCGTCGCTCTTCCTCACCGCGTATGCGCGACTGTTCGGCTTCCACGTTGCGCGCTTGTTCGAGTTCGGTCTGGCGCGCTGCTTCCGCGGAGGCAAATTGCGCTTCGACCTCGGCGCGTCGCGCGTCTTCCATTGCGCGCATGCGTTTCAATTCCTCTTCGGCGCGAGCCAGTTCGGTCTCCGCGATGCGACGCCGGGTCTCCTCAGCCGCCCGTTCGCGCGCTTCCGCTTCAATCCGCAGTTTCTCTTGCTCAGCGCGCCGGCGCGCGGCTGCTTCCTGTTCCTGCCGCCATTGGTGAGACGCCTGATTAAAAGCATGCTCAGCCGCCAGACGGGCTGTTTCGAATTCTGCCCGGCGTGCTTCCTCTTCCGTGCGCAGCCGATTCAGTTCAACTTCGAGCTGGTTGGTCTCTTCAAGGACCGAAGATCTCTCGGAAGAGATTGCTTCCGGTTCCGGCGCTTGTGATGGCGCTTCGTGCTGTACCGCTGGAGGCTCAGGTGCCGCGACAGGAGCCTGCACAAGCACCGGCGCGGGCTTAGGCGCCACTCTTTCGATCGGTGGCGCCGTCAAAATTTGCAGAATTTCGGCCTTGTTTGCCGACAAAGCGTCGCGCAGATCAGGCGTAATCGCGCCTCTTGGCGCATCGATCACCAGACGATCACCGTTGGCTTTCACATCAACGCCTTTTTCCCGAAGTTGGACAAGCAGCTCGCGCGCACTCATATCTCAATCACCTCACGTTCATTATCGGCCGTTCGCGAAATCGGAGTTGACGCCTCCTCGGGCAGGGAACTATTGAGATCTGAGACCTGAGATCTGAGATTCTCTGCCGCCGCAGGCTCCGACCCACTCGTGGCGCAAGCTTCGACTGCGTGCTTAAGTAAACTCCGTGGCACTCTTCGATCTGTTTCGGTTTGCATGAGCGAGTTCAACGGCGCGATCGCCGCCGGGTCACGCAAGTCCATCAGCGCTTCGACGGACGCACGACGCACGTCAGGCGAAGAGTCTTCAAGCGCAGCGATCAAATGTGGGGTCGCCTCGCGATCGTGCACGAAGCTGAGCCGGCGCGCGGCCGCGGCCCGCTCATTGGGTGACTCAGCAATTCGCAAATCGCGGGTGGCATCGTCAAAGTAACCATGATTCATGAACGCCGCGCGGGCACGCTCGCGACGTTGAAGATTCCGCCCGACGAGGGCCGATAGCAACTCCGCCCCAACCAGTTGGCGCGTGTAGCGATCGTCGGAAGCGATAATACTTTTGTCATAATCGCCACCGGCCATCAGTGTCTTCACTTCCTCGGAAGCGCGTGTCACGCGTTCATGTTGGGCGTCCGTCGCTTGCGGCGCAGGTTGCGGCGGCTCGGGTGTCACCACCGCGGCGGCTACCGTAGCGCCGGCGAGGTCGGCTTCCGTTTGGAGGGGCTCAACCGGCTGCGGTTCGACGGCGATAGGTGGAGCTTTCTCTGTGGCGAGGACGGCGGGCTTCATCGGCGACTTGCGCGGTCGACTTCGCTTTATTGCTTTCGCACGACGGCGCTGCATGATCAGCAAGCCGATCAGCAGCAGAAGTACAGCGACGCCGATACCGACAGGGACCGGATTTAGCTGCGCCAAAAGGATCCAGTAGCGCACGCGCTGCTTCACGTTGCTCCAGGTCAAACCCTGCGCGGATGTTTGCGACGAAGCCGCAGTCGCAGCTGGCGACGGCGAACTCCTTTGCTGCGCTACGAACGGTGAAACGCGCGGCGTCGCGGTGGGGCTTGAACTCGGCTTAGCCGAAGGTGTCGGTGAAGGTTTTGGCGATGGAGTCGCGCGCGGCGTCGGCGTCGCTCGGGCCGAAGCAGCAGAAGATCGATCGTTCGAGTTTCGATTGCCCGCACGATCCGCCGCACCTAACCTGTTTGAGTTTGCATTGCCGCGTCGTTGTGGATCGGCTGGAGGTGGCGCCGGTCCCGCATCGTTACCCGCCACGTCGCGACCCGTTGAGGTCGTGACATCTGAGCGCGACCCGGGCATGGTGAAGACAACATCGAGCTTGTTTCCGCGCTGCTCGACCCGAGCCGTGGCGCCGGGCTGGAGCCGGAAAGAAAGCACGGTGTCACTGGCACCGCGTTGCACCTTGACGTCGCCAAACGCGCGACCACGCACGGCTTCCGGTCGCGGCACATCAGCCGCCGGAATCCGCACGTAGAATCGATCGCCGCGGCGATACGCTTCGTAATCGTTCAGGGACTGATCGGACGTCAGCGCAACACGTGATCCACTGGTTGAATCGCTTGCGCGCAAAGTGGCGACGCGCGATCGTTTGGTTGAGTTGGCGTTGGCTGACCGCTGCGGCGCGATGATGCGGCTCTGGGTTAACGCGATCGGAGAAGCAGTAAACACCACCGTTGCCGCGCAGCACCCGAATGCTGTGATCAGGCCCAGAACTCGCGGTAATGAGGATTGATTGGCGGTGCTCATGAATTGGGGCGGCCTCAAATGAGAAACGCGAACGTCTTCGCAGAAGGAATTATGCAACGTCCGTGGGAACGTTGTCACTTGCGTTTAGACTGCGGCGGGTTCTTTGTCGAACTTGTAGAGGAGTTCGAGAATGCTGGTGCGAACATCTTCCGGCATGCCTTCCGTGGCCACTAGTTCCCGGAGTTTTGGAGCGGCATCCGAACTGCCCGCCACACTCAACACGCGCACGGCGGCGAGCTTCACTTGAACCTCGGGATGCGTTCCGATGATCTCCAGGATGGGCTGGACCTCACCGGCCTTGGCCAGTAGCGAGAAGAGAGCGAACGCTTCCTGCGCGTGTCTCCGGTCTTCACTAGCCAGGCGGTCAATCGCCTGGGCAGCAATACCTGTCTTCACACACGCCTGAGCAAAGGTTTGAAGAGTCTGCAGGTCGGCCGATTTCATCACCCGAGCATAGGCTTCGGTGCGATCAAAATGAAGACTCGACAAACTGCGAGCCGCGGCCGCCCGCACTTCGCGCGTATCGTCGGCCAGCGAGATCAGCACCGGCGCGAAAACTGATTCGTGATCAATATTGCCCAGACCGGCTACCGCAGCCGCCCGCACACTCGGGTCGGTATCGTGCAATGCGGTAGAGCCCAAGGCCGCCACCGCGCGTTGCGCGCGATGAGAAGCCAGTTCGCGGGCGACTTGCGCGCGCTCGGCGTCGTCCGAACTTTCCAGTCGCGTCAACAATCCCAGCAACGCATCGTCGTCATCACCGGTCGGCAATTGTTCCGAGGAGAGAAACGAATCAACTTCCTGCGGTTCGCCGTCCACGTTAGGCTGTGGTTCGTTGAAATCGAACGGCGCTGAATCCAAAAAGCTAAGGTCATCAACCGAGCACGCCGTCAGGCTCTCGCTCAAGAGGGCTGGAGGAATGTCTGAATGACGGCGGGCGATATCGAGCAGGGCGCCGATCGCAGCGGGCTGTTTCGACTGGCCCAGGCTGGTGACCGCCTGGTTTCTGACGACGGAATCGGCGTCGTGCAAAGCCTCGAGCAGCGCGGGCAATGACGCGGGAGAACTAATCTGACCCAGCACGCGAGCGGCCGACGAACGCTCCCACGCATCGCGGCCTTGCAGCATGAGCGCGCATTGGCGCGCGACAAATCCGTAATCTTCCAAAGCGCGGCGCGCGCGTTCGCGACCGGCCTGGTCAACGTCAGCGGCGGTTAACGCCTTGATTAATGAAGCCTCGATAGCACGACGATCATCCTTCACGCGGGACGCCATCACGTCCATGCGGTGCGGCTTGCCGAGTACGAGCTTGCCGACTTCCTGATCAATGCGGTACGCGCCGAATGCTGACTGCGCGGTATCTGGCGCCGCAGTCTCTTTGGCTGCGCGAGCGCGCGGCTGATGATCTGACTCCTGCGTGGCAGATGAAGCGGCAGGGGACTTTCGGCTTTCCGGGGCGGTGATTTCTCGCGGCGATTGGACGGGGCGCGGCTCTAACGGTCTTGCCACTACATCTGACGTTCTCATTTTCCGGGCCCGCCACACAACCAGGGCCGCGAACCCAGCGACCAGGACGATGGTTAAGATGTAGTTGTCGATCAACCACCCCAGTAGGCCACGACTCGGCGGTGGCTCAGTGCGCGCTTGCGCAGCGACAACGCTGCAGGACAACAAGAAGCACAGCGCTACACTCAGCGAGCGAAATGCGATGCGATGCCAGGCGGAATTTTCTGTGGACTTCATGTGCGGGTCTTTCTGCTTGCGTCAGGATTGAAAGAGCTGGTGGATTCAGCTCACTTCGCGGGCAAGTCTTTGCGGTGAAGAACGGACCGGGCTATTCAGCGTCCGTGAACTTGTAGCCAATACCCCAGACGGTCAGCACGAGCTGAGGATTGTCCGGGTTCTGCTCGACCTTTGCTCGGAGCCGGTTGATGTGAGAATCAATCGTCCGATCGTAGCCTTCGTAGGAGTAATCCCAAATCTTTTCGAGCAGGTACTTTCGCGGGAAAACGCGGCCAGGATTCGAAGCGAACAATCGCAGCAGGTCAAACTCTTTTGGGGTGAGCTCAACGTGCCGGTCACCAATTGTCACCTCGCGCCGGATTGGATCGATCCGCAAATTCCCACGGAGGATGGGCGCTTCGTCTTCGCCCTCAACTGCCGTTCCCGCGCGTGACCGGCGTAGCACGGACTTAATTCTTGCTTCCAGTTCACGCAAACTGAACGGTTTGGTGATGTAATCGTCGGCGCCCATTTCCAGGCCCAGCACCTTGTCGACCACATCGTCCTTTGCCGTCAGCATCAGAATCGGCATCTGCGGACTTTTGAGACGAAGCTCTTTGCAGACGGCCAGACCGTCCATCTTTGGCAACATCAAATCGAGCACGACCACATCAGGTCTATCCTTGCCGGCTGCTTCAACTCCGGCCAAACCATCGGCCGCGGTTGTCACACTGTAACCAGCGCGAGTGAAATACTCCTGGATGGCGCTCGAAATGTTTTCGTCGTCTTCAATGATCAGAAGTGAGGTTGCTTGCGCAGGAGCCACGGCTGCACCTGTGGCTTCGGTTGAATGAGGTTGACCCAACTTCCCGTTATCTCTTTCTGTCATTTCCCAGTTTCCCGAAGGCGAGAAGGGGGTTCGGCAAGTCCGCGCTTGGGGGCGCGCCCAACCGAATATAGCAGGCAGGGACACCCCGACTCAAGCCTAATTTAGCAAATTGACACAAATTGGTAATGTGCGGTGGCGCACGTAAGGGGGGCATGTTCCTCCGCGGGGGAATAAGCGTAGACCGCAAGATTACCGGGGTTGGGCGGCCATTCGTTGGCGCTCGGCTTCGGTCCAGTCGCAAAGGACCTTCTTGTCGGCCTCTGACAAGCGCGCCTCTGAATGCATCGGCAAATACGACGGCAAGGGCATTTTGCCGTCAAGCACCTCATCGCAGATTTCCTGCAAGGTCTTCTCCTGGTCGCGGCGCGGGAGCTTGCCCCAATCGGAATAGTTTAGATGCTCTCGTCCGTGATTTACGTGATCTATTGTCCACCAGGAAACCGGGGCCACATTCGTGTACCAGGGCCACGTCGTTTCGTTTGAGTGGCAGTCGTTGCAGGCGCGCTCAAAGATCTTTGCGACTTCCGGAGTCATCTGCGTGTGCGCCTCAAGCGTCTGGGTGGGCTCGAGCGGCGGATTCGTACGCGCCGGCCGCACAAATTGAATTCCGACGGCCGCGAGCGCCAGGACAATAGCGAGCCATTTTAGAATTCGAAGTAATTTTGTTTTCATGCGCTTTGATTTCCATGCCGGTGCCGCCAGACCCACGTAGCCAGTCCACCGACACCCAGCAGCGCAACGAGCATGAGAATCCTGTCTGGCCGGGTGGCATAAATGTTTGAGTCGGGAGCGCCGCCTGAAGAAGAGTCGGCCGGCGTTTGAGCCGCTTGCTCACCCAGCGTTACCAGCACCACGTTCTTGCCGTCGGGTAAAATTTTTCGCACGCGCGGACCGCTGTTAATGTTCGGCGGCGTCATACCGAACTCCAAAACGTAGATTGAACCATCACGTCCCACCGCGACGCCGTTGGGAAAAAACGGCGCGGTGGCACGATAGACGACATCAGTGTTTCCGTCAGACTTCACTTTCAACAGACGCCGACGCCCGGTGTCAGCCACATAAATACTTCCGTTCGAATCCGCCGCCAATCCCGTAAGGCCTCCATCCTGTTTCTGATCCTCTGGCGTCGTAAAGTCCAAGTTTCTCGCCACCGTCGTCACTCTGCCATCTAACGTTACCTTGCGCACTGTGCTGCCGTCTGTCAGATAAAGATTGCCGTCAGGGCCGAACGTCATGCCACCCACGCTGCTAAACTTAGCGGCTGTGCCCTGTCCATCCGCGTGGCCGTATGCGCCGCCCGCGAGTGTCGTCACAGTTCCGTCCGGCGTGCGACGCAGCAGCACCGTCCGCGTCTTCGTATGATTGTTCTGATCGATTGAGTACATGTTGCCGGAACGATCAACCCAGATGCTGATGCCGGGTTTCGCATTGTCCGACGGCTCTTGCAGCCACGTTACTACTCCACTAGCCGACATCTTCCAGACTGAGCCGACATATTTCCGGGTCGCCTGGTCGTAGCCAACATCCGAGCCGTAAACATTCCCATCACTATCAATGAACAGTTCGTGCACATGCCGTCCGGCGACGCCTGCGCGAAAAACCACAAGTCTGCCCCCCGGGCCAAGCTTCCAAATAGTTTCCAGGTCGCTGAAATAAAGACGACCGCGTGAATCCACCACGATGCCCGTGGGCGGATGCGCGTTGGCAAACGTGGAGACGAGTAATAAAACAGCCAGCGCGGTGGCCGTCCGAGTTAGCGATTTGATGAGCATTCCTCGTTTGCCGTTCGAAGGTCTGTCGCTGTTAATACTGAGACGTCTTACACGAACTGCAGGTTAACAGCCAGACTATCTTCCCGTGCAATTCCTCGTGCACCGTTCGATGCGAATGTCGCGCACTGCGCGAAGAATACCATCCGCCCCACGGGTCGGGCTTAAGATCGGAGAGAAGGTTCCCTGGCCGCTCGCCGCCCGCTTGTCCGCTTCGCTAACGAACGCATCGTCGCTGAAGTGATATTCATCGATCCAGTATTCCGGGTAACCCGGACCTGAAACATAGGCGTGGATGTGCGCGGGGTTGCGACTGTTCGGGTACGAGCCGGGTTTAATCGTGCGGAACTCGTATTTGCCTTGCGCGTTTGTGCGCATAACGCCGTGAATACGCGTAGCCCGATTGTCGCCGCCGCTGGTGGTATAAACCCCGGTCGCGTCGGTCTGATAAACGAAAAGCGTGATTCCTTCCAACGGCTGCTTGCCGTCAGGAGAATAGATGGTGCCGGAGACGATCAAAGGCTCGCCCGGTTCGTTGTCGGCCACTATTTTAGTGTTCCAGGTTGGGGGATCTGAGGCCCTGTCAGCGACCGCCAATCGGGAACACGCGATGAGGTTAAAACTGCCCGCCAGGATAAGTAATAGCGCCGTCGTTGACCGCACGACGCGGTGACTGCGAAGCGACAACGATCCATTTCGTGATTGACTCATCTTCCTTCCTCCTTCTGATGGCTGCCAGGTCTGGATGCTGAAGTGTACGTTACCTGCCATCATCGTGATCGGAGTTGATTGTAAAGAGTTGTTAAGACTGACGTGCCGCCGCCATTATGTGCCTGACACGCTTCGCTGAAAAGAGAAGTTGCCGATTACGGCTCACGAGGAAGTCGAAAGCATGGCGCGAGACTCGCTGACTCGAGTTACCAGCGAAGATGACACTCACCCCGGTCCGCTCGATCGCTTCAGGTATGTGGAACGAATTACCAGTCAGACTGAGGCGCAAATCTCAGGAGAAGTGTGGGATCTATTTAAGGATCGCGCCGGCCTCACCACTGAAATGACTTCAATGGTGCAGCAGGACCTTCACTCGCTAGCGCGTGACGTGGACGAGCATTTCGGTGCCGGCTTCAAGCTTGAGTTCTTTTCCGCCTTTCATCGCCACTGAGCCGACGCCGGCAGCCCCGCCCACGATCGTTCCGATCGCCGCGCCTTTCCCGCCGCCCGCGATGGCGCCGATAATCGCACCCGCACCCGCTCCAATGCCGCCCCGCTTGACGGTCTGGTTGCCGCGACCTTCGGATTTCACGCCGCCCTCCTCGTCCGCGCTCCCTTTGCCGTCGTAAACGCGCGTGACGTATCCGTGCAACGTGCCGGACCGGCCGTCACGCAACGTAATTGAATCAAACGCCAGATTGATCGTTGTGCTGCCTTTGATTCTTCCGGACTTCACAATCGATCGTATGTGACCGCGGACCGTTGCTTCGTCAAAGCGACTCGGATCGACCACCGTCGCGGTGAATTTGTCGCCCGTACGAGAGTCTTTACTGGAGAGCGTGTCTTCCAGGCGAACTTTCAGGTTCGTGCCGACAGGAACCAGCACCACGACCTTCTTCGCAGGCGTTGTTCGCTTCATGCGCGGCTTTGTTGTCTGCGCTAATGCGACTGCCGGCAAGCTCACCAACGTAATCACCGCAATCAAGAGCAGCTTTGAGAATGTAGATTTCATAAAGACTCCTCCTCGAACGTGACGCACGAGCGTACAAATCGAAGAATTCAGAAGAGCGTTTTTGTCGGGAATATGATACCGGGTTCAGGGGAGCGGTTGCCACTAAGCGGCCGCTTCTGATTTCTCGGCAGCTGGAGCAAGCTTCGCCGGCTCGACTTCGTCGAACGTTCGGTTACGCCGCACGCTCCCGTCTGATTCGAAGATGTATGCGGAAGGTGCTTCGCGCATGATGATGTCCTGCAGGCGCATTAGGCCGTAGAGCAAAGCTTCAGGCCGAGGCGGGCAGCCGGGAATATAAACGTCAACGGGAATTGTTCTATCGACGCCCTGCATCGTCGAGTACGAGTCGAACGGCCCACCCGTTGACGCGCAGGCTCCCATCGCAATGGCCCACTTCGGTTCCGGCATCTGGTCATAGACACGACGTACCACCGGTCCCATCTTCAGCGTCACCGTGCCGGCGATGATGATTAGATCGCTCTGTCGCGGGCTGGGACGGAATACTCCGGCGCCGAACCGATCGATATCAAAGCGCCCCGCGCCGGTGGCCATCATCTCGATCGCGCAACAGGCGAGCCCAAACGTCATCGGCCACAGAGCAGATTTCCGCGCCCAGTTCACGACCGGCGCGCCGATATCGATGGCCTTCGCCGCGATTGAGCGTCGAACGTAATTCGTTATCGAATCGACTGTGGTTAAGACGAATCCTTCGTCGTGTTCAGCCATAAGCGTAAATAGTGAATGGTGAATCGTAAAATGGTCGTGAGCTTCTTCTATTTACGATTCACGATTTTCCATTCACGGTTTCTTAAGCCCATTCTAGCGCGCCTTTGCGCCACGCGTAGTAATAACCGACTATCAGTATGCCGATGAAGACGAACATCTCGATTAGCGCGAACTTAGTGAACGAGAAATCGTCGCCCATGAAGATGATCGCCCAGGGCAGCAAAAAGATCGTCTCAACGTCGAAAATCAGAAACAACATCGCGATGATATAGAACCGCACGGTGAAGCGATCGTGCGCGCCCGTTTCCGGATCGATGCCGCACTCGTACGGCCGCATCTTGTTCTTTTCATACTTGAACGGCCGCAGGAACCGGCCGAGGACGATGGGTAGCACGGGAAAGATGATCGCGATCACGAAAAAGACCATCACCGGCAGATACGCCGTCGATGGCCCGCCAATGGTCTTCGTTGTCGTCGCTGCCTGTAGAAGGATGTGGCTGATCATGTCCAGCTTTGCTTCCGCCGCCGAGCGATCCTGCTCGCGAAGTTATCGTTTACAAATCGCTGCTGTTAACTTGATCCGCGGACGCGGGAATATTAAGTGGCGCGTAAGATTAAAGTCAATCAACATTTGGCGTCGGCCATTTGGAGTGCGCCGGCAGAGCGAAGCGGGGTCCCCAGCGCGGCAGCCGCGCTGGGGTGGTCGTAGCGGCGACGGCGCTTTGGATTCGCTTATTTGGACTGCGCCGACTTGTCGGCGCTTTTGGGCTCACGTCCTCGGACTGACGATTAATAGTAGCGCAGCCCCGATGAGTCGGGGCTGGATCCGTCCGGATAAAATAATCACAGCCCGCGAAGCGTGCGACAGAACATTTCGAGGGCCCGGCTTGACGGCGCTTTATCATTTACCTTGCGCGCGATTAAAGAAAAGAAAAGCGGCGTCAAGCCGCCGCACTCCAAAAACTACGTCCAACCCTTCGCGGCTTCTCTCGCGTCAGCGAGTTCTTCGTCACGACGATGATATCCGCATTTGTTGATCAGTTCCTCGGCCGCATCAAGGTCATCCTTGGGCCCACGTCCTTCACGCCCATCGTCAAACTTATTCCACGGATAAGGTTTCACCGCATGAAACAACCGCGCGCGATAAAGGTGAATGTCCGCCATGTGCAACTTCATCGGACCCCGCGCAGCAATCTCCCACGCTTCGTCCAGCGCGGCAAGTGCCCGATCAGAGTCGGCTTTCAAAAAGACAAGCCAAGCGTGAGAAAGAAGACCATCGCACAGTTTCAGCTGATCCCCTGAACGGCGAAGACCGTTTACTGCATCACGAAGATGACTGTGCGCCATGTTCAGTCGATCTGACGCGACCTGGTTCTTGGATTCAATGACAGTACTAAATAGTTCTGCCCGGCCGCGTGATAGATGATCGAGAGCGATATCGACGAGCCAATTGTTTTTAATAGCAATCCGAAGCGTTTCGAGTGTTCGCCCTCTAACTATGTCACAGCTCTTGAAGTATGCTGATTCATTGGCGTCCCGAGAGGGAGAGTCCGCTTCCAGCATGCAGAGCCAAGCGCCCCGCTCAGGTTCTTTTAGCAGAAGCTCGCAGTAGAAGAAGCCCTGTTGTGAATAAAGAAACTTGCCTTGATTTAAGTTTGTTGATTGTATTTTCTCCGTCTCCTGATACTGAATGAGTGCCTCATGGTGGATACCGGCGTGATGCAAGGCATGTGCATACGACGCGCGGTAGAGTTGATGTATCCCCCATTCTGGGTTGTCTTTGATAAATTTCAATATTCGCTTCCCCGCTGCTAGGGCGTTTGTAATTTGGCCAACACCTAGTTCTAGCTCGACCATGTTACCTGCGGCGATGCTTGCCTCAATCCATTTCTCCTGTCTCACAAAATATTCTAATCCTGCGCTTATCGGCTCTAGGGCCTCAAGGAGACGACCTAACGCGGTTAGATAGTAGCCAGCCTCGTTAAAGAGCCACCCTTGTCGATGAGCGACTCCGGGTGAAATTCGGGTCCATGGCTCTTTGAAAAACGCTGCCACCGCTCCCAAATTCGAACCAAGCGCGCCGAGGCTCTTCGAGCTATAGAAGTGGTCACCCTGCAGAATTCGGCGGGCGTAAACATCACATGCTTCTCTCTGCAAACCGCCTTGACAGCCATGCGCAACGGCCTGGTAGAGCGGCTGAAGATCTTCAAGCGTCGGTTGGTCGCCTTCTTTTGTGCTATCTCGTAGGTATTCGTAGAGCCGTCGATGCGCTGCGAGCCAACCACCCGGCAACTCATCGCGCATACGCGCAGCAAAGTACTCACGAAGCAGTGGATGCGCATCGAGGGAAACTAACTCCGCCGCTTCATTACGATTCACAGTTATCAAACCCGCCTCGTTCAACCGCTTGAGCGTAATGTTCCGTTGTGCTTCGCTGATGCCAACCAGCGGTCCGGTTAATCCGCCGATTTCTTCGCCAATCCACAACGCATTCAGGCAATCAGCGGTAGCAGGGCGATCAAACAAGCCGAGCAGCCGCAGTACGGAGAGCGCACGTGTTCCTGTGTCACCTTCGCGTTTGAACGATTCGACATAAGCATCCATTACGTGGAAGGCATGTCCGCTCTGTTCCTCGGCATCGGCATCTTTCAAGTTAATCAAGTCACGTTTGCGAATGTCTCCACCGTGCGCATCTCGTAAATATGAACCTAGCAGGTTCAATGTAAGCGCGTGACCCCTCACGTCGCCGACTAATTGCGCGAACTCAGCCTGTCTACCTTTCACGCCAAGTCGGCGGAGCAGCGCGACCCCCGCTTCCAATAAGAGTGACTTCAGTTTGATTTCAGGCGCGGTGGTTTGCCAGAAGTTGCGAAGATCCGGAATTGAGTATCGCGTAGTAATGATGCAGAGGCCGTCGTTGCGCGACGCCAGCGCTTTCAAAAGGGCGGCAACGCCTTGATCCTTAAGTTCGCTTCCGGTAGGTGAAGTGGGTGCATACTGCAGCGGTTCAACTCCGTCGAGAATTAACAGGGTGCGCCGTCCGCCAACGAGCTGAGCCAACCGTCGGCCCTTATCAAACGAGCTGGCAGCACTGTTGGCTATCTCAACATCGCCAAAGAAGAGTAGAGCTTCTTTCAAAAACGAGTCAGATGAAGCCTGCCTTTTCTCACTCGTTCCCTGGCTGTAGAAGGACCACGCGAAGGCCGCGTCGCATCCCGGCCAATCTTGGTATGCGAGGTCGGCCGCCCACTTAGCAATTAGGGAAGTCTTTCCTTCGCCGCCGAGGGCGACGAACGTAAGGATGTGTGGCCGCTTTGGTTCGCCGCTAACAGCCTGTTGCCATGCGTCCGACAGAATCTTCAATTCAGCTTCGCGTCCGATAAGTTCCGCGGGCGCGTACTTGTCGATGCGGGAAATGTCAGTTTGAAAGTTTGCGCGTGAGCTGGCTGTTTGGCTCAACGGAGCTGCGCTGGCTTCCGAGGAGCCGGCTAAGGGTTTGCCAGCTTCGCTAAAGTTTGTGCGACTTTGAGCAACGCGCGGTCCTGCTCGCCCTCAGTCATTTCGCTCAGTGCCTTGTTCGGCGAGCCTGCGGCTTGTAACGAGGCGAGCGTGAATTCTTCAGGGCCGGTGGCAGGATCGGGATACTTAAACTTGCTTTCCGCGAACATGCAGGGTCTCAGGATGACTGGAAGGATCCGCACGCCTTCTTCTTTGGCTTTGCGAAGCAACACAGGCAATTCGCTGTTGCGAATGTACTTCGAAGCGAGAAAGGCCGGACTCACCAGCAAGACAGCGGCTTGGGCGCCGTTCAGATGCTTTTGAATGTGACTGTGCCAGTCTTCACCGAGATCAATGTCCTGATCAGAACACAACGCAATCTGGCCCTGCTGCACCAGCGGCTCCAGTTGCTCGCGCAACCTGTCCAGCCAGCGCTTTGAAGGATCGGCGTTCTCATTGTCCTTGTGAGCATAGCTAATAAAGATAGGTGGGACTGCACTTGGGGTCACCATTGATGAACTTCTCCGATTCCGTTACCCGCAGTTCGGAAGCCGAGAGGTTGGGGTAACTAAGTTGAAGGTGCTGGCGTAGTTTACCACCGGTCGTGCGTTACTGCGCCACGAAGTTAAAAGTAATCACGCCACTGACCTTCACCGGCTGGCCGGACAGAACTGTCGGCGAGAACTTCCAGTTGCGCGCGGCGGCCACGGCCGATTGCTGCAACAACGGATGCCCGCTCACCGCGCGCGCCGTGACTACATTTCCGCTCTCATCGACCAGGACTTGGACCGTGACCATGCCGGAGGCTTTTGCTGCCTTTGCAATCGGTGGATAGGCGGGTTGGAGTTTGCTTATCGCTTTGCCGTTAAGCACGCCACCGGAAATTACTTTGGGAGGTGGCTTGGGTGTGGCTTCCTTTTTAGGCGGAGGCGGCGGAGCACTCGCGGCGGAATCGTGATTCGCGGAAGGCAAGGACCCGGGTGCGCCAGCCCTTGGCACGCCCTGAGTGACGGTCGGCGGCGCTGCTGTTTCTTTCACCGGCTCGTCGGCCGAGTTCGATGCCGGCGAGGATTCAGCCATCTCACCTGAAGACCGGGAGTTGCTATTCGTATTTGTGTTACTGCGTCGGCCCATGAGATTGCAGAGGGAGAGGGCGAGCGCAAACAGGACGAGGGCGAGCGTGGTCTTCATTTGTGTCAGTCTCCGGTTAACTCAGCGGTGGATCCAAAGCGCCGTCGTCGCTACGGTTTGCCGGCGCACTCCAAATTCTCCTCTTGTAGCTCAGCGGTAGATCCAAAGCGCCGTCAAGCCGGCGCACTCCAAATGTTTCTCAGTGACCGTCTCGCTCTCCCGCGAGCAGAGCAACGGCATGCGACAGCACTGGCTTGATCACTTCAAAGCTTTCTCGTACACCCTTGGGTGAACCGGGAAGATTAATGATGAGTGCGCCGGAGCGAATGCCACTGACGCCGCGCGAGATCATCGCCATCGGCGTGTTCTTGAGAGTCTGAATGCGCATAGCTTCGGCGAGACCGGATGCTTCGCGCTCGATCACGCGCAGAGTTGCTTCCGGTGTGTTGTCGCGCGGACCGAAACCTGTGCCGCCGGTCGTAACCACCAGATTCACATCAGAACGTTCGGCGTACTCGCGCAGTTTGTCGGCGAGCGGTTCCAGATTATCGGCGAGAATCTCTTTCGCGACGATGCGCGCCCCAATCCCAGTGATAAGTTCAACCAGCAACTCACCTGATTTATCCTCACGCTCGCCGCGTGAGCATGCATCGCTGGCGGTGATGACGACGGCGTTGATTTCAGTGGGCATAGGGCAATAAGAGGTCAGAACCACCTGCGTCAGCGGGTGGGGTAAAGGCGTAACGCAACAGGGGTACTAACCCATCCACTTACGCGGATGGTTCTGACCTCACCGCGCAGACGCCGTGACCGCGTGCAGCTCTTGCAACGCGCGCACATTGATTTCTGCGGGTGTCGCGCTCGCTGCGAGTGCTTCCACCAACGCCTGTGCGCCGGTCATGGTCGTGACGCACGGCACGCTGTATTGCAGGGCCGCGCGGCGGATCGCCTGTTCGTCGTAGTGCGAAGCGCGTCCCAGCGGCGTGTTGATGATTAGGGCAACCTCGTTCTGCTTAATCTGATCGACGATGTTCGGCCGGCCTTCATTTACTTTGAAGACATTCTCAATCTTCAGACCGACCTCCCGCAGGCGTTCCGCGGTTCCGCGCGTCGCGATCAGCTCGAAACCCAGACGCACAAGACGGCGCGCCAGCAAAACGGCCTGACCCTTGTCGTTGTCGTTCACGCTAATGAACGCCGTTCCACTCGCCGGTAGTTTCAAGCCGGCGGCGACCATCGCCTTGCCGTACGCTTCGCCGAACGTCTCGCCAATGCCCATTACTTCGCCGGTCGAATGCATCTCGGGACTCAGCACCGGATCGACGCCGGGAAACTTCGCAAAGGGAAACACCGGCGACTTCACATAGAAGCGATCGACCGTCAGATCATTTGGTAAACCAAAGTCTTTCAACTTTTGGCCGGCCATCACGAGCGCGCCGATGCGCGCGAGGGGAACACCCGTCGCTTTCGAAACAAATGGCACGGTGCGCGATGCGCGTGGATTCACCTCGAGCACGTAAACGCGGTCGTCCTTGATCGCGAACTGAATATTCATCAGCCCCTTAACCGACAAAGCAGTCGCCAGCCGGCGCGTGTAGTGCCGCATCGTCTCGAGATGCTCTTCGGCGATGCGCACCGGCGGGAGCACGCACGATGAATCGCCCGAATGGATGCCGGCCTCCTCGATGTGCTCCTGAATAGCCGCGACCACACACGCCGTTTCATCAGCGACGGCATCAACGTCGAACTCCGCGGCCTGCTCGAGAAACTTATCGATCAGCACCGGCCGCTCGTGCGAGAAATCAACGGCCGTGCGCATGTAACGCTCGAGCGCTTCGTCGTCGTAAACAATCGCCATCGCGCGGCCGCCAAGGACATAGCTGGGGCGCACCAGCACCGGGTAGCCGATGCGCCCGGCAATTTCGCGCGCTTCTTCGATTGAAGTTGCCGTACCGTTTTCCGGTTGCGGAATTCCGCCTTCACGCAGCAGCGCGCCGAAACGTTTGCGATCCTCGGCGAGGTCGATCGAATCCGGCGACGTGCCGATGATGGGGACGCCGGCTTCATGCAGACGCATCGCGAGGTTCAAAGGTGTCTGACCTCCAAACTGCACGATCACACCGGTCGGCTTCTCGACATCGACGATGTTCATGACGTCTTCGAAGGTGAGCGGTTCGAAATACAAACGATCCGAAGTGTCATAGTCAGTCGAAACCGTCTCCGGATTGCAGTTGACCATGATCGTTTCGAAACCGGCTTCGTGCAGCGCGTACGAGGCGTGCACGCAGCAGTAATCGAATTCGATGCCCTGACCGATGCGGTTCGGCCCCGAGCCGAGAATCATGATCTTCGGTTTGTCGGTCGGTTGAGATTCGTCTTCCTCTTCATACGTCGAGTAAAGATAAGGCGTGTAGGATTCGAACTCAGCGCCGCAGGTATCTACACGTTTGTAAACCGGAATCAGGCCGAGTGATTTGCGATAGGCGCGCACCTCGTCTTCACTCCGTTGAGTTAGATAAGCGAGCCGGCGATCGGAAAGGGCGGCTTCTTTAAAGGCGCGGAGGAGATCGATGGGGATGTTTTCGAGCTTTGGTACGCTCTCGTCCCGAGAGCTGACCTGATCATCGGTTGCTGTCGGGACGACAGCGTACCCAGGCACCGCTTCAACCTCACGCTGAATTTCCATCACCTGTTGAAGCTGATCCAAGAACCACGGATCGATCTTCGACAGACGATGAATCTCATCGATCGACCAGTCATGCTCAAGCGCGTACGTGATGTACGAGAAGCGCTGTGAATTCGGACGCGCCAGTTTCCGTTGCAGCTCATCATTCGGCACGTCTTCGAGGCGCAAAGGCTTCACGGCTTCCAGTGAGCGCAGGCCTTTAAAGAGTGATTCCTTGAAAGTGCGGCCGATGGCCATGACTTCGCCGACTGACTTCATCTGTGTGCCGAGCACGTCTTCCGCTTCCTGAAACTTTTCGAAATTCCATTTCGGAATCTTCGTCACCACGTAATCAATCGTCGGTTCGAACGACGCCGGCGTTTTCTTTGTGATGTCGTTCGGAATCTCGTCGAGCGTGTAACCGACCGCCAGCTTCGCCGCAATTTTGGCGATCGGAAAGCCAGTCGCTTTCGAAGCGAGGGCCGAAGAACGCGACACGCGCGGATTCATTTCGATCACGCGAATCTCGCCGTTCTCCGGGTTGACGGCGAATTGAATATTCGAGCCGCCGGTTTCGACGCCGACCTTGCGAATGATCTTGATTGCCATGTCGCGCATCGTCTGGTACTCGCGGTCGGTGAGCGTCTGCGCCGGCGCGACGGTGATCGAATCGCCGGTGTGCACGCCCATCGGATCAAAGTTCTCGATCGAGCAAATGATGACGACGTTATCAGCCAGGTCGCGCATCACTTCCAGCTCAAATTCTTTCCAGCCGAGGATAGATTCTTCGATCAAAACTTCCTGGATCGGCGAAGCGGCGAGACCGGCGCGGACAATCTCTTCATATTCTTCAGGGTTGAATGCGGTGCCGCCGCCTGTTCCGCCCATCGTAAACGATGGCCGGATGATGGCGGGATAATCAGTGATCTTGACGATGGCTTCGGCTTCGGTCCATGTCTTGGCAAAGCCACCGCGCGCCATCAACATGCCCGCTTCGTCCATCGCTCCTTTGAATAGCAGGCGATCTTCGGCAACTTTGATCGCTTCGCGCTTCGCGCCAATCATCTCGACGCCAAATTCATCGAGCACGCCCGCGTCATCCAAAGCGATCGCCAGATTTAAAGCAGTCTGTCCACCGACGGTCGGCAACAACGCGTCCGGCTTTTCTTTCTTGATAATCGCAGCGACTGATTCAACGGTGAGCGGCTCAATATAAGTGCTGTCGGCCATGCCCGGATCGGTCATGATCGTGGCGGGATTCGAATTGACGAGCACGACCTGGTAGCCCTCCTGCCGCAGGGCCTTGCATGCTTGCGTACCTGAATAGTCGAATTCGCACGCCTGCCCGATGACGATTGGGCCTGAGCCAATGATCAGAATTTTGTGAATGTCAGTGCGCTTGGGCATTGAAGACGGTAAAGCATTTTACACGCCGATCTGTTTGAAGCGAACCGGGGGAGTAAATCCGCGATTTGACTTGCGCCTCTTAACGTCATAGAAACCTTTTGTTTTAAATAATAGCCCGTCCGCTACCGCAGGCGGTCCTGACAATTCAACTGAGGTGCCTGAGATGATCAAGAGATTTGCTCTGTTTGCTGGTTTGCTCTCCACAGTTTTGTTGCTCGCGTTTGCCTGTACGCCGGCGCCGACGGAAACTCGCCCGGCCGATACCGCCGGAACGTGGACGATGCCCGCCGATCTAAAACCGGGGCTCGACACGATAACAACGGCTGACCTGATGCAGCACACGAAGGCCCTTTCGGCTGATGAATACGAAGGGCGCGGGCCCGGCACGAAAGGCGAAGAGCTCACTGTCAAATATCTCACCGATCAGTTTCAGCGGATTGGACTAAAGCCCGGCAATCCCGATGGCACTTACATACAAAAGGTCCCGCTTGCAGGTTTCACCGCGCAACCAACTGCCTCGTTTACTGCCGGCGACAAGAAGATCGATCTGAAGTTTCCTGAAGATTACGTAGCTGTCTCGCGCCGTTTTGTGCCGCAGTCGAAAGTTGAAAACTCAGACATGGTGTTTGTGGGCTATGGCGTCGTCGCGCCCGAATACGGTTGGGATGATTACAAAGGTCTGGACGTGCGGGGGAAGACCATCGTCATGCTTATCAACGATCCGGCCGTCCCGGACGCGAATGACTCTTCGAAGCTCGACGACAAGATCTTCAAAGGCAAGGCGATGACCTACTACGGCCGCTGGACCTACAAATACGAAATTGCGACTGAGAAAGGCGCTGCCGCCGCGATCATCATTCACGAGACCGGCCCGGCCGGTTACCCGTACGAAGTGGTTTCCGGAAGTTGGTCGCGGGAAAACTTCGACATTGTGAAGCCTAATAAGAACATCGGCCGCGTCGCCGTTGAGTCGTGGATCACAGGCGATCGCGCGAAAGAACTGTTCACGGCCGCGGGTCAGGATCTCGATGCTTTGAAAAAAGCCGCGGTCAGCAAAGACTTCAAGCCCGTCGAATTGAAAGCGAAGGCGAACTTCACAGTTCAAAATACTTTGCGCGAGATTCAGTCAAACAACGTGATTGGCAAGATCGAGGGCTCAGAGAAGAAAGACGAGTACGTGGTTTATTCGGCGCACTGGGATCATCTCGGCCGCGACCCGAAACTTCAAGGCGATCAGATTTTCAACGGCGCGCTCGACAATGCTTCAGGCATCGCCTCGATGCTGGAAATCGCGGAAGGCTTCACCAAGCTCGGCACGCCACCAACGCGTTCGATACTCTTCCTGGCCGTGACTGCGGAAGAGAAGGGCTTGCTCGGCGCGAAATACTATGGCGAGAACCCGCTCTATCCGCTTAACAAGACGGTCGCGAACATTAACATGGACGGCGTAAATCAATGGGGCCGCACCAAGGACATCACGATGGTCGGCGACGACAACAGCACTCTGATCGATCTGTTGCGCGAGGTCTCGAAGCTGCAAAACCGCGTGGTCAATCCCGATCCGGAACCCGAAAAGGGTTTCTACTATCGTTCAGATCATTTTGAGTTCGCGAAGCAGGGCGTGCCCGCTCTTTACACCGATTCAGGTATTGACTACAGCGGCAAGGACGTCGCGTTCAGCAAGCAGAAGCGCGACGAGTACACGGCGAAGGACTATCACAAAGTGTCCGACGAAATTAAACCAGACTGGGATTTAGCTGGAGCCGTCGATGACGCACAGTTGCTGATGATCATCGGCCATCGCATCTCGCAGACCGACACGTTTCCCACGTGGAAGTCCGGTAGCGAATTCAAAGCGAAGCGTGATGCGACGATGGGTGGTAGCTGACGACGATGAGCAGGCTCTCACTTTCGTTAATCGTTCTCGTCGTGTGCCTCGCGGGTTCCGCTGGGGCGCAGCCGCCGGCACTGATCGCGGATGAACCGCTGAAAGCAGTCACAGCTAAGACCGATCTTTATCCTGCGAATGCTGATGCGAAGAAAGATATCGAAGCGGCTCTAAAAACAGCCCACGCGGAAAACAAGCGCGTGATGCTGATTTTTGGCGGCAACTGGTGTTATGACTGCCACGTGCTGGATCAAGCGCTGCACGAAGGCGAAGCTAACAAGATCGTCAAAGAGAGTTTCCTGCTCGTGCACGTGGACATCGGCGAAGGTGACAAAAACCTCGATCTGATCAAGAAATACGAGACGACGCTGGGTTCTGGCGTGCCGACTGTGGTGATAATTGACGATGAGGGTTGCGTCGTCTACAGCAGCACCAAGGGCGAGTTTGAGGCGGCGCGAAGGATGATGAGGAAGGACCTCGTGGCGTTTCTGAATCAGTGGAAGCCGACCAATTCTCAGCGCCCGCGTTCTTGAGTAACGGAATCGTTTTTGGTAGTTTCCTCTTTCGTTCCCCGCAAATTAATTCAATCAAAGATCAATGGAGCATTCATGAAGTTCAGATTATTTCTTTTTGCGTCTCTGGTATTTGCAGTCTCAATAGTTTCTGCAATCACTTCGGCCCAGCGCCGCCCCGTAGCGGAGAAACCGCTCACGGGTGATTTCAAAATCACTTTCAAACAAACCGTCGCCGGAAATTCAATGCAGAGCACGACCATGATCAAGGGTCAGCGCGAACGCAGCGAAACCAGCCACAGTGCCGGCACTTACACGATGACCACGGTTAATCTCACGCAGTGCGATATGAGGCGCACAATTCAGATTAACGACAAAGCCCGCAAGTATTTGATCACGCCCATGGATGACGGTGCGTCCAGCAGCAGCACCTCAACTGGAGCGCCCGGCACCGCAGCACCCGCAACGCGCGGCGGAGTGGTAACGGTGACGGTTAATGCGGTGGACACCGGAGAACGCAAAGAAATGTTCGGTTTCACCGCGCGCCGTTTCAAGCGAACGACGATCATGGACTCATCGCCAGACGCTTGTTCGCAGACGAAAATGAAGATCGAAACGGACGGCTGGTACATCAATCTCGAATACGGCTTAAGCTGCCCGTCGAATCAGTCCTCCTCTACCTCGACGACTACGAGCGGCGGCTGCCGCGATCGCTACGCTTACAAGACCACCGGCCCGGCCCACATCGGCTTTCCCTTACAGGAAACCACGACGATGTACGGCGCGGATGGCAGCGTCACGATGACGATGACTAAAGAAGTCGTCGAGATTTCCCGTCAGCCGCTTGACGCGGCGCTCTTCGACATTCCGGCCGGTTACACCCAGGCCAGGGACCAGCAGGAGATGTTTTCAATGCCGTCGATGGACGAGATGACGGCCAACTCGCGCCCGCAGAATCGGACGGAATCCAGCAGCCAGTCGCAAACGACTGCTCCGGCCGCGCGAATTCGAGTCGGTGTGGTTCAGCTCAACAACAAGACGAAGACTTCGGCGGCAACTGATTCGCTGCAACAGCAACTCGTTGCAGGGCTGACCGCCCAGGGGATCGACGCGGTTCCGCTGAATGCAATTTCGGCGAGCGAAGCCGTCGCCGAGGCGCAGGCGAAGCAGGTCTCGTACATTCTTTACACGGACATTGCGACCTTGAAGGCGCCTTCGACCGGCAAGAAGATTGGCGGAATGTTCGGACGCGCCACGGGTATCAGCTCGGGAGACAGTGGCAAGGCGGAAGCGAAACTCGACTTTCGTCTGGTGCCGACCGCAGGCTCGGGGACAACTTTGGAATTGTCCGCCACTGCGAAAGAGGAAACAGCCGAAGCAAGTCTCGGCTCGGCGATCCGCAGCGAAGTGCAAAGTGTCGGTAACGCACTTTCCCGGCCGTAAGGTTTCGGTACTAATTTCGAAGATGGCTCAAACTCGTCCAGACGCGGAAGGCGGTTCAGCAGCTAAAGCTACTGAAGCGTCTCCGCGTTCGGACAGAGGCGCGACGAAAAACGCGGACATTCAGACTCTCCAGACCCAAATTAGGGAATTACAGCAGGCCACGAAATACCGCTCGCTCTTTTTGGCGCGGCTGGCGCATGAGCTGCGTACGCCGCTGACTTCGATCATGGGCTTCTCAGAAATTCTGCTGAGTCAGGAAAAAATTACTGACGCGCAGCGCGGCTTCTGTGAACGAATTCAAAGCTCAGCCCAACAACTGCAAAGCAGCCTCAATCAATTGTCGGATTTAGCGCGGCTGGAAGCAGGAGAGACAAAGTTAGCCCAGGAAGAGATAGCCCCTGGAGAAACGTTACGCGACGTTTTGCCGGCGCTGGCACGCAGCGCTGACAAGAGGCGCGTCCGGCTCAGATCCTCAGCGGCCGACGACCTGCCAATTGTGATTACGGATCGCGCGCGCGTGCGATTGGTCATCTACAATTTGCTGGCGCATGCCATTTCCAGAAGTCCTGAAGGCGCCATCGTTACAGCAGAAGCGAAGTCCGTACCGGATGGCGTCGCGATTTCCATCACAGATGTGGGCGATCCAATTGCCGAGCCGGCACGGATCGGAATTCTGGCCCCGGACGACAACTCCAGCACCGGTGAGCTCGGGCTTTCAATCGCGCGCCAGAATGTAGAAATTCTTGGCGGCTCGATTACGGCCAGCAACGGGGATGGCGAAGTCCAACTGACTTTTGTTTTGCCACTTCGTCTCGCCACATGAGATCTCAGATCTGAGATCTCAGAAGAGTTTCTTTCCGTCGATAAATCGCGAAACCGTCGTGTTATGATGTCGGCTCGCAATCAAATTCTGAGCCGCCGTTTTCAGACTGTCTCCGGCCGTGGACAAGCGCGTCGACATCCGCCAGGTAAATACCATCGAAGAGTACGACGCGTGTGTGTACCTGCAGCGCGCAGTGTTCGGACTGCCTGACCTGGAAATCTCGCCGCGGCGGCATCTAATTGTTTCAGAGCAGGCCGGCGGGTGGACGCTCGGCGCTTTCATGGAAGGGAAGCTCGTCGGTTTCGTTCATCACCTCGCGGCGGTGCGCGGGAAAGATGTCTTCGGCTACTCGCACATGATGGCGGTGGCGGCGGAATATCAGAATTTTGGCATCGGGGCGAAGCTGAAATGGGCGCAACGCGCGCGCGCTTTGGCTGAGGGCAATTCATTCATCAAGTGGACGTTCGAACCGGTCCGCGCGCGCAACGCGCATTTCAATCTGAATCGGCTTGGAGTGGTCGTGCGATCATACGCGGTGAATTTTTATGGGACGGATTACGCTACGAACGCGACGGAGCGTTCGGCAGGGCCGCTCGGTATGGACAGCGATCGTTTATTTGCGTCGTGGGAATTGAAATCACCCCGCGTCGAAGCGTTGGCCGAAGGTCGCGACGTTTCGGTGGGAGCTCCGGATGAATTCATCGAGATTCCGAACGATTATGGCGCGCTCCTGAAATCCGATCCGGCTGCGGCTAAGACTGAAGCGCTGCGCATTCGTGAAGAGTTTCTCCGCGCTTTCAGCGCCGGCCTGGTGTGTCGCGCTTTCGAACGTGACGACAAGCGGCCAAAGTATCTGCTTTATAAAGAGAGGTAGTGGCACAGACTTCAGTCTGTGGTTCCGGTGGCGGGATAATCACAGACTGAAGTCTGTGCCACTTTTTTGCCTTGCCCAAACGACCATCAAGCGAAAAACAGATCAACTCTCTGCGCGACGAGATCCGGCGCCACGAAGACCTCTACTACCTCGAAGAGAATCCCGAGATTTCTGATCAGGAATACGACGAGCTGCTCGAGAAGCTTCGCAAACTCGAAGCGCAACATCCTGAACTAATCACGCCTGATAGTCCGACCCAACGGGTCGGTGGCCGGCCCGCGGCAGGCTGGCCTGAATTTGTGCATCGGCGGCCGATGCTTTCGCTCGACAACAGCTACAACATTGACGAGTTGCGCGCGTTCGATGCCCGCTGCCGGAAACTGGCTGACGGCCAGTCGTTGGAATACGTCGCTGAATTGAAGATTGATGGACTTTCGCTGGCGGTGCATTACGAAAACGGCGCGTTTGTCCGCGGCGTGACGCGCGGCGACGGGTCGCGGGGTGAAGACGTGACTTCGAACGTGCGCACGATTCGCAGCATTCCGCTGAAGCTGAACGATCGTGCAAACAAAGTCGCGAGCGAAATCGAAGTGCGCGGCGAGGCCTACCTGTCGCGCAAAGTGTTCGAGAAGATCAATCGCGAGCGAGAGGAAGCCGGCGAGCCGCGCTTTGCGAATCCGCGGAACGCAGCGGCGGGAACTTTGCGACAGCTCGATCCGTCGATTACTTCGCGCCGGCGTCTGGGAATGTTCGCCTACGACGTGTTCGCGGGCGAGCGCAAGGCATTTGCGACGCATTGGGAGGCGCTCAATTGGTTGGAAAAGGCCGGGCTGCGCGTTAATCCGCACCGAGCGTTGTGCAAATCGATCGACGAGGTTGTCGATTTCTGCGGTCGGATGGAGGCCAAGCGCGAAGAACTAGACTACGAGATCGATGGCCTCGTCGTGAAGGTGAATTCAACGGCGATGCAGGAAGAGTTCGGCGCCACCGGCAAGGCGCCCCGATGGGCAGTTGCTTACAAGTACGCGGCGCGACAAGCGACGACACGCGTTAATGACATTCTGGTTTCGGTCGGCCGGACCGGCGCGCTGACTCCCGTGGCGATGCTTGAGCCCGTGCCGCTCGGAGGCGTCACGGTTTCGCGCTCCACGCTGCACAACGAAGATGAAATCGGGCGGCTCGGTTTGAAGATCGGTGACTGGGTTCTGATCGAGCGCGGTGGCGACGTCATCCCCAAAGTTCTGAAAGTCATCGAGTCCAAACGCACCGGTAAAGAAAAGTCTTTCAAGATGCCGACGAAGTGCCCGGTGTGTGATGGTCTTGTCTCGCGGCCGGAAGGCGAAGCCGTCTCGCGTTGCATCGCGGCCGACTGCGCGGCGCAGTTGATCGGCCGGTTGCTTCACTTCGTTTCACGGCGAGCGATGCGCATTGAAGGTTTGGGCGGAGTGCTGGCGGAACAACTGATCGAAAAGAAGCTGGTTAAGGACGTTGCCGATCTTTACAGCCTGACATTGGACGATCTTGTATCGCTGGAACGAATGGCGAAGAAGTCAGCGACCAATGTCCTTAATGAAATCGAGGCAAGTAAGTCGCGCGACTTGTCGAGTCTGATTTACGGACTTGGCGTTCGGCATGTCGGTGAACGCACCGCGGGAATTTTGGCGCGCGAGTTCGGGTCGCTCGAGAAACTGGCGCAGGCGACGGTGGAAGAACTGGATGAGGTCCACGAAATCGGCTTGACGATGGCTGAGAGTATTCACGATTGGTTTGCCGATCCCGGCAACGCGCGTCTGTGCGGGCGTTTGCGTGCCGCCGGCGTGCGAACTGAAATCGAAAAAGCATCGGGGCCTGAAGAGCCGCAGACTCTAGCCGGCAAAGTTTTCGTGCTAACCGGGACGTTGCCTAACCTCTCACGCGACGAAGCCACCGCAGAGATCGAAGCACGGGGCGGACGCGTCACATCTTCTGTCAGTAAGAAAACTGATTTCGTGCTGGCCGGCGCCGACCCCGGATCGAAGTTGGATAAAGCGAATCAGCTCGGAGTGAAAGTTATTGATGAGACCGAATTTAGAAAGCTGCTGAAGTGAGTTAGGGCTCGCGATTCGCATCATGTGGTCAGACCATGAGCGGGTTTTAACTGAGATTCATGACTGCCAGAAAGCCGACCAAGTCGCTACCGCTCCTTGTACTGACCTCACGTCGAGCCTAAACTGATTTCAAATGCAACCAACTCAGCAGATGGAAGCCGAGCAGAAACTCGAATTGGTCTATACGCTTCTTTGTGACGATGTGCGCCTGGAAGTCGGAAACAAACTCTCTTACATGGGAGTGTTTCAGAGCATCATTGTGCCGCAGTTGCCGGTCTGGCTGCCGAAGTTGGCGGTGGTGAATCACTGGCGCGGGAACGGCGCGCACCTTTCAGAAGTCAGAATTCTCATGCCGGATCGCCAGCAGGCGCTGGTCGTCTCACAGCCGGCACGCTTCGAAATCAACCAGGGGTCGGCCGACAACATCAGCTTTTTTGTGAATGTGACTTTTCCGGTTGCGGGGGAGTATTGGGTGCAGACGCTGGTAGACTCGACTTTGTTTGAAGAGCGCCCGCTGATGGTCTCGGATCAGCTGATCGCGCCCGCCGAAGAAACCTCAGAAGCCGTCAACTGAGTGTTGTTGGCCTGTCTAATTCAAATCGCTTAATCACGGACTGGAGTCCGTGCCACTAAAGCAAACCGTACGTCTTGACCTTATAGTTGAGGGTGGTCGTGCCCAGGCCCAGCAGCTGCGCCGCGCGTGCCTGGTTGCCGCCCGCTAGTTCCAGCGCGCGGTTAATCAATTTAACCTCGAATTGACGGACTTCCTCGAAGAAGTTAATCGCGGCGTTGGTGCTGAGCGTTGCGATCTTTGCCGATGTTTCAGCCAGCTCACCTTCATGCTCGAGCGCCTCGCTCTCTTCCAGCAGCTCTGACGCTAAATCGCGCATTTTCTTGAGGCGGCCGTTAGTCTGACCTGTTTTAGTTCGCGACGGTAGTCCGCGCAGATGGCGTTTGTTAATTGATTCTACTAATGCGGCTTTAGCTGTGCTCATGTGATTTCCCTGGTTCTTAAGACGCTGTGGAGCCTGCGTTCATTAACGTCTGGGGTCACCATTAAGACGCGTGACGTATGTCCCAGGTTCCAGATTTTTGCATGAATCTGCCCCGAGAATTGTTAATTAGTGTTAAGTGATCATCACGAGGCTAGCGTGAGAGTAGTTTTTTGATGTCTTTCGCGGAACTCCGATTGGACTTCGTAGATTCAGCCAGCTTCACGGCCCGGAGACCGAGCGCCGCGTACAAATCTGCGGCCTCTGACATTTTCTTTGCCTTCATTGCTGCCAAATGTTTTTGCACCGTGGCGAAGTCACCCCGAGCGAATGGACCCGTCAGCGCTTCCGCAGGACTTTGTGTGCCAAGGTTGGCGGCGGTGCTTTTGAGAAGGGGGGCGAGAATCTGTCGCGCCCGATGCTTTGAGAGGCCACACTCCTGCAACATTTCAGTGGCGAGGTCGAATAGCGCGGTAACGTGCCCTGATGAAACCGTAGCGGCGGCGTGGTAGAGGGGTTTCGCTTCAGACGAGATGGTAAATGGTTTGCCGTTCAGCTCTTTGACCAGTGACCTTGCTACCCGCACGGCCGCGCGATCGCCCTCTACGCAAAAGTGAACAGCGCGAAAGGCATCCTGATCCGGGGCGGCATCCGAAATTGAGACCAGGGGGTGTAACGAGCCGACCGAAATCCCGAGCGCCCGCAGCGGAGCAAGGACCTCCGACGAAAGGGCTCCGCTGGTGTGAAGTGCGAAACTTGGAGCTTTGCTTCGATCTCCTCCCGACCGGCGAATTATGGCCGCGAGTCGTTGGGAGACTGCTTCAAGGGCATCGTCCGGCGTCGAAATCAGCAGCAGATCACTTTCCACGAGCCGGCTCACCGTCTTTGCTCGTGCGTTATGGGGTTGGCTTTCCGCCAAGATTGCCGCGCCGCCGCCAATCAACTTTGCCGCCCGGCGCGCGCTCGGGGTGGTCCTGTTTACGACAACCTCAATGTGATGCGCGGCTCGGCGCAGGGCTACACCGAGCGCAGTTCCCATGCGACCGGCGCCGACAATTGAAATCCTGAGCCGCTGCGCTTTCGATCTTGACGTGAACGAATGCGAGGTTTTTGACTTTGGTTGCGGTCGCTTCCTGGCTGGCGGCATTGGGTTTGAAATCGAGTGGGTTGCGTCCGCGGACTTTAGCATGGCCTCAACACCACCGCAATTCCGTGGTTTTTCTCAGCTTCTAGTCTATAATGCCGGGGACGCAATTCGCGGTTCGCTGCCGAAAGAAAGCTGAAAGCAATGCGCAACCCTCGGCTTACGGCCCGGCATCCAAGCGGTGCCTCAGTAAATTCAGTGCCGATGCCTCGGGCGCTGTCCTGGGAAAAATTCATGACCGTGACGCTGTTGCGGTCGCTGAGGATAAAGTCCTCGGCAGGTCTGGAGGAAAAGAATGAAGCATAGCCTCTCTCGCGCCGTCATCGCCCTGGGCATTGCCATGAGTCTCTGGCTGACGAGCGTTGCCGCTGTAGCCGCGCCGCGTCGCCTGCAGGATCAGAACCCATCCAGCTCTCAGCAAAAAGACAAAGACAAGAACGCGAAGCCGCAGCCCGCTACTACGCAGACTGCCCGCACCAAGCCGCTCTCGACCAGCGAAGACCCTACGATGATTGGCAAACGCAAAATCAACAAGGGCATCTGGTCAGGAGGAATTATCGGTGCTGCCGGAACGGAGTCGGAAGTAAAGCTGGGCCGCCAACTGGCCGCGCAGGTGGATCGCGAGGCAAGATTCGTCGACGATCCGATTATTACTGAGTACGTAAATCGCGTCGGCCAGAATATCGTTCTGCATTCCGACGCCAAGATTCCATTCACAATTCGAGTCATCGATTCCGATGAGGTGAATGCTTTTGCTCTGCCGGGCGGCTTCTTCTATGTAAACAAGGGCTTAGTCCTGGCGGCTGACAATGAAGCCGAACTGGCAGGCGTGATGGCGCACGAAATTGCGCACGTTGCCGCGCGACACGCTATGGAGAACCAGGCCAAGATGCGTGCCATCGACCTCGGTCTCCTTGCAGGCATCCTGCTCGGCGGCGGAGTCATCGGGAACGTTTTGTACAACGCGGGCGGATTGATCGAAGGACTTAGTTTTCTAAAGTTCACGCGTGGCGCCGAAGAGGAAGCCGACAAGCTCGGAGTTCAATACATGTGGGCCGCCGGTTACGATCCGAACGCGATGGCCACGATGTTTGAGAAGCTGGAAGCCAAGAACAAGAAGAAACCCGGGACGCTCGCGAAGCTTTTCGCAACGCACCCGGCGCCGCCTGATCGACGGGCCGCTGCCATCGCCTTAGCTGCGCGCTTTCCGGAACGTGAAGAGTACGTCATTAGTTCTTCGGAATTTCAGCGCGTGAAGAATCGTATGCTGCGTTTATCGAATGCGCGCGCTAGTTCAACGGGAGCGATTGCCGGTAGCGAAGACGGAACACCCGGACGTCCGACGTTGAAGCGACGTCAGCCGACCCCGGATGATCCGGCCGCGACGAATCCGGACGGCACACCAAAGACGGACACGACCAAGCCCGCGCCGCCGACACTGCGCCGCGATCCAACCGCACAGCCGTCGCCGTCGCCACAGCCATAACGGCAGTAGCCCGACCGTGAGGAAGGGCGCAAACAGACGGAAAAGGCTCTCAAGCGAAATGCTTGAGAGCCTTTTTCTTTTCAGCCGAAAATCTTTAACGAGAGCGTTGCCCTCGCTCGTTGGCGGGCAACGCCCGCCTCTAAACAATCAGAAGACTGGGGTCTTGCTCAAGCACGCCTGAGGCGTGCGTACCGGAATCTAAATTCGCTCTTGAGCCGTGGCGGCGGCAGCGCTGGCCTTGGCTTTCGCCTGTTTCTCTCGGACCACCTCCGCGTAGAATGCCCGAAAGTAATCCCACATTGAATAAATTGCCGACAGCACCACTATCCACAGCATCGCGCGGCCGGTCGTGTACAGCAGCACTTGCCAGTCAGCCCACGTGGTATTTCCCGGCCCGGTCAAATGACCCCACGCCGTTTGCAATTCAGGCACAGTCCAGAACTTGATCGCCGGAAACGGTTTGCCGAAATTCGAAACGGGCGCGCCACCGCCTGAGGGTGGCAAGGACAAAATTAGAAGACCCACTGTGATCACCTGCATGACCATTTTGAACTTGCCCATGCCCGAGGCCGAGATGATTTTTCCCTCAGTCGCCGCGACCGAACGCAAGCCGGTGACGGCAAATTCGCGACCGACGATGATCACAACCGCCCACGCCGGCGCGAGATGATTTTCAACGAGCGCGATCAGCGCGGCAGAAATCAAGAGCTTGTCGGCTATCGGATCGAGTAGCTTTCCGAGCTTCGAAACCTGTTTCCTGCTTCGCGCCAGCCTGCCATCAAAAAAATCCGTCAGTGCGGCGACGGTGAAAATCAAAACGCCCAGAATGTGTTGCGGCACCCCGATGCGGTTGCTCAGCGGCGTCAGCAGCACAACCACCAGCAACGGCACGATAAAAATCCGGGAAAGCGTCAGTGCATTCGGAAGGTTCAACGTGGACTCCCAATCTCAGGGGTAATCGAAGTCTAGGTTGCGGCTGATGCAACGTCAAGGCGATGGTTTCGCGAGCTTGCTGGAGAGATTTCGCTCAGCTACAATCGTCGGTTCTGCGCCACGCCAAATTCTCGTCTGTGGCGCTCGACTTTGTTTTATAGCAATGGCAATTGATCGCATCAGTGTCCGTGGAGCCCGCCAACACAACCTGAAAAATATCGACGTAGATATCCCGCGCGACAAGCTGACCGTCATTACCGGCCTGTCCGGATCGGGAAAATCTTCGCTCGCGTTCGACACCATTTACGCGGAAGGCCAGCGCCGATACGTCGAATCGCTGTCAGCGTATGCGCGGCAGTTTCTCGATCAGCTCGAAAAACCTGACGTCGATTCGGTGGAAGGACTATCGCCGGCGATCTCGATCGAGCAGAAGACCGTCGCCCGCAGTCCGCGTTCAACGATCGGCACAGTTACCGAGATTTACGACTACCTGCGCCTTTTGTTTTCGTCGGTGGGTCTTCCCCATTGCCCCCAGTGCGCGGCCCCGATCACTCGTCAAAGTGTCGATCAGATTCTGCAAGACGTACTCAGTCTTCCCGAAGGCGAGCGCGTGATGGTTTTGGCGCCGATCGTGCGCGGTCGCAAAGGCGAGTTCAAGAAAGAGTTGGCAAAGCTCGCGCGTGACGGCTTCATTCGTGCCCGTATCGACGGCGAGTTACGCGCGCTCGATGAAGACATTCGGCTGGACAAGCGGCGCAATCACACGATCGAAGCGGTCGTTGATCGGTTGCTGATCAAGTCAGGAATAAACGACCGGCTCGGTGAATCGATTCGCACGGCTTTGAAATTGACGAGCGGCGCCGTGGTCGTCTCGGTTGTAGATGGGGAAGAGAAGCTCTACTCGGAAAAAATGGCGTGTGTGAATTGTGGCATCAACGTGCCGCCGCTCGAACCGCGCTCTTTTTCCTTCAACTCGGCGTACGGCGCGTGCCGAAACTGCCACGGCCTGGGAACCGTTGTCGAAGTTGATCCCGCGAAGCTAATCCCGAATGCGGAACTGAAGGCTGAAGAGTTACCCTTCGCCGAAGCAGATAAAGCCGGGACTGCCTACTTGCGAAGCGCGCTGCTTGCCCTGATCGCGCATTTTAGAGGCGACGCGAACGCGCCGTTTCGGGACCAGCCTGAGCAAATTCGCGAGGCCTTCTTCCACGGGTTGGCGGCGTCAATTAAATTTCGCCAGGGTCTTTACAGTTATAAGGGGCCTTGGAAAGGCGCGCTGCCGTGGCTGCGCGAGCGCTTGAATGAGCCGCCCAGCGAAAAAATTCGGGCCGCGCTGGAAGAAATGGTTTCGCCGGCGGTTTGTTCTGAGTGCGACGGACGTCGCCTGCGATCGGATTCGTTGGCGGTACGCGTCGGCGGACGCGGTATCGCGGACTACACGAACATGACCATCGAAGACGCCATCAAGGCCTTCGATCAAGTGAAGC
This sequence comes from Pyrinomonadaceae bacterium, assembly GCA_036277115.1. NCBI lineage: Bacteria > Pseudomonadati > Acidobacteriota > Blastocatellia > Blastocatellales > Pyrinomonadaceae > Pyrinomonadaceae bacterium. The sequence goes on from DASUNM010000021.1 coordinate 375,474, forward strand.
TGGACAAGCGGGCCCAACAGATCGCCGGTTTGATCATGCAGGAGATCCGCAATCGACTGCGGTTTCTCGAAACGGTGGGCCTGGGATATCTAACGCTGGATCGGCCGTCAGCCACTTTATCGGGCGGCGAAGGTCAGCGGATTCGTCTCGCAACGCAAATTGGATCTCAACTTCGCGGCGTGTTGTACGTTTTGGACGAGCCTTCGATCGGGCTGCATCCGCGCGACAACCGGCGTTTGTTGGATACGCTGGCGGCGTTGCGCGATCTGGGCAATACGGTTTTGGTGGTTGAGCACGATGAGGAAACTATCCGTCGCGCAGACTACGTTGTCGATCTTGGCCCCGGCGCCGGGACGCACGGCGGAATTGTGGTGGCGCGCGGTACGGCAGACGATGTGGCTCACAATCGTAACTCCGTAACGGGCCTGTACATCAGCGGCGAGAGGAAAATCCCAATTCCACTCGATCGCCGTCTGCCCAACGGCAAAGCGATTACGATTCGTGGCGCTCACCACAATAACTTAAAAGACATTGATGTCTCTTTTCCGTTGGCCTTGTTGACTGTTGTCACCGGCGTGTCAGGTTCAGGCAAGTCTACTTTGGTGCAGGACATCCTCTATCGTGCACTGGCGAAAGAACTGTATGGTTCGCTCGCTGAGCCGGGCGCGCACCAGGCGATCGACGGGCTCGAGCATCTGGACAAAGTAATCGAAATCGATCAGTCACCGATTGGCCGGACGCCACGTTCAAATCCTGCGACGTACACCGGTTTATTCACCCCGATTCGCGAGCTATACGCCATGCTGCCTGAGTCGCGCGAGCGCGGCTACAAGCCCGGCCGCTTCTCGTTCAACGTTAAAGGGGGCCGTTGCGAAGGCTGCGAAGGCGAAGGACTGAAAAGAATCGAAATGAATTTCCTGCCGGACGTTTACGTGCTCTGCGACGTCTGCCGGGGCGCGCGCTACAACCGCGAGACGCTATCGGTGAAGTACAAAGGCAAATCGATCGCTGAGCTTTTGGACACCACGGTCGAAGAGGCCCTGCCGGTACTCGAGAACGTTCCGCAAATCAAGCAAAAGCTCCAGACGCTGCTCGACGTCGGACTTGGTTACATCAAGCTGGGCCAGTCGGCCACGACCTTGTCAGGTGGCGAAGCGCAGCGAATTAAATTGGCGAAGGAGCTTTCGAAGCGGGCGACGGGCAGAACTGTTTACATCCTCGACGAGCCAACGACGGGTTTGCACTTCGCCGACGTTCACAAACTGTTGGATGTGCTGCAAAGGCTTGTCAGCCTCGGCAACACTGTCATCGTCATCGAGCACAATCTCGACATCATCAAGAGCGCGGACTTCATCATCGATCTGGGGCCGGAAGGCGGGGCGCACGGGGGACGCGTCGTCGCCAGCGGAACTCCGGAAGAAGTTGCGGCCGTACGGCGGTCGCACACGGGCCAGGTCCTCAAACCGCTGCTCAACGGAAACGCGAAGCGCAACGGCGCGAAACCGGCTTCAGAACCGCCGCACATTGCCGAAGAAAGCAAGAAGGTCGCGTGATATACTCGCCGCCGCCGCGCTTTCGATTCTGAAAAAATGTCAGAACGCCTCTCTGCTATCGTCAACGAAAGTCTAGAAACAAAGCGAAAGTTTTTCGCTGCGCACAGCACCGAAGTTGAGCGCGCGGCTGAAATGATCTCTGCGACACTCGCGTCGGGCGGGAAGCTGCTCATCTTCGGCAACGGCGGATCGGCGGCCGACGCGCAACACATCGCCGGCGAGCTGGTAAATCGTTTTCTTCAAGAGCGAAAGGCGCTGCCGGCAATCGCGCTGTCGACAGACGGCGGTGTACTCACATGTATCGCCAACGACACGGGATTTGAAAACGTTTTTGCGCGCCAGATCGAAGCGCTGGGGCGCGAAGGCGATGTCTGCGTCGCGATTTCAACGTCGGGCCAGTCAGCGAACATAGTCGTCGCCTGTGAGCAGGCGCGCTCGCAGGGAATCAAAGTAATCGGGTTATTGGGCCGGGATGGTGGAAAGGTTGCGCCCCTGTGCGATCTGGCGTTGATTGTTCCCAGCGACGATACACAGAGAATTCAGGAGACACACAATCTGATCGGTCACATCTTGTGTGAACTGATCGAAACGGAAGTGTTTCCGACATGAAGTCAGAACCACCTGCGGTAGCGGGTGGTTATTCGTTGAATTCTGACGGCGCCGGCAACTATGTTCAACCACCCGCTAGCGCAGGTGGTTCTGACTTTCATTCAATGTCAATCTACGATGCCAAGCCAATCAGTCTTGAGAAGGTGAAAACCTATCCGCTGGCTGCGCGTCCCAGCAAAGTCACGATTCAGGATTTCGCGAAACCGATAGCGGCCGAGTCGTCGTTAAAGGATTACCTCTCGTCCCTGCCGAACATTCTGGCGGTACAAAATCTGCGCGAGCTGGCGGCACGAATGCGACAGGCGCGTGACCTCGGGAAGCCGATTATCTGGGGCTTTGGCGGTCATGTGATTAAGACAGGTCTGGCGCCGATTATCATCGACCTGATGGACCGCGGGTTCGTCACCGCGATTGCCGGCAACGGGTCAGTGCTGGTGCATGACGCCGAAATAGCAATGGTCGGTTCAACTTCGGAAGATGTTGATGCCACCCTTGGCGAAGGAATTTTCGGCGGAGCTGATGAGACCGGAAAACTTCTAAACGATGCCGCAGGGAACGGTGCCAGCGAAGGGTTGGGCCTGGGTGAGAGCGTAGGCCGCGCGTTGTCGGAAGCCAAACCGCGTCATGCTGAACTATCTCTGCTCTGCGCGGCTTACGAAAACAAGATCCCATTCACGGCATTCGTCACAATCGGCGGAGACATTGCACACTTTCATCCGAGCGCTGACGGCGGCGCGCTTGGCTCCACTTCGCACACAGACTTTCGTTTGCTCGCTGAAATGGTTCGGCAAATGAACGGCGGGGGAGTTTATCTGAATGTTGGGTCAGCCGTGACGCTGCCGGAAGTCTTTTTGAAATGCGTGACTCTGGTGAGAAACCTCGGGCATGAGTTGCGCGATATCACAACCGCAAACTTTGACTTCATTCAATCCTACCGGCCGCTAACAAACGTTGTGCGGCGACCGACGGCTGACGGCGCGGGTCAGGGTTATGCCATCACCGGCCACCATGAGCTAACAATTCCCCTGCTCGCGGCGGAACTGATCAGCGGAAAAGCAGCGGAATAGTCTTCGTCGCCAACTTCACTCTCGCGATTATGCAATTGTCGCGTTGCCGCACTGTACAGCGGAGATATATAATCCAGCTCCCCCAAGCAGTTCACAGCTCAGAAACTCTCCGTCAAAGTTTCACTCATGGATAACGGCAAGCTCCAACACTACAAAAAATTGTTATTGGCTCAACTGCGTCTGCATGCCCAGCATGTGAGTGAGGGACAGGCAAACGCTATCGAACTTGCCGACGACGGGGCAAAGGAAAGCGCCGACATGGCTCTACGCGACCTGATGAGCGAGATGGTGCTGAATCTGGGAGAGCGTGAATCGCAGATGATTGCTGACATCGACCAGGCTCTGCTGCGAATGGAAGAGGGTTCTTACGGGCGCTGTACGAAGTGTAATCAGCAAATCGACGAGCGCCGGCTGGAAGCTTTGCCCACGGCGCGTTACGACGCGGCCTGTCAGGAAGCAATCGAGGCTAAGAGTGACGAAACGCGACCGACTCTTTGACGAACAAAACCGCTTCGCTTAAGGCTGACCACCCAGTCTCTTTCGGTAATCTTCACCTTCAATCACGACAGTTTTGCACATCTCGTAAAGTCGCGACCGCAGCGGGACGCCGATGCGATCCTCGAGTATCTCGCCTTCCTTTTCGTTCTTGCGAGCATCAGAAAAGTTTGTGGTGAAGATCGTCAGGCGCTTTTCGTTGTAGCGGTTGTTGATGATTTGCATCATCGTGTCGCGTACCCAATCGGTCGGCTTGGACGCGCCGAGTTCATCCAGCACCAGAACTTCAGCATTAAAGACTGGTGCAAGCACAATCAACTCAGAATTCTGCGAGACGGGATTGTACGAGTCCTGTATCTGCCGCAGGAGCGCGCCAAACTGATAGAACAATCCTCGCGCCTGGTAACGCGAAATCAACTCGCGCAGAATCGCGACTGCCAAATGTGTTTTGCCGACGCCGACCGGACCCGTGAGCAGAAGTCCGCGGCCCGCCAGCGACAGGTAATCGTCGATGATGATCTGGGCTTCCATCTTGGCGGCCCATTTAGAGAGTTCATCATTCGCGGCCTCGTATCCCTGGATTGTGCAGTGCTGATACCGCGGCGGTATGCGCGCGGATTGCAGGAGCCGGTCGCGATTGTCGGGTGACTGGCATCGGCAACGGCGCGCGCCTTCGCCTGGGATTACTTCCATCCCGCTGCCGAAACAGTGTGGACAATCGGAGGTTGGCGGTGTCTCTGCCTCTGAGATCTGAGATCTGAGATCTGAGATCACCGGCGAAGCTGCGGATCCGTTGTGATTGCGATTTTCTGAAGAACTCATCGATGGAAATGATGGAACGGCGGCCAGATTACAACATTCGCTGAATGACGCCAATTGTACTACTTACGAACGGACGATTTATGTTGGAAGACGGCGATCGAGGGGCCGAGGAAACCCGTCGCACGAATTCGCCATCTGAGAGATTGAGGTTATTCAGACGTGCCGCCAACGAGCCGCGAGTAACGCGGCCGGCTCTCACGGTCGCTATTACGAGAGAGCGGCACCCAATAACCCCGAACCCTCGGGGTTCCTCCTGTGATTTCGCCGCCCGGTGCGAACGACCGGGCGGCCTTTTTCATCCTCATTGAGAATTCGGATACGCCCACCGTTTCCGATTCCCGCCAGCTAATGGTAAAGTACCGGTTTTGTTTTGCGACCTAAATCGCTGTCTGAGCTGACTGTGAAAGAGATTGTTGCAACAGAACGAGCGCCGCGGGCAATCGGCCCTTATTCGCAGGCGGTGCGGAGCGGAAACTTCCTGTTTGCGTCAGGCCAGATTCCGATAGACCCGGCGACGGGTGAATTCGTAGCCGGCGGCATCACTGAACAGACTGAGCAGGTGATGCGAAACGTCTCGGCGATTCTGGAAGCCGCGGGCGCGAACTTGCAACAGGTTGTTAAAACCACGGTTTTTCTTGCGGATATGGACGACTTCACCGCGATGAACGAGGTCTATGGCCGCTTTTTCGGCGAAGATCCGCCGGCGCGCGCAACTGTTCAGGCAGCACGACTGCCGCGCGACGCGCGGGTTGAGATAGAAGCAATCGCAATTCTGGATTGATATTTAGCGGCGGGCGTTGCCCGCCGTTTGGGAGAGTTAGTAATCATGGCAAAAAGATGTGACGCTTGCGGCAAAGGACCGCAGTTTGGCAACAACGTATCGCACGCTAACAATCGCTCGCCGCGACGGTTCAATCCGAATCTTCAGCCGGTGCGCGTGCAGCTTCCGAACGGCGCCGCGCGCCGCATGCGCGTCTGCGCGAAGTGCATCAAAGGCGGCAAGATTGCGAAGGCTGCTTAGCACCACGGGCCGTCGGCCTGTCCAACATTTAGGAGCAAATCAAGTGTACAGAATTTCAACCCCTTTTAAGCTTTCGTTGTTCGCGGTCGTAATCGCGATTTCCGCCGCCGCGTGTTCCTCGACCACCAACACGCCGGAAAGCACCGTCGCTGCAACCGTCAACGGCAAGAAGATCATGCTGGCGGAAGTTGAGCGCATCATTCATCAGCAGTCACAGGGCAAACAGTCGCTCCTCTCCTCGCACGATCTGGCGCAGGCGCGGCTGCAGGTGCTCGACCAGTTGATTAGACGTGAGGTGCTGTTCCAACGCACTGAGAAGGAAAAGCTTCTGCCGAGCGAAGACGAGATCACGAACGTCATCAACACGCGCAAGCAGGAAAGCGGCATGACCGACGACGAATTTCAGCGCCAGCTCAAGACGCAGAACCTGACGATGGAAGCTTTACGCGAAGAAGCGAAGAAGGATCTCGGGGTTAAGAAGCTGGAAGAGAAGTACGCCGGCAAGATTACGATCAGCGATCGAGAGGTCGAAGACTTTTATACCGCGAACCGAAACCTTTTTGTGTCTGAGCGCGGTGTCCGGCTGGCCGTCATCATTATCGATCCCAGCGACAACGCGGCGCAGCAAATTACCGATGACGCGAAAGGCGAGGCCGCGGCCAAGGCCAAAGTCGACGCGATCTATCAGGACCTGAAGGGCGGAGCAGATTTCGCCACTATCGCGCGGGCGAAGAGCGAGGACCCGCAGAGCCTTTTGAAGGGCGGCGATATCGGCTCCTTTAGCGAAGAGGGCATGCGGCAAGCGGGTTTTCCCAAGGAACTGACCGACTCGTTCATGGGAGGAATGACCGTGGGCAGCGTGACCGAGCCGAAGCTGTTAAATAACAAGTGGTACATCTTCAAGCTGCAGGAGAAGCGTCTGCAGACTGAAAACCTTACGCTTGAAAGTCAGGGCGTGCGCCAGCAAATTACGCTCGAGCTGACAAATCAGCGAAAGCAGATTTTGAACGCGGCGCTGCTGGAAGTGGCGATGAAAGAAGCCAAGATCGTTAACAACCTGGCCAATGACATTCTCAACAATCCGAGCAACCTCGGGTTAAGGCCGGCGGGTTACGATCCCTCGAAGGCTGCACCTGGTGCGACGCCGACGCCGGCAGCCACGCCTGCGGCAAGCCCAGCCGCGACGGCTTCGCCTGCAAAGAAGTAAAGCGAATCTTCGAGTTGATCCGGGCGGGTGCAGGCTGACGGTTTGCACCCGCTTCGTGTGTCTAGTAATCATGCTGTTCCGACTTTCCGAAGTTCATAAATCCTTTGCCGCGCAGGACGTCTTGCGCGGCGCCTCGCTACAGATCAACCCGGGCGAGCACGTCGGACTCGTCGGTCGCAACGGCGCCGGGAAGACGACTATCTTTCGTCTCGTTACCGGGGAAGAAGCAGTTGACCGCGGCGACGTGGTGCGGGCGCGTGGCTTGAAGCTTGGCTTGCTCGCGCAGCATGTTCATTTCAAACAAGGCTCAACAGTTCACGAATCCGCACTCGCCGCGTTCGGCCGCCTGCAGCAGATCGAACACGAAATGCACGAGCTTGAGCATCGCATGGCCGATCCGGGCGAAGATCTGGAAAAAGTGCTCGCGCGTTACAGCGATCTGCAGCATGAATTCGAGCGCGAAGGTGGCTTTGAATACTCGGCGAAAGCCGAAGCGATTCTCCAGGGCCTCGGTTTCGAAAAGGATTCCTGGCAGATGGAAACCGAGAAGCTATCAGGCGGCCAGCAGAACCGTCTCGGCCTGGCGTGCTTGCTTTTGTCTGAGCCGGACGTGCTGCTGCTCGACGAACCGACCAACCATCTTGACGTTAACGCGGTCGAATGGCTTGAACAGTTTCTGCAGAGTTACGCCAGCGGGTTCGTCATAATTTCGCACGATCGATATTTTCTTGACCGCGCGTGCACCCGCATCATCGAGGTCGAGAATGGCCAGGCGACCAGCTACACCGGCAACTACTCGCACTACCTCGTCGAGCGCGAAGAGCGCCGCGAGATTCAGCAGCGGGCCTACGAAAATCAGCAGCGCTTGATTGCAAAGACCGAAGAATTCATCCGCAAGAACCTCGCTGGCCAAAAAACGAAGCAGGCGAAGTCGCGACGCACCATGTTGCAAAAACTCGAGCGAGTTGACGCCGTGCGTGGCGATCAAGCTTCGGGAGACTTTCGTTTACAGGACATCGAGCGCACCGGAACGCACGTGCTGACGATCAACGAAGGCGCGATCGGCTATGGCGATAATGTCCTGGGACGCGACATCTCACTAATTCTGCGTCGCGGCGAATGTCTCGGCGTTATCGGCCCGAACGGTTCAGGGAAAACGACGTTCCTGAAAACGATTTTGGGAAAGATTCCGTTTCTGAACGGGGACGTTCGCTGGGGCAGCAAAGTTGAAATTGGTTATTACGCGCAGCAGCTTGAAGATCTCGACGACCGAAACGAAATCATCATGGAGCTGCGGCGCGTGGCGCCGTCGAGCGCAACCGCCGGTGAGCTGCGGTCGTTTCTCGCGAAGTTCCTGTTCGTGGGCGACGACGTTTACAAACACGTGCGCGATTTGTCCGGCGGAGAGAAGGGAAGACTTTCGCTCGCGAAACTGATCTATTCAGGCGTCAACGTCCTGGTGCTGGACGAGCCGACAAACCATCTCGACATTCCCTCGCGCGAATCGCTGGAAGAAGCGCTGGAGGCTTACGAAGGCACGATCATCACGATCAGTCACGATCGATTCTTCCTTGATCGTGTCGCGACACAGATCCTGGCGCTGGACGGAGCCGGCAAAGTCGAACATTACAACGGCGATTACACCGAGTATCACGATTGGAAAGCTGCGCGCGCACGAGGGGACGCATCGCCTTCGGTAGCGGGCGGATCGCAGCATGCCGATCCAGCTTCGTCCAGTCGGTCACAAGAAACTTCTGGCAAGCGTCACTCTAAATCAGAGGTGGCTTCACGCGCGATGAAGTCAGTACCACCCGCTGTAGCGGTAGCGGGTGGGTCCAGCGCTGAATCCAAGCGCATCAAGGTCGTCAAAAAGCCGCGCGATCCACAAACTGTCGAAGCGGAAATCGCCGAACTCGAAAAGCAGGTAGCGGAAGTCTCGAACGAAATGTCCAAGCCCGAGGTTGCGCGTGACATCACCAAGCTCGTGGCGGCGAACGACGCGTACGAAAAGGCCCAGGCGCGACTGGCTGAATTGTACGATGAGTGGGAACGCGCGGAAGCTGCTGTCAGTCCGGTAAAGAAAAAGACTTCGCGCCGTTAGATGGTCTGCTGCTCGCGTTGCGGGGCGGTCTGTGGCAACGACCACTTGCTTGACTTCTCGATCAGCCGTTTGTTACTTTCGCGCTCTCGCAAAGTAACAGTCCTTTAGCGAGTTTCACCCCTTAGGCACGTAGCTCAGTTGGTAGAGCACTTCCCTGACACGGAAGGGGTCAGCGGTTCGAGTCCGCTCGTGCCTACCAATCTCTTCTTTAATCCTAACAGCTTGATTAAATCAGTCTTCGCTTAACCGATGATCTCAAAGTCTGTCCACTGCGTGACCGTTTGTTCCCGCTCCGGCGCTAGTGCGTCCGTAACGATCACCTGAAGCAGGTATTCGCCGGGCGTGAGGTCTCCACCAAGGCGCAGGCGGCCGCTTGCCGTCAGGCGCTTGAGGTCGACCTGCGCGGCCGGGTCGAAGGCTTCGGGGTCGCTCGCGAAGACCTGCTTGCCGTCGCGGAACAAGCGCACTTGCGTCGTCAACTTCGGCTTGCCCGTGCTTCCGTCAGTGCGCGCGTTGTAGATGATGTAACCAAAGTCCATCCGCGTTCCGCGCCGAAAGCGCCGGACGGCCGGGCTGAGTTCGGGGTTTGGCTCGTAAGCTTCGGTGGCCTGCGCCGCCGGAGGCGGTGGCTCATAGCCCGCGGCGACCAGGCCTGAGACTGCAAGCCGCTTGCCCCTATCGACCTCCGGCACCTCGACGAACTCGCTGGCTGAGCCGATGCGCTCGGTGGCCGCGTCACGCACCGCAAAGCGGAGCTGATAGGCGCCGGCTTGCTGGACCGGCACGTTCAGGGGATAGACGATGCCGGTCTTGAGTACGCGCTGAAAGCTTTCGCCGCGCGCGCGCAGGCTGTGCTTGCGGTTAAGTTGTCCGGCAACGGAGCCGTCGGCGTGGAAGAGCACGGCGAGCACATCAACGTCCGCTCTCTGCCAGCCATCTGCTTCGGGTTTGAAGGTGAGATCGCGAGTATCGATGTGAAGGAGCGAGCGGATGAAGGAACCATCGGGCGCTTCGTTCCCGAAGAGCGCCGTTAACCGCAGGCCGACACCGCCCGACGAAAACGGCAAGGCGAGCGCGTCAACTAACTGCTCGTCGCGCGAGCGAGCCCCCGTGGGCACCCGCGGTTTCTCCGGCGTGCCATAGAAGCCGCTGCGTGAGCGCACTTTGAGGCCGGGCCGACGGACGTTGATGCTGAGTGAGCGATACTTCCGCGTGCCCGTCTCCGAATCGAAAGTTTTGTCGTCCGGGCGATAGCCGAGCAGGTAATAACCTTCGTGGTCGTCGAGAATGTTATTCAAGCTGCGGAGAATGTCATTCCGGTTAAAGAGCGCAAACCCGCCAGTCTCACGCGTCAGGTGGTTTAACCCATCCTGCGACCGGAAATAGCTGCTGCGGCGCGCACCGAGACTCGGGTCGTTGCCGTGCAGAACGGCGTTGAGCGTGTTGCCAGTGCCGAGTTGTGTACTGCCAATCGTCAGCCCCGGCTCGGCCGCCTCACGACCGAGTACTGGGAGGCCTCGCGCGTCGATGCCGAAAAACGTGACGGACGAGCGGTTGGCAAGATCCACCAGGCGTTTCATCTCCGTGTCCACAATGTTAACGCCGTCCACGAAGGTCGGGATGTGGTCCGTGATAATGACGACTGACTTGCGGCCCGGGAGTTCTCGCATGCCCCGTACGAAACGGGCGAGAGCTTCGAGAGTGGCGATGGATGAGATGCGTTCTTGAAGGCCTCGGGTTTGGTCGGCCGCTTGTGCCGCAGTCCCCTCGTTCGGAACAATGGGGTTGATGCCGGCGCTCCCGCGCGGGTTCCAGCGCAAACGCTCGATGGCTGCCAAAAGGTGGCGCTTGTCTGTAGTAAGTTGCTGAAGCGCACCCGCCTCCGAACCTGTTTTCACCACCGCCATCAAGTCGCCGGGCTCCATCTCCTGTTCGATAAAGTTCCTGGCCGCCTTCTGCGCGATCCGCATCGTCTCGAACGAGAGATGCATGTCGTCGAAGGCCAGTACGATGATGCGCCGCGCCTGACCCTTCGGCACGACGGCCGGTGCGATGGGCGTCGGCGGTGCTTTCGAAGTTCGTTTTGCCTCTTTGCCGCGCGGGGCGTCGGCCGCAACCACAGGGGTCGAAGTGTTGCGCGCGGGCGACGTGTCTACGTAAGAGAAGTTAGTGATGGGCCGCTTACGGCCGTCCTCCACAATCTCAAAATCCTCGGGGCGCAGATCCGTGACGTGCCGCCCGTCCTTGTCGAGCACAACGGCGTCAAGCTGCACGAGGTTGGTCGTGATTCGGACTACATCGTCCTCGTCGTCCTGCTGCGCCGGCTGCTGGGTAACTGGCGGCCGCGCTCCCGGTCGATCCTGCGGCCGCGGCTGTTGTGGCAGCGCGGGCGTGCCGAAGCTGAGAGCGAGTATGCAGGCGAGCAGTACTTTCCGAGTCATGAGTGCGTCCTCCGTTGTTGTTCGGGAAGAGGTAGTTAAGACGATGGCGGTCCGGGGCAATGCTTGAGAAACAAGGCAGCGGGGAGAGTCTGCCCGGATTATTCGGATCGCGGCCCAGATTCTAACACCCAGTGCGTGCCAAACAAAGGTTAAGTCCGCTTGCGTGACGATCTTGCGGCTTACCGCTTTGGAGTTTTCCGGCCTTTTTTCTTTGCGTCCGCCGCGCCTCGCTGAGCCGCGACATTCTCGATCTCAGCGTTAACTTCGCCGCCGATCAAAACTGCCAACCCGGTCAGGTAAAGCCACAACATCAGGATAATCACCGCGCCCAGTGAGCCGTACGTCGTGCTGTATGAATTGAAGAAGTGCAGGTAGCCTTTCAAACCAAACGAGGCGAGAAGCCAGAGCACAACTCCGATAACCGATCCGGGCGTGATCCATTTCCAATCCTGATCGCGAAGGTCCGGCGCGAAGTAGTAGATCAATGCAAAGGCCGCCAGCATGAAAGCCAGCGCGAGCGGCCACTGCAGGATCTTCCACACCCATGTGACGGCTGAGCCAAACCCGAACAGGGCCGCAAGATAATCGGTTAGCCGGCCACCGCCGATGACCATCGCGAGAGCGGCGATGATCAAAATGGACAGGCCCACCGTCAGCAACACGGCAGCCAATCGCCGTTTCCACCAGGGCCGCTTCTCTTCGACATCGTACGCCGTGTTCAATGCTTCCGTGATCGCGCCCATGCCGTTGGACGCCGCCCAAAGTGCCAACAACAACCCGAACGAAAGCTTGCCGGCGCCGCTGGAGTTAGTGACTTCCAGCATGGTCGAATCGATCAGTTGAAAAGCCGATGACGGCATCACGCGCGCAAGATATTGAAACAGCGTGTTACGCATGCTGGTCTCGGAGCCGACGATCAAGCCGATCGCAGACGTCAGGAAGATCAGCAACGGAAACAACGCTAATAAAAAGTAGTACGCAAGTTTTGCGGCGTCGCCGAAGACGTCGTCGCGATTCATCTCGTTCCAAACACGGACGGCCATCTTCTTCAATGAAAGGCCGCTCAGCGTCCACATTGTTCGTCGTACTTTGCTGGCCATGTTTTTCTCTTGTGGCTGAGTTCTGGCTGCCTGGTACCGAGCAACCCTCATGCCTGCTTTGCAAAGCATCCGTTACACAACGCAACGACTAATAATACTGGTATCCCGTTTGCTATCCCTGAAACTGACTTAAGAAAACGAAATGTTTTCGGACTAAAGAAGCGCTAACCCTGACGTTGCGCTGTATCGAAATAAAGCGAGACGGAGCGACGATAGAGGTAAGTATTCGGTGGCCTTGAACATGAACCAAGGTTAACTTGCGGCTGCAAAACACTGTAAGTCGCAATTAATTGCTTCAGCCAATCCTGGCTGAACTCCTCTCTGTCGGCAACATAAGGATAGAAACTCCCAAGGGAGAAGTTCTATCTGCTTTACGTGAGGATTTTAACAATCGGAGGATAGATCTGTGTCGAACTCACAGCAGCATTCATCACCGGCACTAAATGTTCAGGCGGTAACTCAGCCATTGCCCAAAGGCTCGCGCAGCGCATCTGAGCCGGCGCCGGATCTGGTTTGCTTTTCGCACCTGCGTTGGGATTGGGTCTATCAACGACCACAGCACCTTTTGAAACGTGGGGCGGCTGAGCGCCGTGTCTTTTTTATTGAAGAAGCGATGCGTGGTAGTGGTTCGCTGCGGCTCGAAGTGCGTGAGCGAGAAAACGGAGTGCAAGTAGTCACGCCGATCCTGCCGGACGGTTTAAGTAGCCAAATTGCGCAGACGGCCGTCCTCAGCAGCCTGCTTCAGACTTTCTTCAGCGAACACCAGATTCAGGAATACGTGCTGTGGTACTACACGCCGATGGCCCTCGATTTTACAAAAAACCTGAGTCCTCTGGCCGTCATTTATGACTGTATGGATGAGCTGTCGGCGTTCAAGGGCGCCCCGGACAGCCTGCGCTTTCAGGAACTCGAACTACTGAACCGCGCCGACGTTGTTTTCACTGGCGGGCACAGTTTGTACGAGGTCAAGCGTCACAAACATCCATTCGTACATCCATTTCCCAGCAGCATCGATCGCGAACACTTTATGCAGGCGCGCACTCGCGCAAAGGACCCTGAAGACCAGGAACCGATTGCGTATCCACGGCTTGGTTACTTTGGCGTCATCGATGAGCGCTTCGATACCGGATTACTCGACGCCGTGGCAGCAGCGCGTCCGGACTGGCAGTTGGTGATGCTTGGGCCGGTGACCAAGATTGATCCGAAGGTTCTGCCACAGCGGCCGAACATTCATTATCTCGGCTCGAAGACTTACGACGAGTTGCCGCGGTACATCGCGGGTTGGGACGTGGCGCTGATGCCGTTCGCGATTAACGAAGCGACGCGTTACATCAGTCCAACCAAGACACCTGAGTATCTCGCGGCCGGAAAGCCGGTCGTGTCAACACCCATCGCTGACGTAATTAAACCGTACGGTAAGTTGGATCTCGTGCGCATCGCCCGGACTCCGGACGAATTCATCGCGGCGATTGAGCAATCCTTGAACCCGGAAGCGACGAGCAAGAAATGGCTGCAACGTGTCGATGAGTTCCTGGCCAATATTTCGTGGGATAAAACCTGGGCGGGAATGTCAGAGCTGATTGATCGAGTATCGCTACACCGGCGGAAGCCGAACGTGATGGCGGCGAAAGCCCGGGCGACAGGGCCGGCACTGGTAACGAGCAACGCAGCGTAAATCTTAATCTTAATTATTCTTAACAAGGGGAGTGAGTAATGTTTGACTATTTAATTGTTGGAGCGGGATTCGCGGGCAGCGTGCTCGCCGAGCGCCTCGCCCGAGGTTCGAACAAGAAGGTGCTGATATGCGACAAGCGTCCGCACATCGGCGGGAACGCCTACGATCATTACAACGAGCATGGCGTGCTGGTGCACAAGTACGGCCCACATATTTTCCATACGAACTCGCGCGAAGTGTTCGAATATCTTTCGCGGTTTACTGAGTGGCGTCCCTACCAGCATAGCGTGCGCGCGAGCGTAGACGGCCAGATAGTTCCGATCCCGATCAATCTCAACACGATTAACGCGCTCTACGGCCTCAGCCTGACATCCTTTGAGATGGAAGATTTTCTGAAGAAGGTCGCTGAGCCGCGCGAACAGGTTCGCACTTCGGAAGACGTTGTCATCGGCACCGTGGGCCGCGAGCTGTACGAAAAATTCTTTAAGAATTACACACGTAAGCAGTGGGGACTGGATCCGTCGGAGCTGGATGCCAGCGTTACTTCGCGTATTCCCACGCGGACCAATCGTGACGATCGGTACTTCACTGATACTTATCAGGCCATGCCGCTGCACGGCTACACGCGTATGTTCGAGAACATGCTCGATCATCCCAACATCAAAGTGCTGCTGAACTGTGATTACCGCGAGGTCGAGAAGGAAATTCCTCATCGGGAGATGATTTACACGGGGCCGGTGGATGCGTTCTTTGGTTATTGCTACGGCAAGCTGCCGTATCGGTCGCTCGAGTTCAAACACGAAACGCACAACCAGCAGACGTTTCAGTCAGCGCCCGTGATTAACTACCCGAACGACCACCTCTACACACGCGTGACGGAATTCAAGTACTTAACGGGCCAGGAGCATTCAAAGACGAGCATCGTTTACGAGTTTCCGAAGAGCGAGGGTGACCCGTATTACCCGGTGCCGCGGAAAGAAAACGCGGACGTCTACGCCCGTTACAAGGCGTTGGCCGACAAGACACCGGAAGTGCACTTCGTCGGTCGTCTGGCGACCTACAAGTACTACAACATGGACCAAATCGTCGCGCAGGCACTGACCGTCTATGCGAAGATGTCGAGCGTCAAACGAAAGGAAGCGCTGATTCTGGAAAACGGACATCCGAACGGAAAGCATGTCACGGCAACCAAGGCGACCCTTCCGGAGCTGACTCCGAGCAATGGCGGGAATGGCGAGATACGAAGGGCTCTTTGAAAGTTTCTTTCTCGGCGGTTTCGAATGTTCGACGCATCGGCTGGCGTCCGGCAAGCGACTCGACGAGATTGCCTTCACTCATCACGATCGCCTCGCGCGCGAAGACTACCTGCGTCTGCATGAGCAGGGAATTGCGGCCGCGCGTGACGGTCTGCGTTGGCATCTGATCGAAAGCACGCCGGGCGCGTACGACTTCTCGAGTCTCCTGCCAATGATGCGGGCCGCGCGGGAAACGAACACGCAGGTAATCTGGGATCTGTTTCATTACGGCTGGCCCGATTGGCTCGGCCTGTTTGAGCCGCGTTTCATCGATGCCTTCGCGAAATACGCGCGTGAGTTTGCCCGTCTCTGGCGCGAAGAGTCGGACATCGTTCTGTTTGCCTGTCCGACAAATGAGATTTCATTCTTCTCGTGGGCGGCGGGCGACGCGGCGGCGTTTAATCCGTTCTCTCACGGCCGCGGCGACCAATTGAAAGAGCAGCTGGTGCGCGCGAACATTGCGGCCTGTGAAGCTTTGTGGGACATCGACAAGCGGACACGCATCGCGCAAATCGATCCGATGATCAATGTGCTGCCGCTGGATCCGAACAATCCTGAGCACGCGCGTGAGGCTGAGGCTTATCGCGTGTCCCAGTACGAAGCGTGGGACATGTTGGCCGGGCGTGTAAAGCCCGAGCTCGGTGGTGATCCAAAGTATCTCGATATAATCGGCGGCAACTATTACCTGCGCAATCAGTGGTTTCTCGGCGCCGGCTTTGGCGGCTTTATTGAGCCCGAAAACCCGCGCTATAGGCCGCTTCGCGAAATAATTGAAGAACTGTATGCGCGATATCAACGCCCATTCTTTGTTGCCGAAACTGGAATTGAAGACGAGTTGCGCCCGAAATGGTTTCGCTACGTCTGCACTGAAGCGCGCGCGGCGCTGCAGGAAGGTGTGGAACTTCAGGGCATTTGTCTTTACCCAATTGTGAACCACCCCGGTTGGGACGACGACCGGCATTGCCACAACGGCCTTTGGGACTATCCAAACGAGCAGGGCCAGCGCGAAATCTACCAACCGCTGGCTGACGAGCTACAGGACCAACGAAAGCTGTTTCAGGAACTTCTGCCGCGGAGAGAATCTGTCTAATGCGAGTTTTGGTTACCGGAGGAGCGGGTTACATCGGCAGCGTTGTCGTTGAAGGACTTTTGCGCGATGCCCACGACGTTGTTGTCTACGACAACCTCGGGAAAGGCCATCGACAGAGTGTCCCGGCGAACATCCCTTTCGTCCAATCCGATTTGCTCGACCGCGATCGACTGATCGAAGTTTTTCGTGAGCACGAAATAGAAGCCGTGATCCACATGGCCGCTGATTCTTTAGTCGGCGAGTCCGTGCAGAATCCGGCTAAGTACTATCGAAATAATGTCGATGCCGGGTTGTCGCTGTTAGACGCCATGCGTGACGCCGGTGTGAAGCGCCTCGTGTTCTCTTCAACCGCTGCGGTTTACGGCGAGCCTGAGAAGCAGCCCATCGAAGAAGCGGATCTGACCAACCCGACGAACCCTTACGGCGAAACGAAGCTCGCGTTCGAACGCGCTTTGCGTTGGTATGAGAGTGCCTATGGCATTCGTTATGCGTCGCTGCGCTACTTCAACGCGGCGGGCGCGACGGAGCGTTGTGGGGAGTGGCACGATCCGGAAACGCACTTGATTCCGTTAGTGCTGCAAGCTGCCACCGGTCAGCGCGAACACGTTGAAATTTACGGCGAAGACTACAACACGCGCGACGGCACCTGCGTCCGCGACTACATTCATGTCGTGGATCTTGCTCGCGCGCACATTTTGGCGCTGCAGATACTGGGCGAGCGCAGCGCAATCTACAACCTAGGCTGTGGCGGCGCCGGCTATTCCGTCCGCCAAGTCATCGACGTGGCAAATGAGATTACCGGACACGAAATTCCCATCAAGATTGGACCGCGGCGACCCGGCGACCCCGCGGTACTGATAGCGAGCTCGGAAAAGATCAAACGCGAGCTTGGATGGGCCCCGCAGTTTCAGGACTTGCGGAAGATCGTGGATTCGGCCTGGCAATGGTTGCAGCAACACCCTCGCGGTTACGGCGAATAATGAGCGTTCGAGGTAGGGTATTGGTCTATTCCGTCTCCCTCTGGGAGAGGGTTAGGGTGAGGATTTAGCGGCGTAATAGCTCAGTTATTTTCTCGGTGTCGTGAGGGCGACGACACCGAGAAGTTAGTTCAAAAAATCCTTGTGCTCGCTAAGCTTCGCACCCTCACCCCGGCCCTCTCCCAGAGGGAGAGGGAGCGCGTGCTTTCTGGAACAATGGTCGACGTTAACCATCTGCGATCGGTTTTTGAGGAAACTTACGGCTCGGTTCCAAGAGTTTTCTCAGCCCCCGGCCGCGTCAACCTTATCGGCGAGCACACCGACTACAACGAAGGTTTCGTGCTGCCGATGGCAATTGACCGTCGCACGTATGTCGCGATTGGGCAGCGGAATGATCGTCGCGTCCGGGTGAAGTCCCTCGTTTTGAAAGAAGATGGGGAGTTCAATCTCGATGATCGATCGCTGGCCGGCGAAAGAAAATGGCTTTGCTACGTCGCGGGCGTGGCGTGGACGATTGCTGAACAAGGTTTGAAGCTTACCGGCGCTGACTTGCTTATCGATTCCGACGTGCCGATCGGCGGTGGCCTGTCATCGTCCGCTGCGCTTGAGGTGGCAACGGGTAAGGCGTTGACGACAATTGCCGGAGTGAAGATTGACGACGTGGCGCTGGCGTTGGCGGCTCAACAAGCCGAAACGGTTTTCGTAGGAGCAAGAGTCGGCATCATGGATCAACTAACGGCAGTCCTGGGGCGCAAAGATCACGCGCTGTTGATCGATTGCCGATCCCTGGAAGCGAAACCAATTTCGCTGGCGAACTTTAAGGCGGCGATGGTTGTTTGCAACACCAACGTTAAGCACGACCTCGCTTCGTCGGTCTACAATCAGCGGCGCGCAGAGTGTGAACGCGGAGTAGAGCTTCTGAAGCTGAAATTGCCACATATACGATCGCTCCGCGACATAACGGTTGACGACCTTCAGAAGCACGAGAGCGAGTTGCCGGCGACGGTACGCCGGCGCTGCCGGCACGTGGTCACAGAGAACGATCGCACATTGAAAGCGTTCCGTGCTTTACGTGACGGCAACACTGAGCTGCTCGGCCGATTAATGAATGCTTCGCACGAATCGCTCCGTAATGATTATGAAGTCAGCTCTCCGGAACTTGATACGATGGTCCAAATTGCCTTGCGTCAGGAGGCCGTCATTGGTGCGCGCATGACCGGCGGCGGCTTCGGTGGCTGCACGATCAATATTGTCCGACCGGACGCCGTGGACGACTTCGGCCGGTTTGTGCGAAGCGAGTATCGGGCCGCAACTAACATTGAACCGGATATTTGGTTAGTAAAAGCCGACGCAGGCACGCGCGAAGAGGTGTCAGTACCACTTTCATGACAACCAGCGATGCCTAACCAAAACATTCCTCGTCCCGAATATCCGCGTCCTCAGTTCATCCGTGAACCGTGGCTAAATCTAAACGGCGAATGGGAATTCGCGTTCGATGATGCTGACGAAGGACAGGACGCCGGCTGGCACGATGGCCGTGAGCTGCCTTTGCGCATCATGGTTCCGTTTGCGTATCAAACGGAGCTCTCGGGGATCAACGAGAAATCCGTCCATGAAATCGTCTGGTACGCTCGAAGCTTCGAGATTCCAAACGACTGGCAGCAGTCTGATGTGCTTTTGAATTTTGGCGCGGTCGATTACGCCTCAACGGTTTGGATTAACGGGCAGCAGGTCGGTCATAACCAGGGCGGGCATGTTCCTTTTCAATTCGACATCGCGCCGTACCTGAAGCCGGGCGTGAATCGCATCACCCTGCGCGTTGAAGATCGACAAGACCCGAGTCAGCCGCGGGGCAAACAATCGCACACTGGTTTGCCGGTCGGTATCGATTACTACAATACGACGGGAATTTGGCAGACGGTTTGGCTGGAAAGTGCGCCGCCGATTCGGGTCGAAGAGATTCAGATCGTCCCGCGCGCGGACAACAACCAGGTTTACCTCGCCGTGTTTCTGCATGCACCGTCCGCGGCCTGGCAGATCAAAGTTGAAGTTTTTGATCATGGCCTTTCGGTGGCGCGCGCTGAAGAGTTCACGCCGGTGGCTACCGGGCAGTTCGTGCTCCGGATTCCTTACGCGAAACTCTGGTATCCGCATTCACCGCATCTCTACGACCTGCGCATTCGCTTGTATGACGACAAGAACACGTTGCTCGATGAGGTGACTTCATACTTCGGAATGCGTGGCATTGAGTTACGCAACGGATCCATCCGAATTAACGGCGAGCCGATCTACCTGAAGATGATTCTGGATCAGGGCTACTTTCCGGGCGGTTATCTCACTGCGGCCTCGGACGAAGCTCTGCAAACCGACATTGGCTGGACGAAGATGTTCGGCTTCAACGGCGCGCGCAAACATCAAAAGGTCGAAGATCCACGCTGGTTGTACTGGTGCGATCGGTTGGGGCTGCTGGTTTGGGAAGAGATGCCCAATGCGCGTGAATGGTCACTTGAGTCGGAGGAGTTGCTTTCCGCCGAATGGCAGCGCGCGGTGCGCCGCGATTTGAATCATCCCTGCATCATTGCCTGGGTGCCCGTGAACGAGAGTATGGGTTTTCCGGGACTCGAGCAGGAGCATGCTGGACAATACGCCTATCTCGAACGAATGGTCCGCGCGACGCGCCGGATTGATCCGACGCGGCCGGTCGTCGATAACGACGGCTGGGAACACAGCGACATCACAGATGTATGTGCCATTCACGACTACACCCCGACGGCGGCGCTTTTGCGCGAACGCTATCGCGATAAATTATCCGGCGGCGAACTGCCATTAAAAGTCTGGGTCGGCGAGAAGCCTCTGTTCGCGCGTGGTTCAGAATATCGCGGACAGCCGATCGTCCTTTCCGAGGTGGGTGGGTTTCTGGCGGTCCCGCAGGATATTCCTGAGGAGCACCGCGATTTGCTCTATCAGTTCTATGACTCGTTCAAGACACCTGAGGAATTACTCGCCAAGTATCGCGATCTGGCGGAAGGCATCGCATCTCTGAAGTTCCTCGCCGGTTTTTGCTACACACAGCTGACCGACATCGAACAGGAGATCAACGGTCTGCTTACTTTCGATCGACGACCGAAGGTGCCACCTGAGAAGATTGCCGAGATTCATCGCGAAGTCTTCAAGGCGGTCGAGGCAGCCATGCGAGAACGTTAGTCCCAATCATGCCTAAGAAAAGCGCCGGCTTGTTGCTGTACCGGCACCACGAAGGTTCAATCGAGGTGCTGCTCGTTCATCCGGGCGGTCCGTTCTGGCGCAACAAAGACGAAGGCGCCTGGACCATTCCCAAAGGCGAATTCCAGGATGAAGTACCGCTCGCCGCGGCCCAGCGCGAATTCAAAGAAGAAACCGGCTTGGCACCTCCCGACGGGAACTACATTCCCCTAACGCCGATCAAACAGAAGAACGGCAAGATCGTTAGCGCCTGGGCCGTGGAAGGCGACTTCGATCCGGCAACACTGAACAGCAATGAGTTCGAAACTGAATGGCCGCCGAGATCGGGCCGGATGCAGAAGTTTCCCGAGGTGGATCGAGCTGAGTGGTTTGCGCCGGACGTGGCGAAGCAAAAGATGTTGAGTGGGCAGGGAGCACTGGTGGATGAACTTATTGGCAAGCTCGAGTAATCCGGGCGTTTAATCATCCTGACGAGGGACTTAGGCGTTGACGCTTAACGCAACGCCGCATTACAATTCGCTCGTTCAGCTTGATTGCTAACCTTCAACGTGAATAGACAAAACAATTTACTGAATCTTTGCGTAGCAGCTGTTATCTGCGTGATTGCGGCTGCGTCTGGTGTGCGCGCTCAGCAGCGGCCGCTGATCACCGAAGACGTCGACATCATTCCGCCCGGCTCAATGCGGTTGGAAGTCGGCATGGATTTTCTGCAGAACGTAAAGTTTCCGGTCTCAGGTTTGAATGGCGACCTGACGCGGGCGGGCGTCATCGGCATAAACATTGGGCTGTCCCCGAACGTGGAAGTGCAGATTGAGGGCGTCGCGCAAAACTTCCTGAGCATAAATTCGCAGGGTCTAAGCGCAATTCCTTTGGAGCTCGCCCCCGGCGCCAACTCAACGAACGACTTCGGCGACTTCACGCTCTCAACCAAGATTAAGCTGCGCGCGGAAACTAAGAACGGGCCGTCGATCGGGTTCCGGTTCGGCGTCCAGCTGCCGAACTCGAGCCAGGGCCGCGGCATCGGTCTGAACCAGACCAACGCATACGGTCAGGTGCTTGTCGGAAAGAAGTTCGGCCGCAACGGCCGCGTGAACACGTTTGGCAATCTCGGCGTTGCTATTCTCACGGCGCCAACCCAACTGTTCTCGCAGAACGACGTGATCACCTACGGCGCCGCGAGCATCATTCGGCTCAATGATCAATTCAGCATCGCCGGCGAGGTAAACGGCCGCGTGAACACGCGCCCCGGCGACGGACCGTTGGGAACTGAGTCGCAAGGCGAAGCGCGCCTGGGAATGCAGATTCGCGCGTCCGGTCTGAGATTCGATTTTGCCGGCATCAAAGGCCTGACAAGTCACAGCCCGCGCTCGGGACTTACCGTAGGCGTTACGTACGACACCCCTTCAATCTTCAAACCAGCACAGTAAACCGGTGACAGATAACTGGTAACAGGTGACAGGTTGCTACGACCATCTTCCTGTCACCCGTTACCTGTCACCTGTCACCGATTATGTTTGATTGGCTCGATGCCATAGCCCGACGCGTTGGAGGTTTCATTGTCGGCGTGCCGGTTTACTACGCCGGGCCGGCGATGATTCTGATAGGCGCTTTGGACTCGTCGCTGCTCTCGCTGCCTGAAATCAACGATTACCTCGTGGTTGCGCGTTGTTACGCGCATCCGAAGACAGCTTTTTTCTTTCCGCTTTTTCCCGCAATTGGCTCCGTGCTTGGTTGCTTGCTCCTGTACACGATTTTCAAGCGCGGCGGATTGGCAGTTCTTCATCGACGCTTTCGCGCCGATCGAGTCGCGAAGGTTGAGCGTGCTTACGCGCGCTTTGGGGTGTTTGCGCTGGCGATTCCGGCTTTGTTGCCGCCGCCTTTGCCCTTCAAGATTTTCGTCGCGACGGCGGGCGCGTTGCAGTTTCCGCGGCGCAAGTTTCTGCTGACGATTCTGATCGCGCGATCGACACGCTATTACGTAGAAGGCATCCTCGCGGTTTACTATGGCGAAGCTGTCCTAAGATTCCTGAAAGACAATGGACTGCTCATCGTGAGCATCGTCGCGGCGGTGGCCGTGCTTGGCCTCGCGATTTACCTCATCTCGCGCCGGGGCAGAACGGCCGTCGAAGAGGGGAAGCACATCACTGAAGATTCACTGAAAGGCTGATCATATTTGAAGGCTTTAATTCATAAGATTACCGAAGCGCTCGGGCAGATTTCGCAATATCTGATTTCACTGGGACCGTTTGGACTATTCGCAATCGCGTTTTTGGATTCGGTGATGGTGCCGATGCCCGGCGGCGTGGATGCCGTGCTGCTTTTGTTGGCGGCCGCGCGGCCAGGTTGGATGTTGATTTACGTGGCTGCGGCAACGATCGGTTCAACGATTGGGTGCGTGGCTTTGTATCGGCTCTCTCAGCGTGCCGGGAAAAAAGCGTTATCAAAGTTTTCTGCATCAAAGCAAAAACGCGTCAAGGACTTGATCGACCGTTATGACGTGATGTCCGTGCTGGTCGCTTCGCTACTGCCGCCGCCGTTTCCTTTTAAGCTGTTTGTGGTTTCGGCGGGTGTGTTTCGGCTGAACCTGATGCGGTTCACCCTGGCCGTCGCGGGGGGACGCACCTTTCGTTATTTGCTGCTGGGGTTTCTGGCCGCGCGTTACGGCGATCAGGCGAAGGAGTTAATAACTCGTTACTATCCGGCGATCGGAATCACTCTCGCCGTACTGATCGTGGTGTTCTTCATCGCGAAGGCGCTGATGCGCCAGTCCGGCAAGAGCGAGCCGTCAGGAGTCGAAAGCTAGCTGCAGCTCGCCCGCCGCAAGCTTGGCCTGAAAACTCCGGGCTTCGGCCAGCGTGAGAATCCCATTCTCAGACAAGTCGTTCAGCAAACGGAGAAAAACGCGGGCGGTGGCCAGCGCATCATCAGCGGCACGATGTCGGCGCGAGACTTCGAAACCAAAGTACGCGACGAGGGAATCGAGTCCGTGACTCTCGCAGCGCGGCACCAACCGGCGCGCCAGGTCAACCGTACACAGATGCGCGTTCCGCAAACGGTAGCCGGGGAAGACGCGGGCTATTTCGCGGTTCATGAGCGGCAGATCGAAATTCGCGTTGTGTGCGACCAGCACCGCATCACCGATGAAGTCCAGCCATTCGTCCGCGACTTCCGCGAACTTGGGGGCCGTCAGCAGCATTTCGGTTGAGATACCGGTGAGATTCGTCAAAAACTTCGGCACGACCGCTTCCGGATTTACCAGCGTTTCGAACTTGTCGAAAATATCGCCGCCGCGGACCCGGTAAGCGCCGATTTCAATAATCCGCGCCGGCGTTCGGCGTTCGTGAGTTGCTTCGACGTCGACCACAACGAACTCGAGGTCCCGCAACAGGGCCGAGTTGGAGTCTGGGGCTGCCGCCAGGTGATCGGCTTCGAGAACGAATCGCGGATCGTTCTCGACCAGCTCGCTGATCATCGAGGCGGCCAATTCGCGGTCGATATTGGATAGGAGAAAGATTGACTCTGCGACTTGCAGAAAGCTCGCTCGGCCGCCTTGGGCGCGTATTAGTTCGAGAGTTTCATCTATCAGAGTAGAATCAGAAACAAGATTGCGTCGCACCATCACGGGGCATTGTACGCGACGGTGCAAGCGCAGTGCTAACTATGAAACAGACTGAGGTGCTGGAAACATTCAAACGAACGGGCGCGCTGCTCGAAGGACACTTCGTCTTGTCGAGCGGGCTGCACAGTTCTGTCTATTTGCAGTGCGCGATCGCGCTGCAAACCCCTTCAGTGGCGGCGCAGTTTGGCGAAGCGATCGCCGAACAGTTTCGCGAAAAGGGAATTGAAACGGTAGCGTCGCCGGCAATCGGCGGACTCATTATCGGATATGAAGTAGCCCGGCAACTCGGAGTGCGATTCATCTGGACTGAGCGCGAGCAGGGCGCCATGACTTTGCGGCGCGGTTTCACCGTCCGCCAGGGTGAACGCGTCCTGGTGGTCGAGGATGTGATCACGACCGGTGGCTCGACCAGGGACACAATCAAAGCGCTAACTGAGAATGGTGCTGACGTCGTAGGTGCCGCTTCAATCATCGATCGATCCGGCGGCGAAGCTGACGTCGGCGTACCAAGGTTCTCGCTGGCGACGCTGAATGTTCCGGCGGTGCAGCCGGCGGATTGTGACGCTTGTAAACGTGGTGAGCAGGCGGTGAAACCCGGGAGCCGGAAGATTCAAGAGTCCGTTTAGAGGCGGGCTACTGCCCGCCGGCTTTCGCGAGTGTTGGCGGGTTCGATCCCCCTCCTCGTGAACGGGGAGGGGTTAGGGGTGGGGTTGTGCGCGGGCAAACCTCTCCCCCCCCGGCCCCTCTCCGCAAGCGGAGAGGGGAGCAGAACGCACATCAGCCGGCAGAGCCTCATACTCTCCATGAACTTCAAACTTCTGCTCCAATACGACGGCACTGACTTTCACGGCTGGCAAATTCAGGAAGGCTTGCGAACCGTGCAGGGGGAATTGACGCGCGCTCTCTCGTTGCTTGACGGTCGTGAAGTTGTCGTCCACGGTTCAGGGCGAACCGACGCAGGCGTGCACGCGGAAGGACAAGTCGCCAGTGTGCAGCTACAGCGTGAAATTACTCCAGCCAAACTGCGCAGCGCGATTAACGGAAATCTGTCGCCGGATGTGCGGGTGCTGTTTGTGAGCGCCGTTGCCGAAGACTTTCACGCGCGTTACTCGGCGCGTGGTAAGACCTACAGCTACCGCATTGTGCACGGGCCGGTGATGCCGCCATTCTGGTCGCGCTATGCGCTGCTCGAGTCTCGGGCGCTGAACCTCGAGTTAGCGCGCCGCTGCGCGACGTCGTTTGTGGGCGAGCACGACTGGACCGCTTTCTCGGCGGCGCAATCGGACGTCGAGTCGCGAATCCGCCACGTAACGCGCTGCGGTCTTGAACATAGATGGAGCGCGCGCGGCCGTTGCCATCTGATCGAAATCAGCGTCACCGCGAGTGGCTTTCTGCGTTACATGGTGCGGTCGATTGTGGGAACACTGCTGGCGGCAGCGCGTGGCGACATCGTTGAGGAGACCGTCGTGCGCGCGCTGCGCGAAGGCAAACGTGAGTTGGCCGGCCCAACGGCGCCCGCGCACGGCCTGACACTGATCAGTGTGCAGTACGATTGACAGTCTTTTCGCTTGCGGTAAGAATTAAGCCTCTTTCGTTTTGAGTTGGCCGGCGTCGCAATGAAGTCGGTGCCATTCGCGTGAGCGAATGGATCACTCAACTTTCAGGGAATTTATGACCCACCCGCTGACGCAGGTGGTTCTGGCTTCATATCCAATCAGTGCACGAAAACTTCACAGAGGTAGTTGAGAAAGGCAGTCGCGACGAGCGCCTGCTTTCGTCGATCGCGTGGGATCGTCTGCCGCAGCACATCGCGATCATTATGGACGGTAACGGGCGCTGGGCGGCGCAGCGTGGACAGCCGCGCATCGCCGGACACCGCGCCGGCGTCGAAGCCGTGCGCGCCGCGGTCGATACTGGCGCGCGGCTTGGTTTGGGCGCGCTCACGCTCTACGCATTTTCGACCGAGAACTGGAAGCGCCCGCGTTATGAAGTGGATGCGCTCATGCGGATGCTGCGCAAGTACCTGCGGCTTGAGTTGGAAGAGATCAATCGACAGAACATTCGGTTTCAGACAATTGGCCGCACTCACGAACTTGCGCCGAACGTGCAGCAGGAAATTGTGCGCGCCGGAGAGCGCACGGCGAAGAACAGTGGGATGGTGCTGAGCGTCGCGCTGAACTATGGCGGTCGCTCAGAAATCGTCGATGCGTCCCGCGCGGCAATGCGCAGAGTAATCGCTGAGAAGCGGACGCCGGATGAATTGTCAGAGGAAGACATCGCGCGCGAGTTGTACACGCGCGACTTACCTGAACTCGATCTCCTGGTGCGGACCAGCGGTGAGCTGCGCATTTCGAACTTTCTTTTGTGGCAAAGCGCGTACGCGGAAATTCATGTGACGGAAACACTGTGGCCCGACTTTCGCCGTGTGCATCTGCTCGAAGCGATTGTCGATTATCAACAACGCCGCCGGCGGTTCGGGGGACTGAAGCTCGTCGTGAACGCGAAGTAGGGTCGGGGGCCCTTGAGCCTGATGTTGATTTTAGAAAAGGGCTGCTGCCCTCCTTTTCTCAGACAAAGGCGGGCGGCCCGCCTCTAAACAAAAGTTGGATCAGATAGGCGCCCTTCTTACACTCTCTTGCCGAATCAACCAGACAAACCGAATCCGCTGTCGAAGCTCAACGCGATTCCGTCCGGCGTCGCCCGTCTGCTGACGGCGGTTATTCTGCTGCCCATCCTCATTGCGTCGATCTTAGTGCCCCGGCTTGCGCCCGTGTTCGTGGTGCTGGTCGGCGTCGCGCTGCTTCTGGCGCTGCTCGAGTTTTGGATCATCGCGGCCAAACAACAGATTCGGGCTGACCCGGTCGCCGGGTTTCTCGGCGCCGCTGCCTTGTTTACGATTTTTTATTTCGCCGATCCACGCGAGGCAGTGGACTTTTCAGCGGTCGTTGCGGTTCTCATCCTGCTGACCATTTGTTCTTTGGTGGCGGCGATGCTGCGGGGCGCCCCCTTCGAACGCATGCTGGCGCGCAGCGGAGCCACCGTGATCGGTGTAATGTACGTGGTCCTTTTGGGAAGCCACCTCGTTGCTGTGCGCAACGGATTCAGCGCAGAGCTATCAAAGGACCTCCTGTCATTTTTCTTTCTTGTGCTGATGGGTTCGGATGCGGCCGCGTATTACGGCGGCCGGGCGTTCGGAAGACACAAGCTGGCGCCAAATGTAAGTCCGGGAAAAACCTGGGAGGGTGCAATTGCCGGCATGCTCGCGAGCCTGTTGCTGGCGACCGCGGCGCATTACTGGTTCTTCCGGCAGTTGCCTTTGAAGTTCGCTTTGCCGCTGGCGGCCGCGATGAATGTTTTTGGTGTACTCGGCGACTTAACTGAGAGTGCGCTAAAACGCAGCGCCGGCGCCAAGGACACGGCCAAGATTCTCCCGGGGCATGGCGGCATGCTCGATCGGGTCGATAGCTTGCTGTTTAATGCGCCGCTCATCTACTATTTTGCCCTGGCGTACTTCCGCTGATTATGTCCACCAAAAAAATAGTTCTGATTGTCGTCGGAATCCTGGCAGTTTTGGCGCTTGTGGGTGCGCTCTTCGTCGGCGGTATCGTGTGGTTCGCCTTCAGCACGATGAACAATAGCAAAGCCGCTGAAACTGCACGCACTTATCTGCGCACAAATGAAGAGCTGAAGCGAGACATCGGCGAGGTCAAGGATTTTGGCTCCTTCCCGACCGGCAGTATTAATACCCAAAATCAAAACGGTGAAGCGACGCTGAACTTGAAAGTGTATGGCGAGCGAAAGACTGTCAATGCGACGGTCTCGCTCGCGTATCGCAGCAACCAGGACTGGCGCGTCACCGAAGCGTTCTACGACGATGATGGACGTAAGGTCGTTCTGAAAGCCCCCTACGAAGACCAGCCGCCAGCGCGGTAACTCACATGACAGCTCGTGGAGTTTCTATTCTCGGCTCGACCGGCTCGATCGGCTGCAACACTTTGCGCGTGATCGAAGCGCTGGGCCACGATCGCTTCCGTGTCGTCGCGTTGGGCGCCGGGCGAAACATCGATAAACTCGCCGACCAAATCGAGAAGTTCAATCCTCAACTTGTCTCAGTCGAATCCGAAGAAACTGCCGAGCGACTGCGAAGCGAGCTGGGCAGTAGAGCAGTGTCGGCACCCACCATCCTCGTTGGTGAGTCAGGTTTAGTTGAGGTTGCAACGCGCGACGACGCGGAAATTGTCGTGTCAGGTACGGTGGGCGCCGTCGGATTCGTGCCGACGCTCAGGGCGCTGGAAGCAGGGAAGCGCGTGGCGCTCGCAAACAAAGAAACGCTCGTGATGGCCGGCGCGCTGATGACGCGGGCTGCGGAAAAATCGGGCGCAGAGATGCTGCCCGTGGATTCGGAACATAACGCGCTGCATCAATGTCTGCGCGGCGAGAACCGTTCGGAAGTGCGCCGGCTGATTCTAACGGCATCAGGCGGCCCGTTTCGCACGCGTGACAAAGCTGCTATCGAATCGGCGTCGGTTGCTGAGGCGCTGAAACATCCGACCTGGAACATGGGCGCGAAAATCACAATCGACTCAGCGACTTTGATGAACAAGGGGCTCGAAGTGATTGAGGCGCATTGGCTGTTTGGATTCGACGCCGAGCAAATTACCATCGTTGTGCATCCTGAGTCGGTCGTGCATTCGATGATCGAATTAGTGGACGGCTCGGTTATCGCGCAGATGGGCGTGACGGACATGCGCCACGCAATTCAGTACGCGCTCACTTATCCCGAGCGCCACGCATCTGAACTTGCGCCACTCGATCTGACAAAGTTTTCGTCGCTTAACTTCGAACCGCCCGACCTCGATCGCTTCCCGTGTATTTCACTGGCGTATCGCGCATTGAAAGCGGGCGGCACCACCCCGGCGGCCCTGAACGCGGCCAATGAAGAAGCCGTACGCGCATTTATTGAAGAACGCATCAACCTCACCGACATTCCTCGTGTCATTGAGGCTGTGATGACTCAACATGCTCGTCGCGAGGCTGATACTCTCGAAACCATTCTGAAGGCTGATCGTGATGCCCGTGTGACTGCGACGGCAGCTATCGACCAGCTTGCCGCGCCAACGGTCGAGACTACGGCCGCCTAATCCGAACTCGCCAACCTTCACTGCGTTTGACGCATCTCTACCGTCCGCTTACACTCGGAATTGTTGATGGATTTTTCATTAAGATAGTAATCAAATGAGCCTTTTACAAAGTGGCATTATTGGCGTTCTCGCCTTCATTTTCATTCTCGGCACCGCGGTTGTCCTGCACGAATTCGGGCATTTCATCGTTGCCAAACTCTTCAAAATCCGCGTTGAGACCTTCTCCGTAGGCTTTGGCCCGCGGCTTTTTGGATGGAAGAAGGGCCACACGGATTATCGGGTTTCGCTGATTCCGCTGGGTGGCTATGTGAAGCTCGGTGGCGACGAATCGAACGCACCGATCGAAGGCGACGGCGCGTCCGACATACCCGCGCATGAACGTTTCGACCTCCGGCCACGTTGGCAACGCATCCTGGTTGCGGTGGCGGGGCCGGTAATGAACATCCTGACGGCGATCGCAATTCCATTCGCGGGCGCGATGATTTACGGCGTGCAGCTCGCGCCGCCTCCGGTGGTGCGGTACCTGCTCCCGGGAGGCGCAGCAGAAGCGGCCGGTCTTCAGCCCGGTGATCGCATCGTCGTTTTTGACGGGCGCGAGAACCCGCGCTGGCGCACGATTGCTGATGATGCGCTGCTGTCGCCAGGGAAGGATCTGCCGCTCGAGGTTGAGCGTAACGGGCAACGAGTCAAACTCACCATTAAGCCGACGGCTCGCACCGAACAAGGCGAGACGATGGGGACGCTCGACTTTCTTCCCGATTACGGAAACCTGCCGATCGTGGTGCGGAACGTCGAGGCCAACAGCCCCGCGGCTGAATCGGGATTACAACCCGGCGACCGAATACTTGCGGTCAATGGCGAGCCGGTAAAAAGCGCCGAGCAAGTCAGCCAGTTCATCCGCGATCACAAAGGGCAGCCGATCACTCTGCGGGTTCAGCGGCAAGGGCAACAGGTGGATATCACCGCGACCCCGCGCCGTTTGAACGCAAGCGAAAATCGCGAGCGGCTTGGTTTTCTACCTGACGAAGAGATTCCTTTTCAACGTGTAGGACCCATTACCGCGCTTTCCGAAGGGATCGACACGAACCTTGAATATCTTCGCGTTACCGGGAAAGCGTTAGGTCAACTGTTCACCGGCGAGCGGTCGGTGCGCGACACGATCTCCGGACCGATCGGCATCTATCGCGTCGCCGCTACTTCGGCGATCAAGTTCGGCTGGGCCGGCATCTTTGGGACGCTCGGTTTTCTAAGTCTCAACCTCGGCATCTTCAACTTGCTGCCCATTCCGGTGCTGGATGGTGGGGCGATATTTCTGTTGATGCTCGAAAGCGCGCTGGCCAAGGTTGGACTTAGCATCTCGCGGACGATCCGCGAGCGCATTCAACAGGTCGGGTTCGTAATGGTGATCCTCCTGATGGTGTTTGTGATTACGAATGACGTGATCAAGCAGACAGCACTGTTCCGCGGGTCCGGAGACCCAAGTCCGACACCCGCAGCCTCGCCTGCCCAGCCCGGTCCCACAAGGTGATAGAATCACGCTTAAGGTTTAGACGAGGGCGTTGCTCTCGTCGGTTGGCGGACAGCGCCCGCCTCTAAACGTCAGACATCTATGCGGAAGACCAGAGCAGTACAAGTCAAACACGTCCAGATAGGTGGCGGCGCGCCCGTGGTCATTCAGTCGATGACCAAGACGGACACGGCCAACGTCGATGAGACGGTCAAACAAATCGAGGAGATGGTCAGCGCGGGTTGTGAAGTTGTCCGCCTGGCTGTGCCGGACAACGACGCGGCGATCGCGCTGAAAGAAATTCGCAAGCGCGTTCCCGAAGTTCCGCTTGTCGCCGACATTCACTTCCATTACAAGCTCGCCTTGCTCGCCCTGGAAGCCGGCATCGACAAGTTGCGTCTGAATCCCGGAAACATCGGCAAGCACGAGCGCATCGTCGAAGTCGTTCGCGCGGCGCAAGCGCAAAAAGTTCCAATTCGGATCGGCGTGAACGGCGGCTCTTTGGAAAAGGATTTGCTGAAAAAGTATGGCACCGCCACACCCGAAGCGATGGTTGAATCAGCGATGCGTCACATCGGGATTCTGGAAGACCTGGACTTTACCGACATCATCGTTTCGCTAAAGGCCTCCGACGTGCACCGTACAGTCGCTGCGTATCGGCTGCTGGCTGAAAAGGTCGATTATCCGTTCCATCTCGGGGTGACCGAAGCGGGCACGGCTTTCACCGGCACTGTTAAATCGTCGATCGGCCTGGGCATTCTCTTGAATGAAGGCATAGGCGATACGATTCGCGTTTCGCTCGCCGCCGAACCGCAGGAAGAAGTGCGCGTCGCCTGGGAGATTGTGAAGTCACTTGGGCTGCGTACGCGAGGAGTGACCGTGGTCGCGTGCCCGACCTGTGGCCGCCTGGATGTCGATAATTTTGTGGAGATTGTGACTGAGATTGAAAGACGGCTGGCGCACATTCAGGAACCATTACATCTCTCGATCATGGGTTGTGCCGTGAACGGTCCTGGCGAAGCGCACGACTCGCAATTGGGAATCACCTTTGGCCGCGGCGTCGGTATGATCTTCAAAGACGGCGTACCGATGCGCAAAGTCGCCGGCGAAGACATTGTCGAAGCGTTCGTGATGGAGACTGAAAAGCTCTTGGCGGAAGGCCCCAAGGCGGCTCCGGAGGCGAATCTCACGCGCTTTGTCCCCGAACTCGTGACGATTTCCTAGTGGTTGCGCAGAAGAACCAGTTACGAAGGCCGCGGCCCCGCGGCCTTTTTCATTTGGCTGCGTTCGCCCGCGAAATCATTGACTCGCTCTCGTGTTGGTGATAGGAATTACGGCCGTTAATCGCAATCATTTTTCTCGCAACCGGCCAACCCGGGCCTGAGCTTCTGAAGTTTCAGTTAGGTGCATTCTCAAGGAGAACATTGCGATGCGATCCCCCAGTCCCCGTCTGATAGTTTGTGCGGCTCACTTAATCCTGGCCGCAGGCTTGTCTCAAACTTTTCTGTCTTCGTCCGAAGCAAAGCATAACGCTTGGCAGGGTGGCGTGAATGTCACCAGTAAAAATCTCGGCGGCGCGATTGAAGTCAAAATTGACACGGGGCGGTATGGCAACGTCAAAGTTTATCTCCCTGACGACATGCGGGCGGGCGACACGATTTCCGGCACTCTGGTTACCGAGCCGAAGGGGAACACGCCTGAGGAAGTAGCAAAAAACAAAAGCGAATTGGAAAGCCTCAGGCTCGGGTTGGGAAGCGAGACGGTTACCGTAACTGAGGCACAATTCACGGTTAAGACGCGAGAGATTGTCGACCTGCCCGCGTCCAGGCCAAATCTACTCAAACTCGTCGTTCTCGCGCCAGAGGTCAGTGCCCGACCAGTTACGCCGCAGCAAACGCCCAACTTCATCATCGACGGGGCGAATGTTGATCTTCCGCTCTATGATCCGCCCAAGGCAAATGCCGGCAGCACTATTGTTTTTCCGCTGTTGACGCAACAGGGACGGGCGTCAGTGATTCACGGGGCGTTCGATGGAGATCTTGTCGGTACCGGGTTGATTCGTCCTGGGTTTGGCCAGGACTCAGGCGGCCCAATCAGAGTGTTGGCTGAGTCGCCGCGCCAACTGGTTTTTGTCGCGCCCGAGGACATAACCGGCCCTTACTCGATTAACATCAAAGAAGGAGACAAGGCCTTCACCGGCAATTCGCGCAACATCGCCGTTCGGTTGAGCGCACCGAAGCTCGATTTGCTGCGTGGTGAAAAAACAACCCTGACGATCGAAGTCAGTGGGCTGGCCGGGATTATCAAGGATGTACCGCTGCAGTTGGATGCACGCGGCGTCATCAACATGGATGGCGGAAACTTTCAAAATCTTCGGATCAAACCCGAGGAGGTTAAGCTCGACGGCCGGTACACCACGAACCGTACGATCACCGCCCTACAGGCAGGTGGTTTCAGTGTGACGGCGACCGTGATTGTTCGCCCCTTCGATATTTGCTTGCAGGACGAAGTTGATCCGAGTCGCATGTTTCAGTTCAATAGCTTCACCGGCGATTACAGCTTCACCAACCTCGGCCCGGCAGATTCATCCAGAACCTCGGGCCTGAAACTCCAGCCCGGCGGCGGAGGCGGGGGCGCGGCCCAGACCGGCAAGCTCCAATCTGGCGGGGGAGGCAGTGGCGCCGCACAGACCGGTGCGGGAAGCGCGCCGCCGACCGGCTCCGCGGCCGGCGCCGTCACTTTTACGGGCATCGGCAAGCCGGCGATGAAAGGCTGCATCATCACGCTCTCGCACAACGCACCTGACCGTCGCGTGTTTGCGAAACTTGATGTTTGTACAAACAGCGGCGACGCTCAGGTCGAGACGAAAGCGACTAAGACTACTTCCGAGATTACCGACAAGAACACGGAAAACAACTCTTGTCCGTCTTCGCCGAAATAGTTTCTCTCTAAAATTAGTTGTAGAAGCGGAGTGTCTGCGCAGGCGACCGCTGTCGATAGGTACTGTCCTACTGCCAGGTTCAAGGCCGCCAGCGTGAGTAAGGCCCTTGAACTCGGTCGGGCTCTGTCATTGAAAACAACAGAGCGTCACTGGCGATCTTGCGATTGATGTTTACCTCGAGGGCGCCGCGGAGTTCTTCGATTTGCTGAAGCCAGGCGGCGGCTTCTGAGCTTCGCAGGTCACCGGCGATTCTTTGAAGCTGATCGACTACATCGAGATTCACCAGCGATTCTTTCGGCCTGCCCAACGACAAAGCCCATGCATCCCGAATCAAAACTTGCAGCACGCCCAGCGATTGCTCGTATTCATCGCGGTCTTTAATCGCGGCAAGCTCCTCTGCCGATCGCATCAACGCCGCGCGATCGCGTGCAACGGTGAGGGCTTCCAGCACCGCGATCATCGCTTCGCGTCGTTCGCGATATGTGTCGATTTCGGCCGCGCAGGCGCGACCGAGACTCCCACGCGATGTCCTGGCCAGTAGCTGCGCATCCTTCGGCGAGGTGTCCTTTGCCTCGATCAAAAACTTCTCAATTTCACCGGCGCTAATTGGCGCGAACTGAATTGTCTGGCAACGCGAACGAATCGTGGCGGGCAGAGCCGACGGATTGGTGGTCGTCAAAACAAGATGCGTCGTTGGCTCAGGCTCTTCCAGCGTCTTCAACAAAGCGTTGGCGGCCTGGTCGTTCATGTAATCGGCGTCTTCGATAATAAAAAGTCGGCCCGCGCCCTCGAACGGGCGGAAGTTGGCCTCGCGCTCTAGTTCGCGAATCGGTCCGACGCGGATGATCTGTTTGTAGGGCCGCACCATTGCGACGTCCGCATGCTCGCTCCAAATCAATCGCGTCTTATCTTCGTCGTCGGCGTTGAAAGGCGGAAAGGTCGAGTGAGAGATTCGCTTACACGATGAGCACTCATCACACGCCTCGAAACCGCGACGAGTTTTGCAATTCACGATCTTCGCCAGTTCCAGCGCGAACAGCTTTTTGCCGACGCCCTCTTCGCCGGTGAAGAGCAGGGAACCCGGCAAACGGCCGTTCTCAAGCAGCCGCTGCAGCGAGTGCTTCACTTCTTCGTTACCGATAAGGTTTGAGAACATGATTCCGGCGCGCACGCCTCCCGGCGTGCTCTCGCGGACACGCCAGCAGCATGCGTGCCTACACCCTCGCTGACGGTCGGGCTACTGCCCCGATTAGGCCCCGCTGTTCCAAAAACGGGATCACGATTTCCATCACGCGACGTTGAGTTTCATCGACTGAGCCGCGTGCGTCGATGACCCGAAAGCGATCTGGCTCGCCTTTGGCGATTTCTACGTACGCGTTTCGTACGCGCGTGTGAAAGTCCTCGTTCTCGACGTCCAGCCGATCGGTCCGCTTGCTTTGCACGCGCTTACGCGTGCGGATCGCGGCATCTGCCACCGATAAATCAAACAGCAAAGTCAGATCGGGTTTGAGCCCGTCCGTTGCCAATTGAATAATCTCCTCGATCAGTTCCGGCTTAAATCCACGCCCGGCGCCCTGGTAAGCTACCGTCGCGTCGGCGTACCGGTCTGACAGCACAATCTGATTCCGCTCCAGCGCCGGCAGCAGATGTTTACGCACGTGTTGCGCGCGATCAGCGGCAAAGACGAGCAACTCGGTGAGCGGATCGACTTCCTCCTTCACGTCCAGAAGCGCCGCGCGCAACTTCAGCCCGAGCGGCGTCCCGCCTGGCTCGCGCGTCGCAATAACGGGCAATCCCCGCACGCGCAGCTCGCCCGCCAGCATTCTTAGCTGCGTAGATTTTCCGCAGCCATCGATTCCTTCAAATGTAATGAAAGCGCCGCCCATAGGTGCGTTGACGTCTTGCAGGTCAACTGATTTCAAGAAGCGGAAGTCTCTTCGGCCGGTGCGGCTGGGGGTTCAGGAGCGGGCGCCGGCTGGTGACGAAGTTCGCCGGTCGAACGGCGCGCCTGAGAGATGGTGGAGATTGCATGCTTGAAAACTAGTTGCTCTTGCGTGCTGGTTTCCAAAATCAGGGAGAACTTGTCGAAGCTCTTGATGCGCCCTAAAAGTTTCGCGCCATTCACGAGATAGATCGTCACCGTCATTTTCTCGCGGCGCGCGAGGTTCAGGAATCCATCCTGAATGTTTTGCGGAGCAGTTTTGGAATCCATCATCCTCCGACGTGGCCAAACTGATCGAATCTACAAGAGGAGGTGAGAGTATATCACGAGATTCGACGTGACAAGTTTTTTCTCAGTTCAGTCTGCGGACTGTGCAAGCACTTGTAGCAAGTAACTCTGCGTTTGCGGATCATCACCGAAGCCATCCAGCCACTGGACGCCCGGCTCGCGTCGAAACCATGTTAACTGTCGCTTCGCATAGTGGCGCACGTCGCGCTGTGTTTGTTCAATTGCGCCTGGTAGGTCGCGTTCTCCGCGCAGGTACTCAACGACGCGCCGATATCCGTGCGCGCCCAGCGCGTTGGAATTTGCCGGCACACCTTTGCCGAGCAAAGTGCGAACTTCATCAACCAGGCCATTCTCGAAGTGCGACTCAGTGCGTGCATTGATTCGTCCGTAAAGCACTTCCCGCGGTGGATTCAGAGCGAAGACTCTGATTCGGTCAGCGAATGCCGGTGGCTGTTCGCGCATTGGTCGCTGCGAGGAAATGCGTTCACCAGTCTGAAGATAGAACTCGATCGCTCTCTGAACGCGAGGCCAATCCCGCCGGCTTAGTTTTCCGGCCTCTTCCGGATCGAACTTTCCCAGGATTTTGTGAAGGTGTCCAGGTCCGCGGCGCTCGCGAATCGCCGTCAAGCGCGCGCGCAACTCGTCGTCCGTCGCCGGGCTGGGAAAGAAAGGCTGGCGCAACGCGCGCAGGTAGAACCCGGTGCCGCCCACCAGCATGGCGATATTTCCGCGGCTCTCAATCTCTTCGATTGTCTTCGCCGCCGCCCGCGCGAAATCAGCAGCGGTGAAGTTGATCGAGGGCGGGACAAAATCAATCAGATGATGCGGAACGCCGCGTCGTTCACTAAGGGGGACTTTGGCCGTGGCGATCTGAATCTCTTGATAAATTTGGACGGAATCGCAGTTGATTATCTCGCCGCCAAGCCGCAGCGCCACTTCGATTGCGAGTTCAGATTTGCCTGAGGCGGTGGGACCGACAATGGCGATGATACGGCGGTTTAATTCAGCGCGGTCGTCCTCCCTGCCTGGGAGCACGGGCAAGCGGGGTCCGGGGCGGGACAGCCCGGCTGGGGTGCTCGTCCTGCCCGCAATTCTCTCTTTATGCTGATTGTTCACCCGCGAGCGATGATAAGCCGGATCACAATCACGAGCCAGATGGCGACCAGGAGGATCAGAGCGCCGATAATTTGATTGCGGGAGAAGCGCATCGCAGCGGGGTGAAGCTTCGCTGGTCCGCTAAAGCTTGAAGATCGCGCTAACCGGCAATCGCAAGGAAGGCAGGACTGGGCTGGTAATATCGTCACCGTTACTCAAATTAGCGACGCTCTCGAGATGTTCTTTCTGCAAACGATACACTTCAACCGCACGCGTTTCGCTGTCGATGACCCAGTATTCGGTGACACCGTATTTACCGTAGAGCTGCCGTTTCACCAGCAGATCGCGGCGCCGGTTTTCAGCGCCGGGAGAGAGTACCTCAATCACCAGATCGGGAGCGCCTGTGAATTTCTCGCCGGTAACCACTTGGAGCCATCGCTCATTTCGTACAAAGACAAGGTCCGGAATCACTGCATCGTAATCGCTGAAGATCGCCCCGGCTCCGGGAACTAAGACTCCAAGCGGATGCTCAGCTAGATAGTTACTAAGACCGATCTCCAAATTGAGAATCACACGCTGGTGTGGAATTCCGGGAGCGCGCGACACGAACAGTTCTCCTCCGATCAGTTCGTAACGATTGTTATCGTCCGGGCAGGCGTCGAGGTCAGCCACGGTCAATAAAGGCTCGATTCTAGCTGCCATATCAGTTCCTTCAGATTGTTGGCAATTTAGCACATTTCGGAGAGGCGGGTTAATGCTCGGTTTTTAGCAAGCTCAACTCTTCGACAGCCAGCCGAGGAGAGCTTTAGTTATACAGCTTCGTTAAATCAATACCTGTGTAGTAGGTCTTGAGGATCTGTTCGACGTTGAGGCCCTGTTTCGCTAAGCCGTACGCGCCGTATTGGCACATGCCCACCCCGTGACCCCAGCCGCGACCGATAAAGACGAACCCAGTGACTCGATCGTTTGCGCCGTAGACTCGGTCAATCACAAACAGTTGCTCGCGCAGCCCCAGCGCGGATCGGATGCGTCCACCGCGCACATGCGCCGTTCCCTGCGTGCCGACTACTTCAAGATCCGTTGCGCGTCTTGAGGATCCGCGTTTCACGACGCGCAGGTCGGTGATCGCACCGGCGCCTCGGGCGGAGCGTGCCAGACGCGCCTGTACCTGTCCCAGCGACAATTCCGTTGTCCAATTCGTAAATGGCGAAAATCTTTCCGCGGACGCGCCGTCCGTCGCGGGTTTGATTTCGAGGTAATCGACCTCGCCTTTCGGGCTGACATGGAAGGTCACTGCTTCGCCGCCAATCAGCGTCACCGACTTCATCTGATAAAGACTTTCGCCGAACTGTCGAAACAGGAAAGTGTCGCGACTGACGACGACGGGCTGCTCTTTTGAGCGATTGATTCGGAGAATTAACGCGCCATTGACTGTCGGGCGCGTCGTGCCTTTCTGCAAACTAAGTGAACCGCGCGCTTCGAGCATTCGCGCAATCGCGTGCAGCGCCCGACCGCGGGGCATCGCTTCTTTCGGTCGTAGCGTCGCGTCGGTAAACAGCGTGAGCGCGCCTTCGCGAATCAGCATGGCGACGTCGGCCCGATTTGAAGCGGGCACGTCTTCACCGTCTCGAAAACTCAAGAGGTAGTTGATGTCCGCTGAGTTCAGGAGTGTATCGGCGCGTGCTTCTCCAAAAATAGCGGAGATGAGCGCGGTACTAAACGATGGCGCCTTGATTGAGTCTTCCGGCGGTGGGCGGTGCGCGGCATTCTTTGACAGCCGGGCGACCACAGCCAGCCAATCGCGCACTTCATCGCTCTCGAGGTCGTCAGCCAGCCAGGCGCTGGAGATCTTTCCCGTCGGCAGATTGAAACCATTGATGGCAAGCAAAGCGACATCGCGGGCAAAAATCAGGTCGCGCTCATCCTTGATTTCGAAGAGCGAGCGGGAACTGTTAATGGCGAATGGCGCGAAGGGCGCTTTAATCTCCGCGGTGCATTCACGCGCGCGGAGATAGGGGACGGCATCGTTGAAGATGTTCTCGACGTCTTCCGTGCGCCCGCCACAGGTGGATGTGTAGAGAGCGTTGATCGGCTCGCCTTGATACGTGGCGACGATACCGCGGGTCTCATCGACGGCCCGTGTCGTCAAAGTTGTCTCGGTGGTCAGGCCGCCGTAAACCTGTGAGCGCGTCGTGGGGAGCAGATCAAAGCCTTCGGAAGAGAATTGGTCACGGTTTTTCAGCGCGTAAGTGCGAGCGGCGATGGCCTGCGCCTTCAAGGCCTCGAGCGCCGGGAAGGAAAGCTCGTTCGGTACCACGCCTTTCACGTAATCCTCAAGACCGACCACGTTTACGACAGTTAATGAGCCGCGCCGGTTGGCGAAGACTTCAATCCGTCCGCGGTATGGTTTGTCGTTGAATCGGACCGGTGCGCTTTTCTCGTCGCTCGACGCGAACGTGAGTGGCGCACTCGAACGCAGCGGCGACAGGCCGCCGGCGAACGCAACCACTTCGCGGTTCGGCGCCATTGCGCGTGACGTAAGTCTCACGCGATTTAGCGGACTTGGGCTTGAGCTCGATGCGGAGGACGTGGTAGCGCGCGGTCTCGACGCAGCGCCGGAAGTTAAACCGCTTTCGGAAGGCTTAAGATTTTCATTTGGTTTGCCGGACGATAACCTGGCGTCGAACCCGGCGGCGTCAAGCTTCTCGATCGCCGCTTCACCCTCTTCCAAAGACTGCTTTAAAACAACGACGCGCCATCTATCACCCGAATCAACGACGGCTTTCGCTTCCTCTTCAGTCGCTTCACGTACTGAATTGATTAAACGATCTGCGTCTTCACGCGAGAGAGAGCGCGCCAGGGTGATCTCAACATCCTGATCGGGTTGATTTTGTGGCGAGAGCACGCGCGATTCAACGCGCACGCGCGAAGTTTCCAGCGGCTGAGGCTCGCCGATGAAGTCAGAGGCGTTGAGCAGTTGTGCGCCGCTCGAAATAGTCGCGGCCCGCGTGTTGGTCGAAAGCGCAATGCGCATGACGGGCTCAGGCGACTGACTTTGGTCGTTTTGCAGGCTCGCAGTAACGCTGCGATCACGCTGTTGCGGCTGAGCTGAGAGCGGTGCAAACGACAAGCAGCCGATTAGGAAAGTCGCGGCGAGTAAAACGGCCGTGGCCTGCTGTTTATGAATTGACATACTTCTGATCTTACTTTGAGCGCTATGAGGGGCGGGCGCGACGCAATCTTACTACAAGGTTGTTGCGTCCGCGCGAAAAGTTTCCATTGGCCGCTGATGGCAACGGCCAACCGCACGATCTTCCAATCACGCGACAAGCAGAGGGTACGGTCCTCCCCGCAAGCGGAGAGGGGTCTAAGGCTCGGTCAATTATCCGTGATCGTTCAGTGCTTGATTTGCGAGCGTATGAAACTCGCGCCGGACGGCATTGATGTTCGCGAAAGGATGCTGACGCGCGTGCGTGCGATTTGTGAGCAGGATAAACACGCGCTGACGTGCGGCGTCGATCCAACAGCTTGTACCGGTGAAGCCCGTATGACCGAAGGCATCGGGTGAGAGACTCCCGCCGGCGGTCGAATCTTTCGTGGCGGCAAGCTGCCACGCAAACGAACGATTCTCGTTCAAACCTTCCGTAAAGTTCTGACGAAACAGTTGGCAAGTCTCGGCACTCAGTAATTGAGATAACTCGGCAATGAACTGGTTTGCGATGCGCAAAGTGTCTGCGGCGTTTGAAAAAAGTCCGGCGTGACCCGCCGCGCCGCCTAGAAAATGCGCATTACCATCATGGACTTCTCCCCAGATAATTTTACTGCGCCATCCCGCATAGGTTTGTCCGGCAAAATCGCGTTCGCACATGTCGCGCTCGTAGGCGTTGCCGGTCTCGCAAGCCGCAACGCCGGTGCGCATCGCCGCTGAAGGATTGAAAAAAGTGTGCCCAAGCTCTAAAGGTACAAAGATTTCGTCTTGTGCGAGTTCCGGAAGCGACCGTCCACTTACGCGTTGCAAGAGGAAGCCAAGAGCGATGAATCCGAGGTCGCTGTAAACAACACGTTCGCCAGGTACGTATGCCAGCGGACGTTCAGCGATTGCGGCCATCGCTTCGCCTTTGTCTTTCGCCTGCAGGTAGATGGGCAGCCACGCCGGCAAACCTGAGGTGTGGGCCAACAGGTGTTTGATCGTGATGTTGCGCTTATCCTCGCGATGGAATTCGGGCAGATAGTCGGCGACACGGTCATCGATGTTCAGCCCACCATGTTCCATCTGACGCGCGCACAAAAGCCCGGTCACCAGGGGCTTTGTCAGCGACGCCAGGTCGTAAATCGTCTTAAGCGTGGCGGGCCGCTTCTCCGGTTCGCGCGTGGCGTCGCCCAGCGCATCGGCAAATACTCCGCGGCTACGCTCGGCTACAACATAAACGGCGGAAGGGAAGTCGCCTGCCTCTATACGGTCGCGCAGCAAGGCTGAAATGCGTGACTCTGGTTTGGTCTCGCTGATGCTCACCGTGATTTAGGGATGGCTGAAGAATGCATGAACGCCCGTTCGAACTGTGTGGTCGCTTATCTGCGCTAAGGTGCGTAGCGCCAGGGCCAAAGCGCGCCGGCCATCTTCGCCTGATACGATTGGTCGCGTCGCGGTCTCAGCGGCAGTCAGGAATGATTCAATCTCAGCGCGCAACGGCTCGATGTTGTTTACTTCCAGGACTCTGGTTTGCACCCCGGGCCACGCGCCCCCGGCTGAGGGCGCCAATCCGCTGATCGAAGCGTGATTCGTGACATAGTCGACCGCGATGTAATCCCGCGGTTGGAAGAAGCGCATCTTGCGAATTTTTTCAGTGCCGACGCGCGACGCGGTGATATTGGCGACGGCGCCGGTCGCGAATTCCAGCCGCGCGTTAGCGGCGTCAACCTTGTCCGTCAGGATCGGAATTCCGACAGCATGCAGCTCGGTGACTTCGACGGCTTCCCCGACCAGCCATTGAACGATGTCCAGATCGTGAATCATCAAGTCGAGCACCACATCGATGTCGAGTGAGCGCGCCGTGAATTCACCGACGCGATGGATTTCGAAATAGACGGGATTGCGCACATGCGGGCGCAGCGCCACCAATGCCGGGTTGAAGCGTTCGGCGTGTCCGACTTGCAGCACGGCTTTTCCTGCGTGCGCCGACGCGATCATGCGGTCGGCTTCTTCAAGCGTGCGTGAGATCGGTTTCTCAACCAGGACGTGAATGCCTGCATTGAGCAGCTCGCAAGCGATTTCAGAGTGCGCTTCAGTGGGTACAGAAAGGCTGACGGCCTCAACTCTTCCGATCAGGGTGCGCCAGTCTGCTGTCGATTGAGTGTTGCGCTCTGTCGCGACCTGCTGTGCTCGTTTCTCGTCGAGATCACAAACCGCGGCGAACTCGCAGAGACCTTCCGCCGCCAGCGTTGCGTGAATGCGCGCGTGCTGCGTGCCAAGATGTCCAACGCCGATGACTGCCGTGCGAAGCATTTACCAAGTGGTCAGTTATCAGTAGTCATTGTCCGATCGTTAGTACTTTGTACTTTGTACTTTGTACTTTGTACTTCGTACTTGGTACTTTGATTGCTTCCCCCAGCTCTCAATTTGAAGGTGCCGGGACGACACATCAAAGTACAAAGAACTAAGTACAAAGAACAAAAGAACAACTGACCGTTTCACATTCCTTGGGACTATACTTGCCAACTTCAAAACTTGCCAAGCACGGTTGGAAGATCCTTTTCCTGAGTCTCGGCGCTATCTATCTTTATGGGTTAGGTTCGCTTCCTCTCGTCGGACCAGATGAGCCTCGTTATGCTCAAGTCGCGCGCGAGATGTTTCAGCGCGGCGATTTCATCACACCGACACTCGGTGGCGTGCCATGGTTTGAGAAGCCGCCACTGCTTTACTGGATGATGATGGCGAACTATCGCGTGTTCGGCATCAGCGAGTTCGCCGCTCGTCTGGGGCCGGCTATATGCGGCTTATTGACCGCCGCTTTTGTTTTCTGGGCCGGTAAGAACATCACAAGGTTGAACGATGCCGACGAAGACGTCGTGAAAAACCGCGCGAATCTTGGGCATTGGACCGCGTTCGTTTTCCTTACCAGCCTCGGCACAATTGTCTTCTCACGCGGCGCGAGTTTCGACATTGTGTTAACGATGACGCTGACGGGCGCGCTTTGCTGCTTCTTTGTTTGGCAGGTACGAAATACTCAGGAACGTGACACACGAGGGTGGCTGCTCGCCGGCTTCTATCCGTTCATCGGTCTTTCGCTACTCGCAAAAGGTCTCGTGGGAATTGTGCTGCCGTTCGGCATCATCATCCTGTATTTCCTGGTATGCCGAGCGTTGCCGAGCAGACGTTTGGTGTTCAGCCTGTTATGGGGAATTCCAATCGCCATCGCCGTGGCTGCCGTATGGTACGGGCCGATGATTTACCGGCATGGTTGGACGTTCATCGATCAATTCATCGTTCAGCATCACTTCGCGCGCTTCGTTTCGAATAAGTACCGTCATCCCCAACCGTTTTACTTCTACGTGCCGGTCGTAGCTGCGCTGGTTCTGCCTTGGACGATGGTCTTGATCGCCACGCTTGCGGCGTCGCCGCGCTGGCGATGGCGCGCAGTGAACGTAATTGATCGCACGCGAATCTTTGCGCTGGCGTGGTTCATTGTTCCAACTCTCTTCTTTTCCTTGTCCGGATCAAAAATTCCCGGATACGTGCTGCCGGTATTGCCGGCGGCGGCGCTATTGATAGCAGAACGAATTACCTTTGTGGTTAAAGCTGGACTCGGCCAGCGTCTGATTCAATTGACCGGCGGCATGCTTCTTCTATTAACCGTCGTGGGCGCTTGGTCGGCCACGCGCGCTTTGGGCATGTCGAGTGTGTGGGTGATTGCCGGCACCGTGCCCGTGCTTGTAAGCGCATCAGTAGCGTTGTTCGCGCCGCGGCGGCGAGTCCTGAATTTCCTGCTCTTCGGTTTGATTTCCGTAGTTGTGAGCGCGATGGCTTTGCAACCGGCGCGCGCGATTGCGAACCGAGAGTCGGTGCGCGAATTGATGCGAATGGCTGAAGCGCGCGGCCATGGCGGCGCTCCTGTGTTCTATCTTTTGTGTGACGATCGAACCGCCGAGTTCTATGCGGGCGGCCGTCTGGCTTACCAACCAAACGGCGAACCGATTCGATTTGATGGAGCGCAGGAGCTTCCTCCCGCGATCCGAGCGAAAGGCAGCGTTGCGCTCGTCCTGGTTGAAACGCGTTGGGAGAAGCAGTTGTCGAACTACTCCGGAGTTGAATCGGAAAAGGTTGGCAGCAACGGCTGGGTCACTCTGTTTGTGGTTCGGCCGCGGTAAGTCAGTTGACCGGATTTCTGAATGAGCCGGTGCGAAGTTGGCTGAATCGAATTCGATATTTTCTGTTCACCAATTCGAACTCCGGTCGCTTAAAGGTGTGGGCATCCAACCAGACCTTCCCTTCAGGCGTCAACTCAAATTGCTCAATGA
This sequence comes from Pyrinomonadaceae bacterium, assembly GCA_036277115.1. NCBI lineage: Bacteria > Pseudomonadati > Acidobacteriota > Blastocatellia > Blastocatellales > Pyrinomonadaceae > Pyrinomonadaceae bacterium. The sequence continues at coordinate 420,197 of DASUNM010000021.1, forward strand.
GTGTTGTTTCGAGCCAGGCACCGTGCGCAGGCTCGGGAAATTTGGCCGGTTCTCTACGCATGACATCAGCATCAGCCTGAATCCAGACGCTCGTCGGATTGAAGTATCGAACCAACAGGTTATCGCTGTTTGGCGTCGCATAGTACACGGCCATTCCTAATGGCCAGCGTTGCTCCAACTTCAATGCCAGTTGCAGTGGCGGATTCGTGACCACCTTTGAGGACGGGTACTGCGACAGCGTCAGGTTCGAGCAGAACACCGCCGCGGCAAACAGCGCCGCGCGATACCTGCGCACGTGATTCGGGGATCTCTGAATCGTCGTCAGAAATATCGCCGCCAGAATCACTAACGCCGGCAAATGGAACAGACGGTAAAAAGTGTTTTGGGGAATGAAGAAAAAGAGGAAAACGATATAGACAAGCGCCCAAATGATGCACAGCGTCATCAAGGGATTGAATTGCGCGCGCCCTCGAATCGCGGCAGTTACCGCCGCTTTGAGTTCTGCGACGCGGCGCAGTACTAGCGCAAAGAAAGCCAGGACAACCAGCGAGCTCCCGGCTACCAGCGTCAGAATTACCGGGCCCCACAAATCACGAACAAAGCCCGTGCGTCCGCCCAGAAAGACGCGCCACTGCGAGCGCACCGTATGAACCAGATTGTTCCATACGCTAAAAGTGAAACCGTGCTCAGGCGAAAAGTAAGTAATCCACGTCGCAAACGCTCGCACAGAAAGACTGCCGGTCGCCAAATAGAACATCGCAAAGTAAACCGCGACCGTGACGGATCCGACCGTCAGCACGTATTTCGCCACGCACTTGATCTGATCGTTTCTCGTGAGGCCTCGACATTGAAAAATCAAGGCGGCAATGGCCACGGGAAAAAAGAGAAACGACAGCTGATGGACTAACATCGCCAGCACATGAACCATCGCCAACGTGAAGGGGCTCGGCTTTCGCTGCGGTAATGCCAGAAAGAAACAAACGAGCAGCAACAGCACGGCGAGGATGTAGCTGTTGGCGTCGGTCGAGAACTTCCACCACGTCGCCGCGAAGGCGAACAACGCGGTTGAGACGAGCGAGACATAGATAGACTTAAAGGACTCCAGACAGATTTTAAAGAACACGCATGCTGCCAACGCCGCGAAAATACAGTTGCTGACCTGCATGACCGTGAGCGCGCGCGGCTGGAAACCTGTTAGCAGCACCGCACGGTAAATCACGTATTGAAAAACCATGTCCAGCAGGTGGCTGGGGTGAACCAAAGACGCATTCAGCCGCGGCGCACTTTCGATCGTGTGCGCGAAGAAGATTCCGTCCCAGTAGTAGTTCCTGTTGATTAGCAGGATGTAGCTGAGGAGGGTAACCGCGAAGACCGCCGCCAAAAGCACGCGTGGCCGGGAGAAAAAACTTACGGGATCGGGCTCGGTTGTGAAAACTCTGCGGCTAGGCGTTGGGCGGGACGTCATTCGACGACAATGAGCGTGCGCATTGCGGGCTTACTTCAGCGCGTTCTTGAAGAACTCGATCACCGGCCGATCATAGGCTTCTTCCTGCTCGCCGGTGGCAGTATTGAGGTTTATTGCAGTGAGTTGTAAGTCCTTCTTAACTTCAACTGCGCCGCCGCTGAAGCAGTTTGCGAGTTCAAGTGTGGAAGCACGCCACGGATCGTTCGCCGGTCCGGTGAGGACTTGCACTTTCACATTTCGCAAGGCGCGCGCGAGTTCACAGGACGGAGTGCTTTGATATTTACCCCAAGCGTAAGCACGCACGCCCCAGCAACCCAATTTTTGAAACAACACGTTGCTCATCGCCGTGCGTTGACCGGTGGCCGCACGAACCAGATCGTCCGGTGAGCCCGGCGCCGAGTCCAGCGCCAGCGCGCGCACTTCCGGATAGCGCTTGGCGGCATCGAGCGCGGCGTAAGCGCCAAGCTCTACTCCGAAGATTCCGATCAAACCGACATGCGCCTGTCCCGCCGGGGTCTTCAAAGTGCGCAGGTAATCAATCGCCGCCGTGGTGTCGTCGCCCTCGATCGCGCCAAACAGTGTCCAGTTGACCGGCGGATTCAAACCGTGCCCGCGCAGATCAGGCCACAGCACGGTGAAGCCCGTGCTTTCGTTCAGCTTCACCGCCAAATTCAGCAGTGATGATCGATCCGCGCCATACCGGTGCAGAAGAATGACTGCGGGCGCGCCTTCATCGCCCTTGATCAGCCAACCTCGCGCTTTTGTACCATCATGATTAGCCCAGGTGGCGTCGCTGGCTTTTAGAATTGGGCCGAGGGTGAAGCTTTGGGGCGTAACGAGATAAGCGGCGCGCGTCGGTCGCGTGATGTTGTAAACAATCAGACCCATCACCACGACGACTGCGATCAATAGGATCAGAACAATCGGCAGAAAAGTTGTCGCAAAACGTTTGATGGGGCTCCGGCGCGATGCCATGATTCGCATTATGCGGGAAGAAGGATGTTTTGCAACAGAAAAGTGCAGCGAAATAGAAGTGCCGAACTTACAGCGAGTCACCGATTTCCACAAGCCATCTCGCGCGTTCCAAATCTCCCGGCGTGTTCAAATTTAGGAAGTAGTTTTCCGCGCCCCGTAAATCACCCAGTTCAGAAAACTCTACATATCGGGTCCTGACATTTGCCAGCAGGGCCCGAGGAGTATGTTCGCCGGCGCTGATCAGCCTCTCAATCTCCGGCAGACAGGTTTCGCGACGGTAAAGGGCGCACACGGGTTGGGGACGACCGTCGGCCTGCATCGGAACGATCGAATCAATGGAGTCCGCTACAAAGCTCTTTAACCATTCGAAGAGATCTCGCTTGACGAACGGCAAGTCACACGCGATCACGATAATCCAATCAGTCTTTGCCGCTGACAGTGCCGCGTGGATTCCGCCCAGTGCTCCCCACTTTTCGTAGACATCGGGAACAGTTGGCAGGGAATGCCCGGCATAGGCCTCGGGGCTTCCGACCAGCGTCACAGAAGAGGTGACCGGAGACAACTCAGCGGCTATCCGCTCGAGGATGGTCTGAGCCCCGAGCCGCAATTGCGCCTTGTCTTGGCCCATTCGTCGAGAGGCGCCGCCAACCAGAATGAACCCTTGGACATCGAACATGAGCGTCAACCGGAGTTGATGCTATTACTTTCAATCGAATTGGGCTATATTCCGTTTACAGCGCTGCTCCGAACACGCGCAATCGCATTATGAAAATCACTAAACAAATCGTTTCGTTGTTCGTCCTCACTGCCTTTGTTCTCAGCATGTTTTCGCTTGTGGGCGCCCAGGAGAAGACCCCCGTGTCTTTCAAGACCGTCGGCGGTCACACGATTCTGCCCGTTGAGGATCTGCGCCCGGGAATGAAGGGCGTCGCCCGCACGGTATTTTCCGGCAGCGCGTCCGAAGAATTTGGAATCGAGATTATCGGCGTGTTGCCGAGCTTCAATGGCCCGCGCCACTCACTGATCATTGGCCGACTCAGCGGACCTAATGTAGCTAAAACCGGGGTCTTCGCAGGCATGTCCGGTTCGCCTGTTTACGTTGATAACCGTTTAGTAGGCGCAATTGCCTACAGCTTTCCTTTCGCGAAAGAACCTATCTGCGGGATAACCCCGATCGAGCAGATGATCGACATTTTCGAAAACGGCTCGCCGAAGATTGCGCGCCGTGCGCGTCCTGTCTCAATGGCGCAATTGGCGCGCACTGATTGGAAGCCATCGCTGCCGAGGCAAGATATGGCCAATGGCCCGCTGATGGCGGGCGTCTCGGCGGGTTCGCCGCTCGCGCCGTTCATCGGCCAGCAAATTCAGCCGATTGCCACTCCAGTAGTTTTCAGTGGCATCTCTCAGGAGAGCCTCTCGCTCTTCTCAAACGAGTTGACTAGCCGCGGCCTCCTGCCCGTCGCGGGTGTCGGCGGCGGTGCGGCAATTACTCCGCTGGCTCCGTTCAACGCAAACACGCTGGCGCCAGGCGCGTCGGTCAGTGTTCAGCTCGTGCGTGGTGATCTTTCAATCGCGGCGTCGGGAACCGTCACGTCGCGCGACGGCGAGCGCATTTATGCCTTCGGCCATCCGTTCCTGAGTCTCGGCGGCGCTGACATGCCGATGGCGGAAAGCTCAGTGGTCACAGTGATTCCGAACGCGTACAACTCGTTCAAGCTGGCGGTGCCGGGTCAGATGGTGGGGACGATTTCGCAGGATCGATCGACGGGAATTTTCGGAAAGCTGGGCCGCGCGCCCAAAATGATTCCGATCAAAATCAACCTCCACACCAGTCGCAATCAGAATCAAAAGTTTGCTTTTGAAGTGGTCAACGACGAATACCTGACGCCTCTGCTTTTGATGATCACGGTCTTCAACAGCATCAACGCGCAGGAGCGCTCGATGGGTGAAGCAACTCTGTCCCTGCGCGGTTCAATCGCGGTCGAAGGACAAAAGCCAATCGAGTTGGAACGTCGGTTTGCTTCGCAGAACGCCACCATGCTGGCGGCCAGCTCAATAGCGGGCCCGGTTGCGGAACTTCTCACCAGCGGATTTGAAAACGTTGCGCTCAAGGGAATTAATCTCGAGATTTGGGCCAGTGAGGATACAAACGTGGCATCGCTCGAACGGCTGTCGCTGGATCGAACTGAAGTCGCGAGCGGTGAAACGGTTGAAGTTCAAGCCTATCTTCGCACCGATGCCGGACGGCAATTCGTGCAACGCATTCCGGTCCAGATTCCCGCGGACGCGGCGTCAGGACCGCTGATGATTACCGTCGGCGATGGCGCCAGTTTGCAGGAGGCTTCCGCCGCCCGTCAGTTTGTCCCGCTCAACCTTGATCAGTTGGTGTCCGCAATCAATAAGGTGAAGAAGAACGATCGGCTTTATCTCCGCGTGCAAAGGCCAGCGCCCGGCGTCGTAATCGGGACGAGTGAGATGCCGAATCTGCCGCCGTCATCTGTCGCCACGCTAAACAGTGAACGCAGTTCGGGCGGGTACACGCCGATGTCAGTCTCGCAGCTTTACGAGCGTGAATTGGCGCCGGCTGAATTCGTGGTCACCGGTCAGCAAACAATCACAGTCACAATTAAATAGCCGGTACGCGCGCCTCTGGCGCGCCTGAGCACGCCGGAGGCGTGCGTACCCATTCAGGCTACGACTCCAGCATTTCGCGCTTTTCTGCGGTGTGGCCGGATCCTGGCGGTTGTTCCAGCCAGACAGGCCTAACAGTGCTGGTTTTCGTGCACACCAGCGGTGACGAGAAATCGCTTCTCAGATTGTGGGATGCGTTCAACTGAGCGAACCGGGAGCAGCTTTCGAATTTGCTCCAGCAGCGATTCGCCCGCAAAGAACAGGTAAGTCACTTCTGGGGGCGCCCAAGCGATCAGTTTCGGTAGCAGTTCGCTGAACTTGTCGAGGGCGCGGCAGGTGATGAAGTCCACGTCAGGGCAAGGCACGTCTTCGAAGCGCGCCACGATCAATTGAGTTCGGGCGGGAGATTTGATGGGGCGTATGGCCTCTTTCAGAAACGCCGCCTTGCGTTGCGTTGACTCGATCAATACACCGTGAAGGTCATCGCGCATAAGCAGGCACGGAATGATGGGCAGCCCGGCGCCGGTCCCAACGTCGGCGACATGCGCATTCGTTGGGACGTGTTTCAGGAGCGTGAGAGATTCAAGAATGTGTCTGACAGCGAACTCTTCGGGTGAGCACGGCGCGACCAGATGCAGTTTCGGATTCCACTTCAGAAGCAGTTCATAATACGAGCTTAGACGTTCAATGTGTTCCGATTGAAGTTCGACTCCGAACCCGGCACTGTTCACGACGAGCGCGCGTTTGAATTGTTCGACCTCCGTTTCCATTTGCCGTCTTATCTGTTTACATTAGCGTCGTTCGCGTTGGCGTGGCTAACCTTATCATGACCCCTGACGAACTCAGCCGTCTGCACGAAACGCTCGGAAACGCGGTCACCAGGCTGATCGCTGAGCACGCGCGGTCTCTCGAATCGCGACCCGTCACGTCGAGGGCCACGCCTGACGATCTCAAGAAGCTATTTGAAGAACCATTACCAGTACATGGTGTCCCGGCAGAGGAAATTCTCGACAAGTTTGCCCGCGACGTTGTGCCGCACGCCATGCAGGTTCCGAGTCCTCGCTACTTCGGCCAGTTCAACCCGACGCCTTTGGCGATCGGGGTGTGGGCCGACGCGCTATCTTCGTCACTTAACCAAAATGCCGGCGCCTGGCGGAATGGGCCGACTTCCGCGCTAATCGAAGATCGAGTGATCCGTTGGTTGTGCGAATTAATCGGCTATGAATCGACGGCGTATGGCGTGCTCGCCAGCGGCGGCTCGGAAGCAAATCTGATCGCGCTGAAGTGCGCGCGTGATCGAGTGTCTCGCGACATGCCGCGACTTGGCGCGCGTGCCTCCGGGGAACTGACGGTCTACACGTCCGAACAGTGTCACTATTCGGTTGAGAAAAGTCTCGACATCCTCGGGCTGGGGCGTGAGAGCCTTCGCAAGATTGAAACGGACGAACGCTTTCACATTCGGCTCGATCGTTTGCGAGATGCGATCAGCACAGACATTAAAGCGGGCCGCCGTCCCTTCTGCATCGTCGGCGTGGCCGGGACGACTTCAACAGGAGTCATTGATCCGCTTCCGGAACTTGCTGACGTCGCGCGCGAGCACGATCTTTGGTTTCACGTTGATGCGGCGTACGGGGGCGGGCTCGCTTTTTCCGACAAGCACAAATCAAAATTGAGCGGCATTGAGTTAGCTGACTCGATCACCTTCGATCCGCACAAGTGGATGTTTGTGCCGTTTTCCTGCGGCGCGACATTAGTGCGCGACGGGGCGCAGGTTCTGCGCAACTCGTTCGACATGTCGCCGGAATACTTGAGCGAGCAGCGCGGTTTCCCGGATGCGCAGCTCGATTTCTTTCGTTACGGTCAGATGGGCACGCGACGTTTCAACGCTCTCAAGCTCTGGATGTGCTTTAAGTTCATGGGCAAATCCGGGTACGCCGAAACTACTGAGCGCCACCTCGAGTTGACGGAACACCTCGCGCGACGTTTGGACCGGTTGCCCGATTTCGATCGCGTCGGAGAGATTGAGACGGCAGTGTGCTGCTTCCGTTATCTCCCTGAGACGGTGCGGGCGATGGCGCCGGATGATCAGGATCAGGTTCAGCAGGCTTTGCAGCAGCGCATCGAACGCAGCGGCAACGCCTTCTTTCCCTCAACGATTCTTCACGGCCGCCGGGCGCTGCGCGTGAACATCAACAGTTACCTGACTGAGCAGCGGCACGTTGACGATCTGGTAGAATTGCTGGCGCAAGAAGCCGTCAGCGTCTTGAAACATCCATGAAAAACGCGCTCATGCACCTGGTTGTATTTTTATTCGCCGCGAGCGCGGGGCTGGCTCAGGAGTCTCATGTTGTCAGCCGATACGAGAAGAGTATCGATCGTACCATCGTCCACAGCGATGTCCTCTACGTCGTCAACACGCCTTCGCAATTCATGCAGATCCAGTTGATAGGTCGATACCCGGGGAAGGGAAAACCTTCACAGATGCCCGATCGAATCTACTTTGAATTCTATTCTTTTGCGCCGAGCGCTTTGTATCAACCGGACGCGAAGCATCGCCTGCTGGTCAAGGCCGACGCTAAAGTGCTCGACTTCGGCTTGCTGACGTACTCGAATGTTGAGGGTAAGAAGAAAGATCCAAAAGATATAAGCAATCCCAAAGCGCCCAAGTCGAATCTTGGGTTCAGCGTGTCCCTGCCTTCGGCCGCAGTGGTCACGACGGCTCATAAGAAGGACGAACTCACGGTTGAATTCATGTCGATCGACGAGTTGAGCTTAGCGGACTTAAAGTTGTTGGCCCGTGCTAATGAGGTGGCGATGAAGATCGGCGACACCGTCTTTCCCCTTCGTCCGATGCAAAAGACCATTCTTCGTGAGTTTGCGGACACCATCACTCCCGCGAACGCTGACGCGATTTCGCCGCCGCCTACCGATCGCGAAGAGTTGCCTGCTGACTTACCGTCGGCCGCAAACCAAACGCAACTCGCCGATACTCTGCGGTGGTTGAAGACGCACATTGAACGGCATGGGGCAACCAACGACGTGGTCAGACCCAGGAGGTTTGAGCCCCTGGCTTTTGATAATTGCGAAATCGCGTACCGTGTTGTGCCCTTAATCCGCACATCGCAGGTCTCGCCGGCGTTAATTAATCCGATCATGCAGTATCGGATTAATCTCGCTGACATTAATCCCGAAGCCGTTAGGGTGTCGGACCTGGGAGACTATGCGACGGTTACAATGACGACGCGGGACTATCAGCCCAAGATCAAGCTCTTCACGCACGCGAACGATGGTGGGACGATGGGCCGAACGCTTGAGGATGCATTGACGGAAACGGCGAGTATCAACTTTAAAAATAAAGACGCGGCCCTTCAATTCAGGAAGGTGTTGGCTCACGCCAGCAATTTGTGTAAGGCGCAGCAGTAAACCTGATGATTCGAAAGCAATTGCTGTTACTTCTGGTTTTGATTCTGTGGACGTTGGCCCCAGCGTCCGCGGTGGGCCAGGCTCAGGGTCCGAATTCGCTCCCGGCGGTGCGTTCCCGGCCCGAATTTGATTCGCTGGGCGTCGTTTACGATCAGGATACGCCCTATGCTTTGCCCCATGTGATGTTCGTGATCGACCGGCAGAACAAGAACCACATCTACTACGTCAATTCAAAGCGCTACAAATTTCACAAGGACTTCGTTAACGGCACTTACCTTTCGCTTGAACGCGGTCAGGTGTTTTTCGAGAACAATTACATCAAGCCGAACCGGCGATTCATTCTGGGTACGGTGGCGTATCAAACCCCAGTCAGAAAATGGACGTTTGAATTCTGGGAAGGCGATCTGATTCCACCCGAACAGATCAAACTAACTTCCGAAGTCATCAACCGGACATTCTTCACGCCCGTTGCTTACAAGCCGAATTCGCTGCGGCAGGAGCAAGCCTCAGCCAACATCGCCGGGTTAACACGCGTGCTGCAAGCTGAGATCCTCCGGGGGCAGGAATATCAGGCATTGAACGTCGCCAAAGGCCTTGGCCGGATTCACGTCATCCGGAAACTGGATGACCATGTGGAGATTGGTTCCAACGAGATTCTCGTGCTTGACGAAGTCCCGATTCAATTGCCGCCGGTCGCCGGAATCATTACGGGCAAACCTTCGACGCCGCTTTCGCACATCAATCTGCTCGCCAAAGGCTGGGGCGTGCCGAACGTTTACATCAAGAACGCGCACGAGCTTTTCCAGCAATATGACGGCCGGTGGATCCAGCTCGACGCGCGTCGTGACGGCTACTCAATCAAACTGGCCGACAATAATGCCCTTGATGAGTATCAGCAGCGGATGAAGCAGCGGCGCGACATCATGACCCCGCGGTTCGATTTGTCAGTGACGGGGCTTGCGCCATTAACCGCACAGCGAAGAGCATCATCTGTCGCGTACGGCGCAAAGTCGGCGAACCTTGGCGAGTTGATTCGGGCCCGCCTGCCGGGTTTCGTGGTTCCGCCCGGATTCACAGTTCCATTCTCGTACTACGATGCGTTCATCAAACAGAACAATATCGATGACGAGATTTACGAGCTGCTGGAAGACAAACAGTTCATACACGACCCGGCGCATCGGCGCAGCGAGCTGACGAAACTCCGGGAAAGGATTCAGCGGGGAACGTTCGACGCGAAGCTGCGCGCCGAAGTGCTGCGTCGGTGGCGGGCCGACCTCGGCGGTCGAGGCGTGTTCGCGCGCAGCTCAACAAACAGCGAGGATTTGCCAAATTTCAGCGGCGCCGGGCTCTACTCCAGCATGCCGAATCTGCGGACGGACGAGCAATTGATCGAAGGTATTAAGACCGTTTGGGCGTCGGTTTGGAACTTCCAGGCTTACGAAGCACGCGAGCGCGCCAGCATTGATCACATGAAAGTATTCATGGCCGTGCTGATTCAGGATGGCATTAATTCTGAAAGCTCGGGTGTGATGATTACGACGGATCCATTCAATCGTGACGCGCGCGAAGCCATCTTCATCAGCGCCAAGCGCGGGCTCGGTATCAAAGTGGTCGAAGGCCAGAGAGTGGCCGAACAGGTGGTATTCCGGCCGCGTGCTAACGCCGTTCAAGTCCTGACACGCTCCGAAGAAGACAGTTTGCTGACGTTCGACGAAAACGGCGGCCTCAAAGAAATTCCGATTAGCGGCGAACGAGCTGTTCTCAGCGATGCGGTGGTGCGACGGCTTGCGGCCGCGGGGCAAAACATCAAACGCGTATTCGGCGGACGCGACCAGGACATCGAATGGGCTTACATGCGCGGACAGATCTACATAGTTCAGGCAAGACCGTTCATTGCCGGCGGTTAGACTAGAAAGTTGAAGTGAGGTGTATCGATGAAACACAGGAAGTTTTGGTTTGTGGGCGCACTCGCGCTGTTAGGCGCAATCGGATTCGGCATCAGCGGACAGACGAAAACAGCTGAGACCGAACGCTGGGAATACCTGACTGTCTATGGTCATCCCAGTCAGAGTCCGATGCTGAATTCACAAGGCTCAGTCGGCTGGGAACTCGCGGCTGCTTCCTGCCCCGACAACAATCAGTGCGCGTACTTCTTAAAGCGCAGGAAGCAGTAGCTCATCATGACGTCACTATTCTCTCCCGGTATCCTGACCGGACATGTTGCGTTTGTAACGGGCGGCGGCACCGGTATCACCGGAGGCGTGGCGCGCGCACTCTCCGAAGCAGGCGCGAACGTCACGCTGGTTAGCCGCAGCATGGAACACCTCGAGCCGGCGGCCGCAGCTATAAACGAAGCGCGGACGGGTGCCGCTGGTGAAGCCTTCGCCGTCGCGGCTGACGTTCGCCATCCGGATCAGGTGGCGACCGCCATTACCGCTACCGTTGAGCGCTTCGGCAGGATCGATATAGTCGTGAACGGCGCGGCCGGAAACTTTCTTTGCAAACCGGAGGAGCTTTCACCGAACGGCTTCGGCACAGTCGTCGATATCGATTTGAAAGGCACCTTTAACGTCTGCCGTGCCGCCTTCGATCAACTCAAGCAGCACCGCGGACAGATTCTGAACATCAGCGCGACGCTGCACTATCTCGGGACGCCAATGCAGCTGCATGTCTCGGCGGCCAAAGCCGGCGTCGATGCGCTCACGCGAAATCTCGCGGTCGAGTGGGGCCGCTATGGCATTCGTGTTAACGCGATTGCGCCGGGTCCAATCGAAGATACAGAGGGGATGAAGCGCCTCGTTCCTGAAGCAATCAAAGAGAAACTTCGCCTCCGTGTGCCACTCGGCCGCATGGGCCGCATCCAGGACATCGAAACAGCCGCCGTCTTCCTTTGCTCAGACGCAGCCAGTTACATCAACGGCGCGGTGCTGGTTGTTGATGGGGGACACTGGCTGGCCGCCAATCGAATGCTCTGAGCGCCGCCTCTGTTAACCCGATAACTAGGTCCTCTCGGCCCATGTAGCACAACTCTTCAGCGACCCGCTGCAAGGCCATGAGCTTTTCAACCCGCTGCTCAACCGTTAGTTTCTAGGTCTCTCTAATCAATGTCCGGTCGACGTCTTTCTTGAAGGCCTCAATGACAGGAACGGGCGGTAAAACTGTGTCGGTCTCGAACATGCTCTCTTTATAGGACGCTTTCCGGCCTCGTCGTGCAAACAGTTTGTCGGCCGGCGCAAAGTTGATAATCTACGCCCCGATGCTGGATCTAACGCCACCGACCTTCGAAGAATTCGAACGTGAAACCGCGCGCGGAAACGTGGTGCCGGTGACGCGGACGGTGCTCGCGGATCTGCAGACGCCCCTCGGAGCGTTTCTGCGGATTTCGGGCGACGCGTCCTATTCGTTTTTGCTGGAATCGATCGAAGGCGGGGAAAGACTTGCTCGCTATTCATTTGTGGGGGCGGACCCGTGGATGATTGCTCGCGGTCGCGGCCACACCACCACGATTCAGAAGGAGGGCCGGCAGGAAACAGTCGAGCGGAATGCGGTTGATGTCCTGCGCGAGACATTTCGCGAAAAGAAGTTGGCGCGCCGACCCGGATTAGCGCCGTTGTGCGGCGGCGCGGTCGGCTACCTCGGGTATGACGCGGCGAGCTGGTTCGAGCCTGTGCTGGGCCGCAATGGTCATCAATCGGATGCAGATGATGCTGCCTGGATGTTCTTCCGCACCGTGCTGGCCTTCGATCGCGTGCAGCAGCAAATTGAAATCACTTCCATCGTGTTCGTGTCTGAAGCATCGGGCGAGCGTGAAGCGTTGCGCGCTCTTTACGACCAAGCTGTTCGCGAGACTGAGCGAATAGAGAAACTCCTGAGTCAGCCGATAACTGTTCCTTCAAGTCAGCCGACAATCGGTCAGACAACCGTTCACTTCCAATCCAATTGGCCCCGGCCGCAATTCGAAGCAGCGGTCGAAAAGGTGAAACAACACATCGCGGCCGGCGACTGTTATCAGGCCGTCATCGCCCAGAAATTCACCAAGCCAACTGCCGCCGATCCTTTGGCGATTTATCGAGCGCTGCGCGCGACAAACCCCTCACCTTACATGTTCCTGCTGCGCATGGGCAGCGAGACGATCATCGGATCATCGCCCGAGATGCTGGTTCGCTGTCACGGTCAGCGTTTGGATTACCGTCCGATTGCGGGCACGCGGCGACGTGGGGCGACCGAAGCGGAAGATTGGATGCTCGGCGAAGAGATGAGCAGTGACGAGAAAGAAGTCGCCGAGCACACAATGCTGGTGGATCTGGGGCGAAACGATTTGGGACGCGTCTCAGATTACGGTTCGGTGAAAGTCGAAGCGCTGATGTCGATCGAACGTTATTCGCATGTGCAACATCTGGTGACCAGCCTGCGATCGCGCTTGCGTGACGATCTGGATCGATTCGATGCTTTGCGTTCCTGTTTTCCTGCGGGCACAGTCACCGGCGCGCCCAAGATTCGGGCAATGCAAATCATCGATCAGCTGGAACCGGCGAAGCGCGGCGTTTACGCAGGGTCCGTGCTTTATGTCGATTACGCTGACAACCTGGATTCCTGTATCGCCATCCGCACGATCCATTTGCGCGACGGCGTGGCTACCGTGCAGGCGGGCGCGGGCATTGTTGCCGACTCAGTCCCCGAGCGTGAGTACGAAGAATGCGTCAACAAAGCGCGCGCGCTATTTCGCGCGATCGAGTTGGCTGAGAGAGGCCTATGACCTTAGTTAAACTTCTGTTAATCCTGGCGGCTGCTGCGACTGCGGTTTGCGCACAGAATCCATCGCCGGCCGCGGACACTTTGAAGAAAGCCAACGCGCGACCGGTTGCGTCGCCTACTCCAAAGGTTGAACCGTTCGTGGGCGCGTCAGTCGAACAGATGACGGGCCAGTGTGTATCACTCGAAACCGAACAGGGCCTCATCGTCTTTGAGACGTTGCCGAACAAGGCGCCTGAAACCGTGCGCGGGTTTTTAAATCTGGCGGCTTCGGGCGCGCTGAACACGACAACCTTCAGCCGCACCGTGAAAGGTTTTGTGATTCAGGGTGGAAATCTTTCCACGAGCGAGAAGTGGGGCGGGGAACTGTCGGCCAGAATGCAACGGTCGCTGCCCGACGAGCCTAACGACGTGAAACACGTGCGCGGAATCGTGTCGATGGCCCGTGGCGAAGAGCCGAACAGCGCCACGACGCACTTCTTTATTCTGGTCGGTGATGGGCCGCATCTGGACGGAAAGTTTGCGGCGTTCGGTCGTGTGCTGCGCGGGATTGAAGTCGCCGACTCGATCAACCGGGCGCCGGCGGAGGCAGAGAAACCCGTTTCGCCGGTCAGAATTACTCATGCAACTGTCTCGCGCTGTGAAAAATAGTCGCAAACCTACGGTTTTCCGCCGGTCCGCTAAATACGCGGCGATGGCGCTATGTATGTGTCTGGGTGCATGCACAGGGACCTCGAGCGATCAGCCGACACCGGAAGCGTCGAAGCAATTCCTAAAACTGCGTGGATACGATTTCGACGAGTCCTCCTTCTTCAGAGCCGCGGCGGCCGGCGATGTCATGGCGATTAACGGTTTTATCAGCGCCGGCATCAACGTGAACGCGAAGAACGCAGACGGTGATACGGCTCTGACCGCAAGCGCCGCGCGCGGTGATGCCACCATCGTCGAAGCCCTGTTACGCGGCGGCGCAGATGTGAATGCGCAAGGGCGTAATTCCTGGACTGCGCTCTTGCTTGCGTTGTCAGAAGATCAGGACATTGTCACCGACATCCTGCTTGCGCGACCGAACGTAGATTTCAAAGCTGAAAATCCGGAAGGCATGACGGCCTTGATGCTCGCCGTGTGGCATCAGCGGGAACAAGCCGTGGGGTTGATTCTGAAACGTGGCGGGGATGTGAATCATCAGGACAAGGACGGTGACGCGGCCATGCACGGTGCCGCGCTTTACGGAAACGCACGGATACTTAAACTGCTGCTGGACGGTGGTGCGAATCCGAACGTCAAGAACGCGTTGGGAGGCACGCCCCTAATGTGGGCGGCCGCCTACGGGCACGAGGAGATTGTCAGCGTGCTGCTTACCCGCGGCGCCGATCCGAAGATTCGCGATGTAGATGGCGTGACGGCGGCGGGTTGGGCCGCGAAGAATAGCCGGGCCAGTATTGAACTTAGGTTGCGCGCCGCGGAAAGAGATAGTCCGTAGTCAGACTTGTCAGTGGTCCGTTGTCAGTAGTCAGTTGGTCTTTTGTGCTTTGTACTTAGTTCTTTGTACTTTGATTCCTTAACCCAGACCCACTTTCAATTTGAAGGTACTCTGGGATGACACATCAAAGTACAAAGTACAAAGCACAAAGCACCAACGATCGTGCAACGGACAACTGACCACTGACAGACATGCTTCTGGTAATCGACAACTACGATTCGTTTACTTACAACCTCGTGCAGTACGTAGGGGAACTGGGCGAGCGGATCGAAGTCCGGCGCAATGATGAAGTCACTGTCGAGCAGATTGAGGCGATGAAGCCGGATCGCATTCTGATTTCGCCGGGACCGGGAACGCCCTCGGACGCGGGCATCGCGATGACGGTGATCGAAAAGTTTGCCGGCAAGCTTCCTATTCTGGGCGTTTGTTTGGGACATCAGGCGATCGGGCAGGTGTTTGGTGGACGAGTGGTGCGTGCGTCCCGGCAATTCCACGGAAAATCGTCACGAGTGCAGCACGACGGCAAGACGATCTTCGAGGGTTTGGAAAATCCTTTCCCCGCGGGCCGGTACCACTCCCTGATCGTCGAGCGTGAGACATTCCCGGATGAATTGGAGATTTCTGCGACGACACCAAACGGAACGATCATGGGTTTGCGCCATCGCAGACTAAAGATCGAAGGCGTTCAGTTTCATCCGGAGTCGATCATGACGACCGAAGGGAAGAAGCTGCTCAAGAACTTTCTGAGTCTTTGAGTCTGGGATGCGAAGTCTGGAGTCTCTCTATTAATGGAAGCGTCGCGACGATGAATCACACAACACCAGCCACGGGACCTCAGACCTCAGACTCCAAACTCAAAAACTTCATTGGGCGGTTAGTGCGCCGCGAAGATCTTTCGCGCAGTGAAGCGAACGATCTCCTTGAAGCTTTGCTTAACGGCGAGGCTGCCGACGGTCAGATCGCCGCGACGCTGATCGCGCTCAAGCTCAAAGGCGAGACAGTCGAAGAGCTAGCCGGGCTGGCTGAAGGAATGCGCGCGCGCGCGACGCGAATTCAGTCCCGGCACGAGCGGTTCATTGATACGGCCGGAACCGGATCGAGTTCAGCCAAGTGTTTTAACGTTTCGACGGCGGCAGCGTTCGTCATTGCGGGTGCAGGGCTACCGGTAGCCAAACACGGTAATCGCGCGGCGAGCAGCAAATGCGGTAGTGCCGATGTGCTGTCGGCATTGGGCGTCAACGTTTCGGTCGCCCCTGAAATCTCTGAGAGATGTTTGAATGAGCTTGGCATCTGTTTCATGTTCGCGCCCCTTTATCATGGCGCCACCGCGCGCGTGGCCGGCATTCGCCGGCAGCTCGGCGTGCAGACGACTTTCAATCTGCTTGGCCCGTTGACGAATCCCGCAGGCGCGCCAAGGCAGATTATCGGTGTCTCCAATCGGGACTTCGTCGAACCGATGGCCCGCGCTTTGACTCTTCTCGGCACCGAACGAGCGTGGGTCGTACATGGAGCGGATAGCCTTGATGAAATAACGCTCGCGGACAAAACGTTTGGTGCGGAGGCGTCCAACGGCAACTCTCGCACATTCGAGATTGCCCCGGAGGATTTCGGCGTTCAGAGAAGTCCTCTAGATGGATTGGCAGGAGAGGGCGCGGAAGAAAATGCGACGACGATTCGCGAGATCCTGGGCGGGCAGCGGCGAGACGCGGCCCGAACCCTCGTGATGCTGAATGCGGCGGCTGCCTTGCACGTGGGTGGCTCAGCAGCCGATTTGAAAGAGGGAATGCGCCTAGCCGAAGACAGTATCGACAGTGGCCGCGCCGTGGGAAAACTGAACGAGCTTGTGCGGACGACCAGCGCGAGCGAGTGACTGCCGATGGATTTTCTCTCTGAAATAATTAGCGTAAAGCGCCAACGCGTTAAGGCCGCGAAGGCGCGCATGCCGCTCGAACGGTTGCGCGAGCTTGCCCGACCGTCTCAGCATCGCCTCATTGCAGCGCTGCAAGATAGAAGCCGGCCCAACCTCATTGCCGAGTTCAAACGGCGATCTCCTTCCAAAGGCCCAATCAAGTCCGCGGCTGACCCAGCGGCGACAGCCCAGATCTACGAATCCGCAGGCGCGGCGGCTATTTCGGTCCTGACGGAGGAAGATTACTTCGATGGGTCGCTCGATGATCTGCGGCAGGTTCGGGAAGCCAGCCGCCTGCCAGTGCTGCGCAAGGACTTCATTTTTGACGAATATCAGGTTTACGAATCGGCGGTTGCCGGCGCAGACGCGTTGTTGCTGATCGTTGCCGCATTGGACGACCAGACACTGAAGCGGCTGCGCGAGGTCGCGGAGGACGAACTGGGAATGGATGCCCTCGTCGAGGTTCACACCCGTGATGAACTCGATCGAGCGGTCGCCTGTGGTGCTCACTTGATAGGGGTGAACAATCGTGACCTTGGAACGTTCAACGTTTCGGTTACGACCTCTGGAAAGTTAGCGCGCTTTGCGCCCGCCGATGCGGTTCTCGTCAGCGAAAGCGGTTTGACGCCTGCTGATGTCCGTGAGCTTCACAAACTGGGCTACAGCGGATTTTTGGTTGGCGAGGCTTTGATGCGGGCCGATGATCCGGCGAATGCGATTCGCGATTTTGTCGGCGAATCAGAACCAATCGCAGCGCGTTCGGCGTTTGTGAAGATTTGCGGCATCACCAATCTGGAAGACGCGCGCGCCGCGATTGAAGCAGGCGCCAACATGCTTGGATTTAATTTCTTCCCCGCAAGCCCGCGGTTCATCGAAGCCAATGCCGCGCGCGAAATTATCACCGCGCTTCGCGTCGAAACTCGATCAGATTACGAAAGCGTCGTGATGTTCGGCGTGTTTGTGAATGAATCGGTCGAGAATGTTCACAGAATTGCCGAACTCAGCGGCTTGGATGGGATCCAGCTCCACGGCGACGAGACGGTTGAGTACTGTGCAGAGTTGAAGCAGCGTGCCCCGACGCGATTCGCCATTAAGGTAGTCCGTTCGAACGGCACAATCGATTTTCCTGGCCTGAGTTGCTATCCGGTTGATGGGTTCATGCTCGACGCTTACGACCCAAAGCTGCGCGGCGGCACGGGTCAAACGGCGGACTGGTCCCTGGCGCGTGAGGCCGAACGGCGACTTCCGCGTGTGTTTCTGGCCGGGGGTCTTTCCCCCGAAAATGTCGCTGAGGCCATTGCCAGAGTTCATCCTTACGCAGTTGACGCCTGCAGTTTGTTGGAGCTTTCGCCCGGTAAGAAAGACCATGCACGCATGAGGGAGTTTGTCGCCGCCGTCCGAGCGGTTAAACTGCCAGACGAAGTGTCCGCGCAATGAAGGAAAGCGTTTTGGCCCAAACCATCGAAGCTCCGCCATCCACGAAAGCGCAGCCGCGCGCGAATGAGTCTGAACCAAAGACCGTGTCGGCGCACGCGCTGGCCGCGTTCAATTTGCGAAAGTCCTACGGCCGGCGGCGCGTGGTGGACGATGTCACCCTCCACGTTGAGCCAGGCGAAGTGGTTGGTTTGCTGGGCGCAAATGGCGCGGGGAAGACCACGACGTTTTACATGATGGTCGGTCTGGAGACCCCTGAAGACGGCCGCATTTCCTTGAGCGGTGAGGACGTGACGCGTCTGCCGATGTACCTGCGGGCCCGACTGGGCTTGGGATACTTACCCCAGGAGCCATCCATCTTTCGAAAACTTTCTGTCGCCGAAAACCTGCTTGCCGTTCTCGAGACCATGGGGCTGCGTCGTCGTGAACAACTAAAACGGGTAGAGGAGTTGCTTCAGGAATTCGGCATCGAGCATGTACGCAACACGCGGGGCGAATCGCTGTCGGGCGGCGAACGTCGTCGCACTGAGATCGCGCGCGCGTTAGCCACTGAGCCCCAGTTCATCCTGCTCGACGAGCCATTCGCTGGAATCGATCCCAAGGCAGTAGATGACATTCAAACCGTCATCCTATATTTGCGGGATCGCGGCATTGGAATTCTCGTCACGGATCACAATGTCCGTGAGACGCTCGGCGTCACCGATCGCGCCTACATCATGGCTGAAGGAAAAATATTTCGCTCTGGAAAGCCGCGGGACTTGACAGAAGATGCCGAGGTTCGAAGACTTTATCTTGGCGAGAAGTTCCGAATGTAACGTGACGAGTGATTGATGCGCGATTGCGTTATAATCTCCCCGCGGGATTCCCGCACGCAAGCCCCCGGCAGTTGAAGAGCAGATTCACCGACTATGTCAGTTAGGTTAACCACCAGTCTTTCGCAACGACTCGTCTTGACGCCACAGTTGCGTCAACGGATCGAGATGCTGCAGATGACTACCATCGAGCTTTCCGATTTGATTCAGCAACAGCTGAATGAAAATCCGGTGCTCGAAGAGGTGGCCACGCAGGAGGAAGCGCGCGAACTGGCTGAGAAAATCCTCGACCACATGGCCAATGGTGGCGAGCTCGAAAACCTGCCCGGGCCGAACGTCGAGGCGTCTGCTCCGGAACTGGGATCGCCGTCTTCGAATGGCGACGGCGAAATCGCGTTTTCCGAATCGGGACCCGACGCGCAACCTATCGGTGACTTTGAAATGGATGCGGAAGCAGCCACGGCCGAAGGCACGGAAGACACTGCGGTCGAAGGGACGCGCGATCCCTTTGAAGAAGTGGATTTCGGCCGCGAGTTTCAGGACTACCTCGACCCCGGGTACAAGACCCAGGAATTTGAGTACAAAGAAGACGCGCCAACTTTCGAGCAGTTTCTTACGAAGGCGCCTTCATTAAGCGAGCACCTTGAATGGCAGCTTCACATGGATTGCGGGGACGGCGCGGTATGCGACGCCGCGGAAGCCGTCATCGGAAATCTCGATGAAGACGGTCGCCTAAATGCGAGCAACGAAGAGATCGCCGCACAAGGTGGTTGGCCGGAAACGACTGTTGAGCGCGCGCGTCAGCTGGTGATGAGGCTCGATCCGGTTGGCTGCGGCGCGCGTGATGTGCGCGAGTGTCTGCTGACGCAGCTGGAGGTGCGCGGCGAGACGGAGCGATTGGCCAGTCAATTGATCCGCGACCATCTTGAAGCTTTGCAACAGCACAAGCTGCCACACCTGGCGAAACAGATTGGTTTAACCGTCGAAACGCTTGTGGCTGAGCTGGAATTCATTCGCACGCTTGACCCGTATCCGGGTCGTCGCTATTCGTCGGAAGAGCCGGTTCTGATTTCGCCCGAAATCTACATCGAGAAGCTGGACGAGGGCGGCGATTACATCATCTACTTTGCCGATGACGGCAGCCCGCGCCTGCGCATCAGTCCCAGTTATCAACAGATGCTTTCGCAGGGCGACACGACCAAGGAGACGCGCGACTTCATCAAAGAAAAGATGCGCTCGGCAGTCGATCTGTTGCGAAACATCGAGCACCGCCGCCAGACGATATATCGCGTCGTGGAATCGATCGTGAATCGCCAGCGCGAATTTCTCGATAATGGCGTCCAGTACATCAAGCCGATGATGTTGAAAGACATCGCCGAAGACATCGGCATGCACCTTTCGACGGTGTCGCGCGTCGTCAATCGCAAATACGCCCACACCCCGCAGGGCGTGATCGAACTGCGCCGCTTCTTCACCGAAGGCATGCTGAACGAGGAAGGCGAAGAAGTCTCGACGCGAATTATCAAGCTAAAGATCAAAAAATTGATAGAAGAAGAAGACTCTCACAACCCGATTACCGACGATCAAGTGGTAAAGATACTGGTGAAAGACGGAATAAAACTTTCGCGCAGAACGGTGGCAAAGTACCGGGACCAAATGAGTATTCCCGGGTCGCGCGAGCGTCGCGCAGTTGTTTAATGTGCTGATCGTCGCTTCGCATCGCTGACCAGAAAACATTCGTCCTGCGCGCCAACAGGAGAGGCAAAAAACCGCAATGAAGTTTGAATATACCGGACGCCATGTGGAAGTCACTCCAGCAATACGACGTCATGTTGAAGAGCAATTCAAGAAACTTAACAACGTCTTCAATGGAACCGAGCCGCGCGTACATGTAATTCTCGAAATCGAAAAGAACCGGCAAATCGGCGAAATCGTTGTTTACTGGCTCGATCACACGCTCGCAGCCAAAGACACGAACGCCGACATGTACATGGCTTTGAGCCGGGCGATCAACAAGCTCGAGAAGCAGGCTCTCAAACTCAAGAAACGCATCATTGACCGCAAGCAGCACGCGCGCAAGCGATCTGCGGACGCCCCAAGTCCGGATGGACAGATTGAAGCCGCGCCGCCCCCGGCTCGCATCATTGCCGCGCGGCGTTACGCGGTGAAACCAATGACGGCTGAAGAGGCCGCTCTCGACTTGTCAGGCCGCCGTGACCAGTTCGTCGTCTTTCGCGACGCGGACACAGACCGTCTCGGCGTGCTTTACAAGCGTCAGGATGGAAACTTTGGTCTGATCGAGCCGTGACGGTAATTGAATTTGATTACGGCAAAGGAGCGGATCACTTTGGTCGCGCTCCTTTTCGTTTGTGCTTGTATTGATGCACAGTCCCAATTACATTGAAGCCGTTCGCGATGTGGTGGCAGAGACTTCAGTCTGTGCTTTCTAACCAAATCAGGGTCAAAGTCGTTGAAATCGCAGACTGAAGTCTGTGCCACGTATGGCAGCAAAGCAAAAACCCAAGACGATTGATGGCACGGCGCCTGACGTCGTCATTATCACAGGGCTCAGCGGTTCGGGCATGAGTTCGGCGACGAACGCGTTTGAAGACCTGGGATACTTTTGCGTGGACAACATGCCGCTGACGTTGTTGCCCACCTTCGCGCGCCTGGTGCAGTCGCGTGATGATGATCGCGGACGGATTGATCGCGCGGCCCTGGTGATCAGCTTTCGGGAAGGCCAGTTCCTCGCGGATTTCGCGACGCAACTGCGCAGCCTTCGCCGGCGCGGCCTGACCGTGTCAGTTCTTTTCTTCGAAGCTTCGGATCAGATCCTGGCGCGCCGCTTCAGTGAAACGCGGCGGCCCCACCCGGCTGAACGCGGCAAGGGCCTGCACGATGCGATTCGCACTGAACGGACCGCGATGAAGCGCGTGCGCGCTCTGGCGGATGAAGTGATCGATACGTCCGACTACACGGTTCATTCCCTGCGGAACGTGTTACTCGAGCGATTCCGGCCTTCGACAAGTGCGGCGCCAATGCGCGTTCAGGTTTTGAGCTTTGGTCATAAATACGGAGTGCCGCGAGAGATGGAGCTTCTGTTTGATGTGCGGCATCTTCCGAATCCGTTCTTCATCTCCACTTTGAAGAACCTGACCGGCGAGGATCCGCGGGTTATTAAGTACCTGAACGCGCAGCCCGAAGTCGAGGACACTGTCGGACGATTCATGGATCTGCTGACTTATCTGCTGCCGCAATACAAACGGGAAGGGAAGTCGTATCTGACGGTCGGCATTGGTTGCACGGGCGGGCGTCACCGATCGGTAATGGTTGCGAATGAGCTGGCATCGCGTCTGCGTAAGGGTGGGTTCGATGCGCAGGCGGTCCATCGCGACGTTCGTCAGGCGGCGCACGCGAAGAGTTAGAGCGACATGAAAGTTATCGACGGCACAGCGCGTACTGCTCCTCAACCCCTTGTGGGCGGAGTGATTGTTTCACATGCACACCTGGGAAGTGAGTTTCTCGCCGCGGCAGAAATGATTCTCGGCAAACCGCTGCCGCATATCACTTCAGCGTCGATCGACTGGCATGATGATGTGGATGTCGCGCGTCACGAGCTGGAGCGCGCGATCGCCCGCGTGTCTCAGGGCAAAGGCGTTTTGCTAATCACCGACATGTTCGGTGGCGCGCCGACCGATGTCGCCTCGATGTTTCTTGATGACCCCACAGTGGAAGTTATTTCCGGCGTGAACCTGCCGATGGTGCTGAAGCTGGCGCAACAGGAGCCCGGCGGGTCCCTCTTGACCGTCTCGAAAGCCGTCCGTGACAGCGGTAAGGACGGAATTCAAATGGCCGGTGAACTCCTACCGCGGACCGTCCCTTCCGAATAGTTCTGCGCTGCCCGCCTGTCCGCGGGAAACTTTCCCAATTTTCCTGAAACCAGCGGCCTTTAGTCGTTTATCCACATTGATAAGCCCGTCGCCCGACGGGCGAGCAATTCGGCGTCATTGCCCGACGCCAGCAGCAAAGTTGATGTGGAGTTGAGTGTCATGATGAAGAACACATCCCTCGTTTTTCTCTTCCTCTTGGTGGCTGTCCCGGCGGCCACTGCGCAAACGCAAATCCGAGCGCGCATGACCGGCGCGCCTTCGACAGTTCAGGAAAATCAGAATTCGTCCACCCGGAATCGAACCGTTGCGCCCAATAATACGCCCCTGAATGACGCCGGCATGGCGAACCAGCCGAAACCGGCTTGGGGCGATTCAGGTGTCCCGGTGGCTGCTCATCCGACGGTGGTCACGCCGCCACGCCCAACAAACACTCGCGACATTCCACGCGCCGCGGTGAACCAGCTGGTGAAACCGACGAGCTTGAACGTCGGTAATTCCACGACAGCGCGTCCTGCTCCGGCGACCGCGCCGACCTCGACTTATCGAGTTGGGATTGGCGATGTGCTCGACATTCGTCTGTCGAACATGGCGACGCGCGAATCGACACTCTTTACCGTGATGAAGAACGGCGTGTTGGAGTACCCTTTGCTCGCCAAGCCACTGAATGTCGCCGGTCTGACGCCTGACGAAATCGCGCGCCGGCTGGGCGCAGAGATCAAGGTCATTCAGAACCCGCGACCATCGGTCAGTGTCCGCGACTATGCAAGTCACTTTGTCTTGATAACCGGCGCCGTGGACAACCCGGGACGCAAGGTAATGCGCCGTGAAGCGATGCCACTCTTCACGCTGTTAGCTGAAGCTTTACCGCGTTCCGATGCCGCGACCGTAACAGTTGTCAGAAACGGCCAGGAAACAAGTCTCTCGGTGAATCGTACCGACGAGCTGTCGATGCTGGTCATGCCCGGCGATGTTATTCGTGTTTCGCCCGCGTCCGGTCTGTTCGTTTATGTCGGTGGGGAAATAGCGGCCGCCGGTGAAAAGGAATTGCGTCAGGGGATGACACTGACGCAACTGTTGCTCGCTGCCGGTGGCGTTCGCCAGGATCGTCAATTCACCGCAAAAATATCGCGCCGCGATGGAAGCGGCTTTCTCAGATCGCAGGACCACAACCTTAAAGCCATCGAACAAGGAAAAGCGGCCGACCCGTTGCTGCAAGCCGGTGACCGAATCGAGGTCAGGTCAGGTATGTGATAATCTCTGCCGCATGAGACGCGGATGACGAAGGGCGGTGCGTACGCGTGCCGCCCTTTTTCTTTGTCTAAATAGCAGAACATGAATCTCTTTTCACGTGCGGGCCTGGTTAATTTGCTAATCGGCAAATCGATCGTCGAAGCACTACTGGTCACAACGGTTGCCGCAGGCTTCTATCTTTCAACGACGAACCCGAGCCTGCGCGGCTGGTTGGATTCTGCAGACGCAAACACGATTTCCGGGTGGGCAGTTGACGATGACAATCCGGGCCGGCGCGTGGAAGTACAACTCTTCATCGACGATCAATTTATCGAACAACGCACGGCCGCTGAGTTGCGGCCAGACGTCCGCCAAGCAGGACGAGCTACGGATGGCTCGCACGGTTTCATTTTTAGAACGCCGGCGCTGCCGCCGGGCGAACACGAAGCCCGCGTCTATCTGCTCCATCGCGGCGCCTCGCCGGCGCGGAGAACACTCCAGATAATCGGAAAGCCTTTGCGCTTTACAGTCCATTCCGCACCCGTTCAATGAACGATTCAACCTCACCGCCGGATATTTCGAGCGTGCCTCAAGCGGCGGCGCTGCCGGATCGGACGCTCGCCATTTGGGAGCTCGCCTCTGTCGCTTCTTCAGTCGTAATTGCGGAATGGATGGCTGCTTCTGCCGCAGGCTTCAGCAAAGCGGTTATCGCAGTGCCGGTGATCTTTGGGGCTCTGTTGATGTTCGTGTCGCACCGCGTCCGGCGTGAAAGCCTGCGCGACGTCGGCTTTCGATTCGACAATTTTTTCCCGGCACTTTATCTGTTGGCGGTGCCGGTCCTCTTGGTGGCCGGTGCCTGCCTGTTAGTTGCGTGGATGACGGGTTCGTCGATTAGTTTCCTGCGATGGCATCCGAATCGAAATTTGGGGCTCCAGCTCGCAATTGGATTTGCCTGGGCCCTGGCGCAACAATACGTACTCCAGGGCTTCTTCAACCGGCGCGCAATGATTGCGCTCGGCCGTGGCTGGCTTAGCGTTTCGCTCGTGGCCGTTATCTTTGGTCTGCTGCACCTTCCCAATCCATGGATCACGCTGATTACTTTTATCGCAGGCGGAATTTGGGCCGCGGTCTATCAGCGCGCCCCGAACCTCTTTGCTTTGGCTGTCACGCATTCGGTGATGACGTGGTTTATTGTCTCGACACTGCCGGCGTCGATGCTTCGGCACTTACGTGTCGGTTTGGGGTATTTCGGCTAGGAAAGATGGGGCATTAGCCCGTCTGTCAGGGAGAGCTCCAACTGTGCGACTTACTGAGCCCTCCCTGACGGTCGGGCTAGTGCCCCGACCCCCGCCGTGCGTAACGCTTAGTTTTTTCGTCTGTGCGTGTTGAACAATGGTTTGCTATAATCATCGAGCCTTGCATGAGAGCAGGTCGGGCGGTCGCTGCTTCGGTTTCAAAGTCTGATTTCAGATCTAAGATTTGAATCAGACGCGAATCGAAGGAGAGGAAAGTCCGAACACCAGAGGGCAGCGAGCCCGCTAACGGCGGGGCGGCAGCTTCGGATTCAAGAATTCATTCAAGATTCCAAAGCTGACCGACGACAAGTGCAACAGAAAACAGACCAGCCGGCGGCAAGTCAGATTTTGAGATCTCAGATCTGAGTCCGCAGGTGATGGGTGAAACGGTGCGGCCGAAAGGCTAATCTCAGGTTTCCGATTTGAGAGAGTAAGAGCGCACCGGCGCGTGTGGTGACATGCGCGGCCAGGCAAACTCCTCGCGGTGCAAGACCAAATAGGGAAGCATTTGAGATTTCAGATCTCAGATCTGAGATTTCAGTGGGGTTGCCCGCCCAAGGCTTCCGGGTAGGTCGCTGGATCCAATCGGCAACGGTTGGGCTAGAGGAATGATCGCCCTTCCGCTTTCAGATTTGAGATCTCAGATCTGAAATTTCAAATCTGAAAGCGGGAGACAGAATTCGGCTTACAGACTTGCTCTCATTGCATCGGCATTTTCCTCGTACTGCTTTGTTTGCTTCTTATCGTCTGAGTGCGGCTATTTCCGAGTTCGATCAGCCTGGAATGAAGGAGCCCCCAACCAATGGCCAATCGCAAAGGCGTTTTCATCGGAGCTTATGTCCCAAGCGATCTGAAAGAATCCCTGCGGCGCAAAGCCGCCGCAGAGCATCGCACGTTGTCGCAGGAAATTACTCGAATCCTGACAGAGGCTGTGCATGGTCGCGGTTTGCCGGCGGGCAGCATCGACAGGCGCGCGCCAAATTCGCCGTCGCGCCGGCGCGCGGTCGATCCATATCCGCGCAGGCGAAAAGACGACTTGCCGTGACTTAGTGCCTTTCGGTTAGTTCCCGTAACGGCGGTAAAAAAATCAATTGAAAATCCTGCTCGTCGTCGGCGTCCTGCTCGTTCTCGCGTTAGTGCTGTATCGAGTGCTTCGTCCGGTTATCACTATCGCGCGACAATTCCTCAAGACGATTCGGCACTTTCAACAAGTCGCCAGCCCGCCCGCCCGGCCAGGCAATGCCGCCGAGAAACTCGTCAAATGCGAAACGTGTGGTGTCTGGACCCCGGAAGGCAGGACATTGAGCAGCGGCTCGCTCGCTTATTGCTCACGCGAATGTTTGAAGCGTGCCGGCACGTCTCGACGCACGAACACGGCGGCCTAACTTTGGGTTTCCGCCGCCTCTTCAGGCAGGAGGTTTCCGGCTTCGTGTATTGCCCGGTCAGTGTCAGTGAAGATCAGAATCAACAGGCCAATCACAAAGAAGACGATTAGAAGGAGAATGGCCTGGCGATAGGAACCCGTCTGGTTGACTACGATCGTGAACATTCCCATGCCCATCCACGAAGCGCGCTCGGAGATTTCATAAAGTCCGAAAAACGAAGCTTCGCGTCCCGGCGGAATCATGCGTGAGTACAGGCCGCGTGAAAGGGCTTGCGTGCCTCCCAACACTACGGCGATGAACGCTGCCATCCACCAGGCCTGCGTCGTGGTCTGCAAAAATCCATAGGCGTAGATGACGACGCCCGACCAGATCACGAGCGAGGCCATGATTGCCTTTTTAGTGCCGATGAAGGCGGCGATACGTTCGAACAGCAGCGCCCCGAATATGGCCATGAATTGAACCAACAGGAAGATGCCGAGCAGAAATGCCGGGTTGGCCTCCAGGCCGCGCGCGACGAACAATTCCTGAGCGAGAAAAACACCGGCCATGCCGATGATTGTCTGCACGCCGTCGATAAAAAACAGATAGGCAATCAGGTAACGGAACGTGTGCCGCAGCCGCCGTAGCTCGCGAAAAGTCTGGCCCAGTTCAGAAAAACCAATCGTTAGGTAGGACTTGCCCGGCGGGAGCCGGCGCGCCGCATTGTGTGATCGCAGCAGGCTAAATGTCAGTAACGCAAAGCTGCCCCACCAAATACCGGCGGACAGCAGCGAGATGCGGACGGCCGTCGCCTCGGAGATTCCTATCCGCGGAGCGATGACGCCGATGAAGACTGAGTTCATCGCCAGCAGAAGTCCACCACCGAGATAGCCGAGCGCGAAACCTCGACTCGAAATTTTGTCGCGCCGGTCCTCAGTGCAGATTTGTGGGAGGTAAGAGTTGTAGATCACGATGGCCGCGTTGAAGCCCAGCATCGCGATGATGAAGAGCAGTCCACCGAGAAGGTATCTCCCGTTAGCGACGAAATACATGAGGCATGTCGCTCCTGCGCCCGCATAACAGAAGAAGATCAGGAGACGCTTTTTCAGGCTCGAGTAATCAGCGATCGCCCCCAGCAAGGGCAGAAGAAAAATCTGCATGAGCACTGCCAACGTAATGCAAAGCGGGTAAAAGGATTTCGCTGAGATGGAAAAGAACGAACCTAAGCTGATCGCGATGCCGTTCTCGCCAACCGCCTGCTGCACTACATAAGTCAGATATTGTCCGTAAAGCGCTCCCACCACCGTTGTGTAGAAGGCGGAGTTCGCCCAGTCATACATCATCCAACCGACAATCTCACGCGGATTGTTCTTTTCAAGTAGGGCGCTTTGGGTTTTAGACATTCGCGGTTGCGCTCTTAATCTGGCTTAGCTCCATCTCCGCAAGCAGAGAGGGGGTTGGGGGGAGAGGTTGGCGGCTGCGCAACCCCACCCCAAGCCCTCCCCGCTTGCGGGGAGGGGCTATCGGTTAACGAGCCCACAATCGCCGGCGTTATGTCCGCGAGCGAGGTGATGCGTGCCGAAATGCATTCCTTGTTGGCGCCCCAAAAGATTGTCGGGACGGCGTTGAGCGTGTGGCTCTTTGTCGATAGGTCTTCAATGTTGCCGTGATCGCTCGTCAGGATAATGGTCGTCGTCTGTAAATCCAGTTGTCCAATGAGACGGCGAATCATCCGGGCCAGATTCTGCAGTACGAGCCTCGCCGAAGTCATGTCCTGAGCGTGGCCGACCTTGTCGGTGATGAAGTATTCGAAAAGTGTAAATCGATGGTCCGCGACGACGGATGCGAGAACGTCGGCTGCTTGTTCGGGCGTGCGAGGTTCAACGTCTTCGCCGCGTTCGAGTAGTTGGCCGTTAGTGAAGTCCTGGTACACCGCGCGGCCGGCCCTCAGGTCATCGACGGTATTGAAACTCAGGCCGGCTGCTTCGACTGCAGCCGTCGTCGCTGAGATCCATCGTGGACGACTCTCGAAGAAACGCCTGGTATAAGTGTTTGCGAAAGTAATCGGAGCGACTCCCGCGCGCTTTAGCTGCAAGAAAATCGAATGCTCACGAATTATTTCAAGCAGCGCGGCGTTCGGAAAGCCCTGCTTGTGGTGGCCTATCGCTGCCGGCGCGTTAATCCCTGTGAGGATCGTCGTTTGACCGGACGCGCTTTGCGGTCGGCCTTCTACGCCTAACCGCGAGTCGGTCTCAACTAAGACGCCGTCGAACGGAATTCGCGCCTGTTCGTCTTGAAAAATCGCCAACGGCTCAGCATCCGGCAACCCATCGAGCGGGTTGTGCGGCCCGCGCGTGCCGATGCCGAGTCCGTCAATGAAGAAGAGCAGAACATTTTCCATTTGTCATTTCACATTTTCCATTTGCCATTCCCGAATCGCGGGCACTCGCGCCCAGCCGATTAGAAATGAGAAAATATTAAATGCCAAATGAGAAATGGAAAATACTCCTATCTTTCTTCTTCCTGAAGAAGTCCCTTGGCCCGATACGCATTTAATTTGTTGTGCAGCGTCTTTAAGCTGATGCCGAGCATCTCCGCCGCCCGCGTCTTGTTATTGCCCGTCTTGTCGAGCGTGCGCAGAATCATGTGGCGCTCAATTTCATCCAGGGGCGTGCCCACCGGAAACGTAACCGTATCTTCGGACCGTAACCGCTGCCGCTGATCAAACGGATATGGCGTGAAATGATGCCGCTCGATTTGTTCACCCGAGCAAATCACGACGGCACGCTCGATGACGTTGCGCAGCTCGCGGACGTTACCGGGCCACGAATGAAATTGTAGAGCGTCGAGTGCCGCCGGGCTAATGAATCGCGCCGGTCGATCATGTTTGGCGGCCAGCCGCGTCACGAGATGTTGCACCAGAAGCGGCAGATCTTCGAGCCGTTCAGCCAAACGCGGCAGATGAATCGTGATTACGTTCAAACGGTACAGCAGGTCTTCACGCAGCGTCCGATCACGAACAGCTGTATGCGGGTCGCGGTTGGTCGCAGCAAGAATGCGAACATCAACCGAGATGTCCTTTCGACTACCAAGCCGATGCAGGACGCGTTCTTCAATCACACGGAGCAGCTTTGCCTGCAGTAGTGTCGGCATTTCGCCGATTTCATCGAGCAGGAGGGTGCCGGTGTTTGCCAGCTCGAAACAACCGTGTCGCCGCGCCACCGCGCCGGTGAAAGCTCCTTTTTCGTGGCCGAACAACTCAGACTCCATCAACGTGTCCGGAATGGCCGAGCAGTTTATGGCGAGAAACGGTGCATCGCGCCGCGGACTCAAATTGTGAATTGTCCGGGCCACCAACTCTTTGCCCGTGCCGGATTCGCCTGTGATCAGCACCGAAGCCGACGACGACGCAACCTGTTCGATCAAGCGATAAACCTGCTGCATCGCTTCGGAACTGCCGACCAGTTCTCCGAACGCGCCCCGGTCGCGCAATTCTCGTCTTAGTAACTCGTTTTCGCGTCGTGCTTCAGCGAGTTCCACCGCGCGCTCGAGCACCGGCGTCAGTTTCTCGACTTCGACTGGCTTGTTGAAATAATGGTAGGCGCCCTCATCCTGAATCGCGCGCAGCGCGGTTTCCACCGAACTGGCTTCGCCCGCCACAATTATCGGCGTGTGCGGGTGGTTGACGCGGATTTCGCGCAGGGCCGCGAATGCCTCACCGTCGGTCGGAATGGTGTCGGTGATGATTACCGAGGGCGAAAATGTCTCGGCGACTTTGATGCCGGAAGCGTTGTTTGGTTCGGCGAGGACTTCGTAACCAAGCACCTTCAACTGATCGCGCAAAGCATGCGAAGAGTTTCGGTCGCTGTCGATGATGAGCACGCGGCCTTTCATCCGCCTCAGTTTAGCACAGCGCAAATGACGGGCCGTCGAGGTTAAACGCCGAAGTGTTTCGCAAGCGATTCAGTGATTGCGTGCGGTGGTGACTCGTTCGCCTGGGCCGGCTGAGAAATGCCAACGGCTTCGGCTGCGTTAGTGGTGGCATCGCCAACAGCGAGCACGAACGTGTTCCTGAAGAGCGGGGCCGGGTGGTTCGTGTCGAGCACGCGCGCCAAGTCGAACACTTCATCAGGGTGGGTGAACACGACGGCGTCAACGCTGCCGGTGAGCAGCATGCTTTGCAGACCCGTTAATCGCGTCAACTCATCGTTAGCGACGGTCTGATACGAAGCGACCACGTCCGCGCGTGCACCAGTGTCTTCAATGGATGCTTTAAGATAGTCGCGGCCTATCGCGGCCTGCGGCAACAGGAAGTTCAGGCGATCCAGGTGATCGAAGCCGCCGGCGTACGTTGCCAACTGTTCGATAATTGCGGCCGGATTAGTTTCCGTCGGCACCACATCGACATGAACCCGCGCATGTTCAAGGGCGGTGGCGGTCGCTTCGCTAATTGCGCATACCCGGAGTGTGTCGAGGTCGCCAATTTCCCGTGACTGCTGCTTGATGCGCTCGACAAAGAAGCGAACTGCGTCGGAGTTAGTGAAGATGATCCAGTCGTAGCCGTAGAGATTCGCGATCGCCTCATCGAGAGCCGCGAAATTCTCAAGAGGCGTTAACCGCAGCTTCGGCCACGTGATGATTTGATAACCCGCCGATTCGAGCTGCGGAATCAGATTTGACGCCGGGGCAACGAGCAGAACACGTTCATTCATCGGACATACGAGGGATCGTCAAACACCGCGTGGTGTGACAGATCTAGTTGGATTCGCGCTGAAACGTGTTTACAATACCGCGTCTCTCCGAATAGTTCGATTCACCGCGGCCGTCTTTTTTCCAATGCAACAGGCAACTCGAGTTTTGGCCCTGCTGATTAGTCTCGTATTTGTGGGGCAGTCTTTGCTCGCTCAGCCCCAGAAGAAGCCGCCAGTCGCTACTCCGCAAAAACCGACCAAGGTCGAGCCGGTCGAAGAGGCTCCCACCGAACAGGATCTGGAGACGGTTAAAGTCGACACCAACCTGGTGACGGTTCCGGTGATTGCCAGTTCGCGCACCGGAAAGTACATCGCCGATCTGGTCAAAGAGGAATTCAAGATTTCTGAGGACGGCGTCGCCCAGGAAATCGCTTTTCTCGCGACGGTGAACGCGCCCTTCACTCTGGTGCTGCTTCTGGATACCAGCGGGAGTACCAAAGAGAAGCTGCCGATGATACAGCGTGCGGCAATCGCGTTTGTCGAGCAGCTCGGCCCAGCCGACAAAGTGAAAGTGATCTCGTTCGACGATTCGGTGAAAGACTGGAATGAGTTCACGTCCGACAAAGCCGTCATTCGCAATGCTATCTCGCAGACCACCTCGGGCGAGGGATCGAAGGTCTATGACGCGGTTGAGCGCTCGCTGAATAATCTGCGACCGGTTAGTGGGCGGCGCGCGATCGTCGTTTTCACGGATGGTGTTGACTGGCACAGCGACAGGGGCGGGAGTTACGAGGGCACGCTCAAGAACCTGGACGAAAGCGGCGTGATCGTTTATCCGATTCGTTTCGATACCCGAGCGGAGACCGAAGCGATCGCGCGACGTCAGGCAGGGGAGCAGGGCGGGATCGGATTACCGACCAGCGACGTAATTCGCCAACAGGGCACCACCCCTTCCACCTTTCCCTCTGAAGATCCTTCCTCGGATCCGAATCGTTCGGCGCAGGGCAAATCGCCGTTGGAAATGATTCTCAGCCGCCCGGTGCGCCGTCCGATCCCGACGCAGACGCCGCAAGGATCGCCAACCGATTTCCCCGACGCTTCCGGCCGGCGACCGACAATGGATCCTGGGCCCGCACCAAACAAGCGCCCAACCCCCGACGACTCGATCAAAGGGATGCTCGACCGGGCGTACTTCATGGCGGACGGGTACTTGAAGGAACTGGCTGAACGTTCGGGTGGACAGGTGCACCGCGCCGATACTCTCGCGATGCTGCCGCAGGCGTTCGCCGCAATCGCGGCCGAGCTGCGCACGCAGTATTCGCTCGGATATTACCCGACAAACCGTGAGAAGGACGGGAAGTACCGCAAGATTCAGGTCAAGACTACTCGCAAAGACGTCGCAATTCGCGCGCGGCCCGGCTATCGCTCGAAGACAAAGTAATAGACGCCCATGCGAAGCTCTCATCACTTGTCGCTGACGAATCCCGCGTGTTAGTTTTCCACTCGGTCCAGCGAATTTCATGACAACACCGACCCGTGAAGAAGCGTGGGAACTGCTCTGCGAGTACACGAAGGGCGATAGCCTGCGCAAGCATGGCCTGGCGGTCGAGACGGCAATGCGCGCGTGTGCTGGACGCTACGGCGACGCGGACGCGGACAAAGACGAGTGGGGTCTGGTCGGTTTACTTCACGACTTTGATTACGAAATGTTTCCGTCAGCGGACCAGCATCCATTCACAGGCTCTAACATTCTGTGCGGCCGCGGTTATCCCGATCGAATAATCAAAGCAATACTCGGTCATGCGACGTACACAGGCGTCCCCCGCGACACGCAGATGGCTAAGGCGCTGTTTGCGACGGACGAGCTTTGCGGATTTCTGGTCGCATGCGCACTGGTTAGGCCCACTCGCAGTTTGGATGATCTTGAAGTGAAATCGGTAAAGAAGAAACTGAAAGACAAAGCCTTCGCGCGTTCAGTTAATCGCGATGACATTCATCAAGGTGTAGAGGAACTCGGAGTTACGCTTGATGAGCACATTCAGTTTGTGATTGATGCTTTGAAGCCGGTCCAGAAAGAGATTGGGCTGGGACCCCAGGCGACGGTGAGGAGTTCAGTCGGCGAAGGTTAGAAAACGCTCAAGGGCGATGAATTCAGCGAAGCAGAACAGCAAGACGAGGATGCCGGTTAAGAAAGCCTGCAGTTTACGTCGGTGAGCGGTATGCCGATAAGCGAAGATACCGCCGAGCACTGCTACGAAAAACGGCGGCAGCGACAGTTCGAGATAAAGCCAACGAACTGATTCCGGGCCCAGAGGCGCCGTTGAAAAGAGTTCTGACGCGCCAACTGTCGCAAGGATGAGCGCGATGGAAAAGCCAACACCGAACATCGACGCAATCAGCGATGTAAGCAAAATCAGCTTGAAACGCATTATCACCGAAAGAATATCATAGCGGTTAAGTACCCGGACAAATGCTAACTCGCAGCGCGCTGCTTTACCTCGCCCGTCAGGACAAACTCAAAGATTTCGCCGCGCGTTTCGCGGCGTTCAGAAAGATCACCGCACGGTTCATCGCCGGCGAAACGGACGACCAAGCCGTGGCCGCGATCAAGGAACTTAACGCGCGCGGATGTTCCGCCTCGTTCGATCACCTGAACGAATCCGTCGATAGCGTCGCGGAAACCGAAGGCGAAGTGCGTGAGTATCTCAACGTGCTTGCGAAAATCGACGAGTCACATATCAACTCGAACGTCTCGATCAAGCTGACCCAGTTCGGCCTCGATATCGATCCGGAACTGGCCTATCGCAACGCGCGTGCAGTCGTCGCCGACGCCGCCCGGCGCGGCAACTTTGTGCGCGTCGATATGGAGAGCTCAGCGGTTACTCAGATTACGATCGATATCTTCAAGCGGCTGCGCAGCGAATTTGGTCTGAATGACGTGGGAATAGTTTTGCAGTCGTACCTGCGGCGGACCTACGACGACGCGCAGGACTTGTTAAAGATTCCGGCACGTATACGCATCTGCAAAGGCGCCTACAACGAGCCCCCCGAAGTTGCATTCCCAGACAAGAAGGACGTGGATGAAAATTATGTGCGGGTGATGAAACTTCTGCTCTCCAGCGGCACCTATCATGGAATCGCCACCCACGACCCGCACATGATTAACGCCACGATTCGCCACGCGCGCGATCAGGGAATCGGCAAGGAAGCTTTCGAGTTTCAGATGCTTTACGGCATCCGCCGCGATTTGCAGGAGAAACTGGCGCGCGACGGGTATAATATGCGCGTCTATGTGCCATACGGTAAGCACTGGTATCCGTATTTTATGCGCCGGCTCGCGGAACGTCCGGCAAATATTTGGTTTGTGATGAAGAACCTTTGGAAGTAGAAAGAGCATTTTCCATTTGGCATTTAACATTTTCCATTCCCGCTGACAGGAGGGACCGGCACCAATTCAAGACGCAACTTAAAATGCCAAATGACAAATCAGAAATGACAAATGGAAAATGGTCATGCTGTCCTTCGCGACTTCGAGCACTTAACCCATGGAAAACTACTTCTGGATTGTTTGGCTGATTCTCGGCGCACTTTTAATCACCGCTGAGATCTTCTCAACTGGATTTGTACTGCTATGGTTTGGTATCGGCGCTTTGGCCGCGGCGCTGGCTAATCTCGCAGGCGTCACCAGCCTGCCATTGCAGTTCCTGATTTTTGCCGTGGTTTCAATTGGGCTGACTGCTGCATCGCGCACCATCTTCGTCAACTACTTTTCGCGTGAGAAGTCCGGCGGCGATCTGAAAAGCGGCGCCGATGCCCTCCCAGGTCAGGTAGGCACGGTCGTTACTTCCAGTCGCGGCGCGCTGCATGAAGGCGCCGTCAAAGTATTCGGTTCAACCTGGACTGCTTATCCGGCTGACGGTGAAGAGCCGCTTGAAGCCGGCGACCGCGTGCAGGTCGAGCGGGTCAAGGGTGCTTCGATTTATGTTCGTCGTACTGGGCAGGTGCCCGACTGGCGCGGGAAGGAATTGAAGTCTTAGCGACAGGAATCAGAGCCTGGGCGTGCGATGCTGCGTGTCTATCTCAGTTTCGTCGAGCGTCTTATCGTCATCCATCACCGGCAACTCGATCGTAATCCGGTCTCCGGCTGAGTCTTGTAAATCTTCCCCTGAAAATTTTGCCAACACAACCGTGATGTTGTCTTCGCCGCCGCGGTCGTTCGCGGCTGCCACCAGGGCATCGCAGGCGGCGGTTAAGTCGTCACTCGAGTCACTCACGATTTGACGAATCTCTTCATTCCGCAGTTTTCCTGACAGCCCGTCACTGCAAAGCAATAGCACGTCGCCCTGGCGAAGCTGAATGCGCGCCGTGACAGGCGTCAGCTCAGTCTGGGCGCCCAGGGCCTGAAGAATCACGTTCCGAAACATGTGCGTCTCGGCTTCTTCCTCACTGATTTGGCCGACGTCCACAAGCTGCTGCACGAGCGACTGATCCTTAGTGGCCAGGCGAATCTGATCGCCGCGCACAACATACGCACGACTGTCACCCACCTGCACGAGGTCGAGCATGTCGTGGCGAATAGCGGCGCCGGTTAACGTCGCGCCCATGCCGCTGCAACGGCTGTCCTCGAGACTCTTATAGTGGATCGCGCGGTTGGCTTGCAGGGTGGCGTGTTTCAGACAATCAACCAGCGACGATTCCGGATCGCAGGCATTACCGTCATTTCCGGTCATTACTTCGCGCACCGAATCGATGGCCATGCGGCTGGCGACATCGCCGGCCAGCGCACCGCCCATGCCGTCTGATACGACCAGGACCAAACCTTTTTCGCCGACGTCCAGTTGATTCATCTCTGACGGGCTGTCTGCGCCATCCGAGCCAGTCCACGCCTGCTGCGTCCCCAGATCGAGAAGCAGAAAATTATCTTCGTTGCCACGGCGCACGCGGCCTACATCGGATTTGGCGTGTAGCTCTACGAGCATTTTGAGGAGCGTTAAGGGCGAATTTGAAGCCGGTAATTCGTCAGGGATTTTATATTGTCGCCGCTGTGTTGTCACCCAACGGAGGCGAGCGCCTGATCCAAATCTGCAATGATGTCGTCAGTGTCTTCGATGCCGACGGAAATTCGCACCAACCCATCGGTAATACCGAGCCGATCGCGCGATTCGGCCGTAACCGAGGCGTGCGTCATGGTGGCTGGATGACAAATCAACGTCTCAACGCCGCCGAGACTTTCCGCGAGCGTGCAAAGTTTTGTAGATTCGAGCACCGTCCGCGCCGCCTCAAGCGATCCGACATCGAACGAAATCATACTGCCGAAGCCCTTCTGTTGGCGCTTGGCCAGCTCGTGCTGTTTGTGCGACAGCGATCCCGGGTAGTAAATCTTCTGCACCTTCGGATGGTCCTCGAGAAACGCGGCCACTGCGCGTCCGGATTTGTCATGCTGCTCCATGCGCAGCGCCAGAGTTTTGGTGCCGCGCAAAACCAGCCAGGAATCAAACGGAGAAAGAATCGCGCCGGCGCTGTTCTGGACGAATTGAATCCACGCGGCGTCGTCTTCGTTATTGAGCACGACCGCGCCTCCGATACCGTCCGAATGGCCATTCAGAAATTTCGTCGTCGAATGAACGACTATATCGACACCGAACTCAATCGGTCTTTGCAGGTACGGCGACATGAAAGTGTTGTCGCAGACGACGCGTGCTCCCGCGGCATGCGCCACGTCGCTGACTGCTTGCAAATCCGTGATCATCATCACCGGATTCGTCGGCGTCTCAATAAACACCATGCGCGTGTTGTCTTTGATGGCGGCTTCGACGTTCGTCACATCCGCGGTGTCCACAAAGTCGAACTCGATACAATAGTTCGAAAGAATCTTGCTGAAGAGCCGAAACGTCCCGCCATACGTGTTGTCGGAAACGATTACGTGCTCGTTGGCTTTAATCAGCCGTAGCGTCGCATCGATGGCGGCCATTCCTGAGGCGAACGCGTAACCGAACTGGGCGCCTTCAAGTGCCGCGATGTTCCGCTCGAGCGCCAGACGCGTCGGATTCGCGGTGCGCGCGTACTCAAATCCCTTATTTTTGCCGAGGCCGTCCTGCGCGTACGTTGACGTTTGATAGATGGGGACGCTCACCGCTCCCGTAGCGGAGTCTGGTTCATTGCCGGCGTGAATTGCCGTTGTTGCGAAGCCCATAGTTGAAGCTCGAAAAGTAGATTTTCGGGAGCTGATTGCGAAAGGCGATAGTATCTTCGCGCGATCTTAGTGTCAATCGAATGGGCGGTTCGCGCATCCGGTTGCGTAACAAATAGATTTAATTGTCTATAATCGAGTAGAATCACGCGCGTTAACGCCATAAGACTTCGAAGGACAGGCCATGGCCGAAACCGAAGACCCTCAGGAAATTTCGCACGATGATCGACGGCAACACGACCGCTCGCGTTTGATCGTGGACGTACACTTTGATGGAGCTGAATCAACCGGTGTCGCGAGCACTAAGGACATCAGCCCTGGCGGCCTGTACATGAGCACGCAGACGCGCATTCCGGTCGGGGCCAGGCTGGCGCTGC
Source organism: Pyrinomonadaceae bacterium (assembly GCA_036277115.1). Taxonomy (NCBI): domain Bacteria; kingdom Pseudomonadati; phylum Acidobacteriota; class Blastocatellia; order Blastocatellales; family Pyrinomonadaceae; species Pyrinomonadaceae bacterium. The sequence goes on from DASUNM010000021.1 coordinate 458,115, forward strand.
GCATACCCATCGGCGGCGATCACGTGATCGTCACCGGAGAGGTCGTTTACAGCAATCCCGGCGAAGGTGTAGGCGTGAAATTCAACGAGTTGACAGACGACACGCGTCGCGCGTTGGAGCTTGGGTTACGACCGGCATAGAACATGGCGGTCGCGATCGATGAACAGCCGCTCGTCTGGGCTGAAATTTCGGAAGAGAAGCGCCAGCGCTACCGGGAAAAACTTAGCGGGCTGTACGGTCACGAAGGCGACGAGGGCGCGTATAACGCGCTGACGCGGGACAAACATGAGGCGCTCGACCTTCTCTCCGACCGATTGATTGAGACCGACCTATGGCGTCATGTCGGTCGAATCGTCAATGTTTATGGGCGCGGCGGCGTGGGAATGTACTTCAGCGCCGTGTCCGACCTTGAAACTGACCTGCAGAGCAGGCGACAATTCACGCGATCGTTCGCCAGACATCGTGATAACACCGGCGGCTTTCTGGAGAAAGGCCGCCCACGCGCGTCGCTGCACTTTCTTTACATCGACCCGCAGGAAGGTGAGCGCGAGTGGCATGTTCACCTCGACTTATATGGCGGATGGGGATCGATCCTGACCATGATTCAGCACTTGTATTACGAACGTTTCCGAAAGTTCAGGCCCGATTGGCGCATAATGAAGCAATGGATGAAGTGACAGTGTAAGACGCGGGCGCTGTCCGCAGCGTGGTATGTTCGACCAATTCACACTCGGCATTGAAGAAGAGTTCCAGATCGTTGATCCGGCAACGCGGGAGCTGCGTTCGCACGTCACTGAGTTTCTGGATGAAGGGCGGATGATTCTCGGGGAGCAGATCAAGCCCGAGATGATTCAGTCCATGATCGAAGTGGGCACCGGCATTTGCCAAAACATTCAGGAAGCGCGCGCCGACATATCGAACCTGCGCGGGGTCATTGCCTCACTTGCCGAAAAAAACGGACTTCGGATCGTTGCCGCGTCCACTCATCCGATTTCGCGTTGGCAGGACCAGAAAATTTTCGAGGATGAGCGATACGAGCTGTTGGTCCAGGAGCTGCAAACCGTGGCTCGTTCGCTTTTGATCTTTGGCTTGCACGTTCACGTCGGTATTCCGGACCGCGAGCGCCAGATCCACATCATGAATGCCTCGCGCTATTTTCTGCCGCACATCCTCGCGCTCACCACGTCGTCGCCGTTCTGGATGGGTCATAACACGGGCTTGAAGAGTTATCGGTCGGAAATCTTCAAACAGTTTCCGCGCACTGACATTCCCGATCACTTTGATTCCTATCCGGGGTTTCAGCGTTACGTCGATTTGTTGGTGAAGACGGGCTGCATCAATGACGGCAAGAAAATTTGGTGGGACTGCCGGCCGCATCCCGTCTTTCCGACGCTGGAGTTTCGCATCTGCGATATTCCTACGCGCGTGGACGACACGGTCGCAATTGCAGCGCTGTTCCAGGCGATTGTCGCGAAGCTCACCAAACTGATTGAAAGAAATCTCGGCTTCCGTCTCTACCGGCGCATGTTGATTCAGGAAAACAAATGGCGCGCGGTGCGTTGGGGTCTGGAAGGCAAGATGATTGATTTCGGGAAGCAGAAAGAAGTGCCGACGCGAGATTTAGTGCTCGAGCTTTTAGAGTTTGTTGACGACGTACTTGACGATCTCGGTTCACGCAAGGAAGTCGAACATATCCACACCATTCTCCAGCGCGGAACCTCAGCCGAGGAACAACTCCGCATCTATCGCGAGACGAATGACTTGACCGCGGTTGTCGATCGGCTCATGGAGCTGACAATGGAAAACGTTCCTCGTGACGTCGATCTTAACGTTGGGAAATTTGCTACTGCGCCCTCAACGATTGCGAAGTAACGAGATGGACTGATCTAAGAACGTCGAGAATCAGCTTGACCAGCGAGGGTATGCCATCTTGTGATCGGCCCTGAGAAAAGGCGATTCTTCCGATCTGGCACTATCTTGATCGCGAATACTCCAGCCACTTATGCTTTCAATCTCTTCGCGCGTTCAGCTAGGTAGTACTGCCACAACATTCGTGCTGCGACGGAACGGTATGGACGCCATTTTTCGGCGAGCACGGCAAGTTCACGAAACGTGGGACGCGTCTCAAGCTTCCAAACTCTGCCGACCGCGGTGGCCAGAGCGATATCCCCGTCGGGCCAGATGTCCGGCCGCTTCAGAGCCATCAGCAGGTAGATGTTCGCCGTCCACGGACCGACGCCCTTGATGCGCAGTAGTGTCGCGTGCGCCTCGTCGTCACTCAACCTACCAACGCCTTGCAGGTCGCCGTTCGTGAACGCGTGCGCGACTTGAATGCAGTAGTGAGCCTTTTGCCGGGTCAGGCCGAGCGAGCGCAGATATTGCTCATCGCGCGAGATTAACGCGGCAGGAGTAAACGGTTCGATGTTTGTTTTTAAGCGCGCGAAAACAGCGCGCGCTGAGATAAGCGAAACCTGCTGCTCAAGGACAATCCGCAGAAGCGTTTCGAAGCCAGGCCGGCGGCCCCACATGGGTGGGACGCCCAGCGTTTTGTAAATGGATCCTAAATGACGATCGCGCGACGCAAGAATCTTAGCCGCAGTTACCAGAGTTTCGTTTGTCAGGCGGTCCGGCTTCAATGGTCTCGGTGAATCTCTGAGGTCCTCTGTGCCTCTGTGGTGAAAGAAGGATCGTTTACCACAGAGACACAGAGAACCACAGAGGCGCCACAGAGCCTAGCGGTTTTCTAAAGCGAGTCTGAGGAAATTCTCAAAAAGGATCCGGCCGTCGCGCGATTCATTCGGATGTTCCCAGCGGGTCGGGTTTTTGTGCCAATCCTCGAAAGACTTTTCCAGATGAAACTGAACGGAATAAATCAACTGACCATCAGAGCGCTTGACCATCATCTGATTGCGACTGAGAACTGAGGTGGCCAGCAACGTAAAGCCTTCGGGAACACCATCGAGTTGCAGTCCGTGGTTCTGCCAGACGCGCAGAATGCAGCCCTCGCGAGTGTAGTCGTGCCAGCGGCGCGACTCCGGATTGTCGATGCCCTCGAAGATTGGATCTTCGGGCTCAACAATCCGCACATAACGATACTGGTATTCCGTTACCCGGCCAGTACGTCGCTGTTCCTGTTCCTGCTGATCGAGGGTCAAGACGCGGACACCGAAACTAAGTCCAACAAGTTGATGCCCACCGCAGATGGCCAGCACCGGCAAACGCGTGGCCGTGATGAAGCTTTTAAACGTGTCGAGAATTTCCGGCTTGTAGTAATCGAAATCGCGGAGGGTGCCGCTCAGGACGATTGCGTCAGGCTGGAATTCCTTCACGGCTTCCGCGACTTCGCTGACGTGTGCAATTCGCGTGGCCGGCTGTTTGACCAGCCGCTTGACGTTGGTGACGATGTTTTGCATCGCCAGCGACGCAATCTCGCGCTCGCGCTTTAACTCAGCGCCGATTTCCTTGCCCCATTCGCTGCGCGCGACGTCAGACACATCGCCTTCATCACGCAGCAGATTGTCGACGACCAGCACCCGCGCCGCATCGATTGTTTGCTCAATCGATTCGTAGCGACAGAACGTTTGCTGGTTGAAGGGAAAAGGCAGCGTGTGATCGCCGTCTGCCGGCGGCTGTTCCGTTTGGACTTGCTGTAAGTTCGGCTCCATAAGAAATCGAAGAGAAATTATATCATCGCTGGCGCTGTTTTGTACTTCGGGCAAACTCAGGAGCGCGCGTTCCAGCGCCTGCCTGTGTGATTTCGTCGCGCATTCGCTCGATCAGCAGGCGCCGCACGCGCGCGCGAAGTGTCTCTGGCCCCTGGCGCGTCGATTCGTCCGCGAGCAGCAGTATGCGATACCAGGAGCTCTCGAGCTCGTCCGCAACGTGAGAGATCTTCGTAATGTCGTAGGGGATCGCCACGGCTTTGCAGCCGACGCGAGCGAACACGCAAAGATAGCGCGCGGTCGCCAGATCCGGGCAAAGCATTCGCCGCCGCCCAACTTTCAATTCAATTCCCAACAGAGTGTGATGAATTTGCGGCTCAGCGTTTTTCGCCAGGGCAGGGAATTCGTAAGCGCGGGTGCGCATTTTCAGAATCCGATCGCCGTAAATCCGCGGTATCCACGAATCACCCATGGTGTCCTGGATTGCCGAGGCGAGTTCGCTCGCTGAGTTGGACATGTTAGCGAACTACAACCGGGCCCGCCGGCTTGGGGCTGAAGGCGTTAATCACGCGCCCGGGAAATAGACCGAGATAGAACACGCCTAAGATTGTGAGGATCAGCGCGACGGCGACGCCTGCCGGAACACGCGGCGGTTCCCAGATCGCGGTCCGTTCCTTAAAGAACATCACGATAATCAAACGCAGATAGTAGTAAGCCGAGATCGCCGTGTTCAGCACACCCAGCACGACCAGCCAGACATAGCCCTGGTTCACGGCCGCGCTGAACACCATGATCTTGCCCATGAAGCCGGCGGTCAGCGGCATTCCCAGCAGACTCAGCAGAAAGATCGAGAGCGAGAACGCGAGCACCGGTGAGCTGAAACCGATGCCGTTGTAGTCTTCGACTTCGTTTCGCTGGTCGCCTTTGCGGGCGATGAGCGTGACGATCGCGAAGGCGCCCATGTTCATCACCGCGTAGGTGAGCAGGTAGAAGATGACAGCAGTAACGGCCGCGCTTCTCTGTGCTGGATCAGTTGCCGCTCCGGCCGCGACAAATCCCACCAGCGCGTAGCCGGCATGGGCGATCGACGAGTAAGCCAGCATGCGCTTGACGTTGTTTTGCACAATGGCGACGACGTTCCCCATTGTCATAGTCAGCGCGGCCATGATGGCGAGTGCTCCGACCCACGCCGCATGCGCAAAGCCCGCGGTGCTGGCTGCAGCCGTCACGATGGGAAAGCCGAACAAGAAGACACGCATGAAAGAGGCAAAGCCGGCAGCCTTCGGCCCAGCGGCCATGAACGCCGTGACCGGAGTCGGCGCGCCTTCATAAACGTCAGGCGTCCACACATGAAATGGCGCAGTCGCGATTTTGAATCCGAAACCGACGATCAGCATCGCAATCCCGGCGAACAGCAGCGGCGGATACAACGATTGATCGAGGCGCGTGGCTATTGTGGCGATGTTCGTCGTGCCGGGCAGAGTGTTTGTGGCCGTCGCCCCGTAAATCAAAGCGATCCCGTACAACAAGAACGCCGAAGCGAACGAGCCGAGAATGAAGTACTTCAAAGACGATTCATTCGATCGAGTATCGGTGCGCCTGAATCCGGCGAGTACGTAAGTCGCGATTGAAAGAATCTCGAGACCGAGGAAGACAATTACCAGGTCGCCGGCCGAAGCCATCAGCATCATTCCGGCGGTCGCGAACAGAAGCAGTGCATGAAACTCACCGGCCGGCAGGTTTTCCGTCTCGATCCAAATCGTCGCGATCAAGAGAGTGAGGATCGCTACGACGATAAATATCATCGTGAAGCTCAGACGGAACTCGTCGAGCACAATCATGCCGTTGAAGGCACTGGCCGTTAGGGGACGCGCCACCCACAACCAAATTGTCGCGGCGGCGGCCGCGAGCATAGCGAGCACCGATAACGTGCCGGTGACCAGTCGCTGACGCGGGTTACTGAACGCATCGACGATCATCACGATCACGCCGGCGAGCGCGACGATCAGCTCGGGCAGGATGAGCGCCAGGTTAACGTCCGGATTAGCGACTTGAAATAGAAGCATTCTTTTACTCCCTCTCCCTTTGGGAGAGGGTTGGGCGTGGCACAGACTTTAGTCTGTGTTTTCGCCGGATGAATTCACAGACTGAAGTCTGTGCCACATGCGCGCCCTCATCCTCTGAAGTAACAGATCGTAAACTGCGTTGACGACGAAAATCATAACTACTTGTGCGCCACCGTCGGCGCAGCTTCCTGCGGTGAAGCTACTCGTTGACGCGCCGCTTCAACGCTCTCGCGCGAACGATTCAAGAACGGTTGCGGATAAACTCCCATGAAAAACATTAAAAAGATCAGCGGCAGAATCAATAAGGCTTCGCGCAGATTCAGGTCGTGCAGCTTCGCGTTCTCTTCGCTTGTTTTGGTGCCGAAAACCACGCGCTGCAACATCCAGAGCATGTAAACCGCCGCCCAAATCACCCCGGTGCCGGCGAGCATCGTCACAATCCATGCGTTCTGCACGGCGGTGGTCAGCCAGGCGCCAAGCATGATCAGAAATTCACCCACGAAACCGTTCATGAACGGCAAGCCAATCGATGAAAGTGACGCGATGACAAAGAGTGTCGAGAACCAGGGCATCGGCCGCGCCAGGCCTCCGAAGTCGCTGATCATGCGCGTGTGCCGCCGCTCGTAAATCATGCCGACGAACAAAAACAGCGCGCCGGTGGAAACACCGTGGTTCAACATCTGATATAAGGCGCCCTGCATCCCCTGCTCAGTAAATGAGAACAAGCCGAGCACGACAAAACCCATGTGACTAACAGAGGAGTAGGCGACCAGCCGCTTAACATCCGGCTGGACCATCGCCACGAGCGCGCCGTAGATGATGCCAATCACTGCGAGGGTGATCATGAGCCAGGCGAAGTCACGCGATGCATTTGGGAACAATCCGAAGTTGAAACGGAGCAGTCCGTAGGTGCCCATCTTCAGCAACACGCCCGCAAGAATCACCGAGCCGGCGGTGGGAGCTTCGGTGTGCGCATCGGGCAGCCAGGTGTGCAGCGGCCACAGCGGCACCTTAATACAAAACGCAAACGCGAACGCCAGGAACAGCCAGAATTCCGCGCGCGGCGAAATCACTCCGGTGGTTGTGCGGAGCGTTTCCAACAGCACCGTGTAATCAAAAGTACCGATGCCGGTCGCGCGCTGATGAATGAAATACAGCGCAATGATGCCGACCAACATGAGCAGCGAACCGACCGCCGTGTAAATGAAGAATTTGACGGCCGCGTAGATTCGCCGCTCGCCACCCCAAACGCCAATCAGGAAAAACATCGGCACGAGCGAAGCTTCAAAGAACAGGTAAAACAGCAGCAGGTCGAGCGACACGAATACGCCGATCATCGCTGATTCGAGCAGCAACAGGAGCACATAGTACGTTGGCTGATGTTTTGTGACGGAAGTCCAGCTGGAAAGAATTGCGATCGGCATCAGCAACGTCGTCAACAGGACGAGCCAGAGACTGATGCCGTCGACTCCGACGTGATAACGCGCTCCGATCGAAGGAATCCACGAATAGTTTTCTTCAAACTGAAAACCGCCGAGCGTGCCGCCTCCGCCTTTCAGCAAAAGCAGCGAGACGATGAACACCGCCGTCGTGAAGCCGAGGGCAATCCAACGGTGATGCGATTCGCGCGCGCCCGGGGTGAAGCCGTACACAAGCGCCGTCGCCGCGCCGATGACGGGCAGAAGAATCAAAATTGTCAGCAGGTAACTCTGCATGTTTCTGTTTAGCAGCGAGCTACCGCCGCTACTGTCGGGCAGTAGCCCGACTCTAAACACTATCTCGTCAACATTTGCGCGCCTTGATACGCGAAGTAGCCGATGATGATCAGGGCGCCGGTCAGAATGATCGCAGCGTAGCCGCGCAGGAACCCGAACTGCATGTAACGAAATGTTCGGCCGAGATCGACTATCGAACGACCCAGCGTGTGCAAAACTCCATCAATTACACCGACATCGAAAATCTTCCAAAGACCTTCGCGCGAAAGGACATGAATGGGCTTGATAACAGCGCCGTCGTACACTTCGTCTACGTAATACTTGTTCTCGAGCAGCCGCGGCATCTGTTGGAGCGGCTTGCGATTAAACATTACCCATCCAATCCCGATGCCGGTCAGCGCGATGAGCACTGAGACAAGAGTGAGCAGCCGTTCCGTGCGAATTTCCTCCGGGCTGTGCACTGCGTGTTCTGTTCCATGCGTCGATGCTTCTCGGGCCGGCGTGAATGCAGGTTTACCATCAGTGTGTTCAGGCTCGGGCGAAAGCCAGTGCACATCCTTCGGCGGCTCGGTGCCGTGCGCGTCGGCAGCCGGAGCCTTGCTGATCACCGGCGCGAGCGTCTCTTCAAAATAGTTCCTCGGATGACCGCCAACCATCGAACTGAGCGCGTAGGGAACGCCAACCAACCCCCCAACCGTCGAAAGGATTGCCAGAACGATCAGCGGAATCGTCATCGACTTTGGCGACTCGTGCGGTTCATGCGCGACCTCGTGACCGTGCTCGCCGTGATGATGGTCTTGACTCTTGTCGCGAAAACGCTCGTTGCTCCAGAAGGTCATCACCATCAAACGCGTCATGTAGACGGCGGTGAGCAGCGCCGTCACCGCGCCAATGAACCACAGCGCTTTGTTGAGACCCGGCGGGATGCCAGGGTTATGCCCGCTCCAAGTCTTCCAAAGGATTTCGTCTTTCGAAAAGAAGCCGGCAAAGATCGGCACGCCGCAAATCGCCAACCAGCCCGCGCACATCGTGATCCAAGTAACCGGCATGTACTTGCGCAGCCCACCCATGCGGCGCATGTCCTGCTCGTGATGCATGCCGTGAATGACTGAGCCGGAACCGAGAAACAGTTGCGCTTTAAAGAAAGCGTGCGTCATTACGTGAAAGATCGCCGCAACAAACGCGCCGACGCCGCACGCGAGAAACATGTAACCGAGCTGTGAAATAGTTGAGTACGCGAGAACTTTCTTGATGTCGTTTTGCGCCAACCCGATCGTGGCGGCGAAGAGCGCCGTGGCCGCGCCGATAATCGCGACGATGAACATCGCGGTGGGCGCGTGCGTGTAAATCGCCGAACAACGGACCACCATGTACACGCCGGCGGTAACCATCGTCGCGGCGTGAATCAGCGCCGACACGGGTGTGGGGCCGGCCATCGCGTCCGGCAGCCATACGAACAGAGGAATCTGCGCGCTCTTTCCAGTGGCGCCGATGAAGAGAAGTACGGCCACCGAAGTGATGCCGCCGGCGAAAATAATCCGCCAGCCAAACGGATCCATGGGCATCGCGGCAATAGTCGTCAGCGCGCTGGTTAATCCCGTCTTATCGAAGAAACTAATCGAGGGTGCTCCTGCACCAGACGTCAGCCAAAAGATCAGCATGACGCCGAGAATGAATCCCCAATCCCCGACGCGGTTGGCAATGAACGCTTTTTTCGCTGCGGGCGCGGCTTCACTCTTGTCGATGTAAAAACCGATTAGCAGATACGAGCACAGCCCGACGCCTTCCCAACCGACGAACATCAGGAGGAAATTGTCAGCCAGTATCAGCGTCAGCATCGCGAACATGAACAGGTTCAGATACGCGAAGAAGCGGTAATAACCGCGATCACCGTGCATGTAGCCGGTTGCGAAAACGTGAATCAGGAAGCCAACGAAGGTGATGAAGAGCGCGTAGATACCACTGAGTCGATCCATCGCCAGGCCGAAGTCGGCCCGGAAGCTGCCGACGTGGATCCACGTGAACAGGTGATCCATGATCGGTTGCGTTGCGTGGAGCGCGCCGTCTGATTTGAAGGCCAGGAAGAAAGCGATAACCGTCGAAATTCCCACCGCCGCGCAAGCTACGATGCCGATGAATCGTTCATTGCGCAGACGCCGCCCGACGAGCCAGTTGATGACTGCGCCGGCCAGCGGAGCGAAGATAATTAAACTGAGGAGGTTGTTCTCCATCAAAAACCGTCAATAGTCAGTTGTCAGTGGTCAGTTTTAACGAAATCTCAGAGTCACGGCCTTCGAACAACTGACGACTGACAACGGACGACTGACTACAATCTCAGATTGCTCGCATCATCGACATCCAACGACTCGCGATTGCGAAAGATGGCGATGATGATTCCCAGACCCACGGCGGCTTCCGCGGCGGCTACCGTCATGACGATAAAAACGAACAACTGACCTGAGACATCGCGGAAGAAACTCGAAAACGCGACGAAGGTCAGGTTCACGGCATTCAGCATCAGTTCAATACACATGAACATCGAGATGACGTTGCGCTTCAGCATGACGCCGACTACGCCGATCGTGAATAGCACGGCCGAAAGCGCGAGATACCATGAAAGCTGTGGTTCCATTGACTTCGATCTAAACGTCTTTCTCTTCTGCGTGCGGGACCCCTTCGATGCCCAGGACTCTTTCCACTTCATCAGTCGTGCGTGATTGAATTGGGGTCGGATCGTCACCCGCCAGGGGATCCAAAATATCCTTCGCCAGCACCTGATGACCCGGCACCACGACGGCTCGCGGTGACAACAACCCGCCCGTGCGCGCGAGCGTGATCGCGCCGACAATCGCCATCAGAAGCAAAATCGACGTTATCTCAAACGGCAGCAAATAGGTCGTGAACAGCCCGCCGCCGATTGAGGCGGTTTGTCCAATATCCGAAACTGTAGCCGCGGGTGTGGCCGGCGATGCCTGGACGAAGTAGATGATGAAGGCCGTCTCGGCAAAGAAGATTGCCGCCAGCATCATGCCAATCGGGACGAGGGCCCGCATGCGAAGCTTTAACTCTGCGTCTTCCACGTTCAGCAGCATGATCACGAACACGACCAGCACCATGATCGCGCCGGCGTAAACGATGACCTGGACAGCGGCGATGAAGGGCGCCGACAGCATCACATAGAGACAGGCCAGCGAGATGAAGACACCGATAAGCGAAATGGCGCTGTAAAGCGGATTGCGCTGCACGACCATTGAAATCGCGCAACCAATCGCCATGCCGGCAAACAAAATGAAGAGCGCTGCTGTCATTAATTCTTTGTGAACCTCTGTGGTCCTTTGTGTCTTTGTGGTTAAAAAGCAGGCTCTACGACAAAGACACAGAGATACACAGAGTCGGCACGGAGGCTTACCCCCACCAACCGTTCGAAGTCTTCAGATATTGGCCCACATAATCGAACACCCCGAGCCACTGCACCGTCGCCGTCAGGATGATGTTGATGATTGCGGCCGGGACCAGGTATTTCCAACCGAAGGCCATCAACTGATCAAAACGAAAGCGCGGCAAAGTTCCGCGCAGCCAAATATAGAGAAACAGGAACAGGATCACTTTACCGAAGAAGTAGAAAACGCCGAGCCACGGCACTTGCTGAACGAATGGACCGTTCCAACCGCCGAGGAAAAGCGTCGTCGCCAGCATCGACACGGTGAACATGTTGACGTATTCGGCGAGGAAGAAGAGCGCGAACTTCATCGCGCTGTATTCAGTATGAAAGCCGGCGACTAATTCAGTCTCCGCCTCAGGCAAATCAAAAGGTACGCGGTTCGTCTCAGCAATCGCCGCGATTAAGTAAATGATGAAGCCGAGCGGCTGCACCCAGAACATGTTCCATCCGGTAATGCCCAGGTGCCCGGCTTGCTGCTCGACAATGCTGTAAAGATCGAGTGTGCCGGATTGCAGAATTACGCCAATAAGTCCCAGGCCCAGCGCCAGTTCGTACGAAATCATCTGCGCCGCCGAACGCAGGCCGCCCATCAGGCTGTACTTGTTATTCGACGACCAGCCGGCGAGCGCAATTCCGTAGACACCCACCGACGTGACACCCAGCACGTAGAGCAGGGCGACGTCGAACCTCGCGATCACGAGGCGAATAGGGCCCAGAACCGGAAGATTGACTTCGGGCCCGAACGGATAAACGACCATCGTCATCAGCGCTGCAACGGTGGCGATGATCGGCGCCAGGAAATAAATGAAGCGGGTCGATTTGTCGGGGACGATGTCTTCTTTGAAGATGAACTTTATGAGGTCAGCGAGTGGTTGCAGAAATCCGCCGGGCCCGACGCGGTTAGGACCGAGACGGCCTTGAATAAATCCAAGCACGCGCCGCTCAGCCAGCACCGTGTAAGCCACCATCGTCATTACGACGAAGAAGGCGATCAGGATGCCCACCATTAGCAGTGCGACGTGTTTTAAATCTGCCATTCGAGATTAGTACTTCGTACTTTGAGCTTTGGCTTTGTTGTCCGGACCCAAAAGCTTAGTTCGCACAAAGCGAACCTCTTTGAACAGACATCAAAGTACAAAGCACGAAATACAAAGTACGGTCGTTAGGCGACGGCTCGTTTACCCAATTTCCCATCGACCGTTATCTGATACAACGGTGAAACCAACACACTCTCGGGTTTGGGGTTACCGGCCGCCAGCAAATGAAACTGCGGCACCTTTTCGGTCAGCGTTCCAAGCTTGAAGAGCTCGTGGCCAACTTCGGGCGTCAGCTGCTCTTTGTTTGCCGTTTCATCCATCGCTTCGACTGCGGCGCGGATCGTTGAGAAATCGTTTGATAGTTCGCGCTGTGCCGCAATCGCGTGTTTCACCTGAACCGGGTTACTTTCATCCTTCAACAACGGATAACGCAGACCTGAATATGAAGGCACGCGCTCTCCGATTTCCCGGAACACTGCGCTGGCCGACATTTCAAAACCGAAGTCCACGCCGAGTTCTCTGGCCAACTGCGCCGCAATCAGCCAATCGGCTTTCGATTGATGAAGGGGTTCGATGGCTTTCCGCACGCGTTGCACGAATCCGTCATTGTTGGTAAACGTGCCGTCAACTTCGGCATATGAAGCAGCAGGGAAAACGACGTCGGCGTATTCGCCCGCCGCGGTCAGGAACAATTCCGAGAGGACGATGAATTCGCAATTCGGAATAAGACCCGCGTCGCCCGCGACGTTCGTCAAAGGCGTGCCCGCCAGAATCATGGCGCGAAGCGATTCGCTACGAAGCAATTCAACGCCCTCTTTGCCATCCCTCATCATGTCGAGCGCGCCGACGCTGTTGTTGTAGAGCGGCAGCGGATGCAGCAGCACACGGCGGTCTTCGCCACCTAACGTGTACGGCATTTGTGCAACGACAGCCTGGGAGGCGCCGCTGAGTTCGGCGCCAAACATAATGATCACGTCGCCCTGTGTATCGGTAATCGCTTTGCGTGCGGCTTCGATCTCGGCGGCGTCGACATCCATCTTGCGGCTTGCCAGGAGCTCATCGCTTGCGTTCGCCAATGCGAGCACGGCTGCGTCTTCACTGCCGGGGCGAAGGTGAATGAATTGCGAGGCCTGTTCGCGCAAACGTATGCGGACGCTGTTGATGAGAATTAATTGCGCGCCGCCGTTGCGGACCGCCTGGCGAATCTGTTTTCCGGTAAGCGGCTGTAACTCTTCCGGCTCGCCGCCAATCAACACGATCGTCTTCGCATAACGAATGTCGCGATGTGTAGCCAGTGGTCCGCCCAGATTGTCGAAGAACGGCTTTAACGAAAAGGCATCAGAGATTCCGTAATTCTCAGTTCCGATGGCTTCCGTGGCCAACTTGCGCAGCGAATAGAGCGCTTCATTCGTCAGCCGCGGACTGCCAAGCACGCCGATCGAATTAGCGCCGTGCGTTTGCTTGATTTCGCTGAGGCGCCGGACTGCGAAGCTCAACGCTTCATCCCAGGTTGCGGGAATCAGCTTTCCGCCTTTCTGGTGGCGAATCAGCGGCGTGCGAATGCGTTCGCTATGATCGATGAAGGGGTGTCCGAAGCGGCCTTTGATGCAGAGGAACTCGCCGTTTAATCCGTTCACGTAACGATCGCGCGCGACGACGCGGAGCACCTCGGTCCCGCGCGAGCCGATCGACAACTGACAGCCATCCGAGCAGAAGTTGCATGTCGAAACGTTTTGATTGAGTTCCCACGGCCGCGCCTGATGCCGATAGGTTCCGTCCAGCAGGGTGCCCGTGGGACAAACTTCAATGCAGTTGCCGCACTGTGAACAATTCAGCCAGCCGCCATAAGTGCCGATAACCGTGTGCGCGCCGCGATTGCCGGCTTCGATCGCCTGCTCGCCCATCCACTCGTCACACACGCGCGTGCAGCGTTTGCAAAGAATGCACCGCTGCGGATCGTTCGCCACCATCGGCGAAAGATATTTTTCCGGATGATAATTTTTCTGTTCGGTGAAGCGCTCTTCCAGGTTTCCCCAGTCAAAAGTCTGCTCCTGTAGCTCGCATTCGCCACCGCGATCGCACACCGGGCAATCGAGCGGATGGTTCGCGAGCAGAAACTCGAGCATCGAGCGTTGGGCTTTCTGAATCTCTTCGCTCTGGGTGGTGACAACCATGCCATCGGTGCAGATGATCGTGCAGGAGGTTTGCAGCTTCGGCATCTTCTCGATGCGCACCAGACACATGCGACACGACGCCTGGAGAGCGAGATCCGCGTAATAGCAGAACGACGGAATATCGAACCGGTTGTCGCGGCAGACGTCGATCAGGCGTGCGCCTTTCGCGACCTGAAAGTCCGCGCCGTTGATAGTGACCTTTATTGAGTCTGATTGATCCATTGGGTCATTGGATCATTGATTCAATGAATCAATGAACAAATGAATCAATTCTTTAAAATGTGCTTCTCAAAATCTTCGGGAAACCTCTTGATCGCCGACTGTATCGGCCAGGCGGCAGCATCGCCGAGCGGGCAGAACGATTTGCCCTCGATGTTGTCGCAAAGATCCAGAAACAACTGGATATCGCCGTCGCGGCCGCCGCCGTTTTCAATCCGTTTGAAAATCTTCACCAGCCAATCGGTGCCTTCGCGACACGGTGTGCACCAGCCGCACGATTCGTGTTTGTAAAACTCAGTCAGGTTCTTCGTCGATTCAAACACATCGACCGTTTCGTCCATCACGATGAAACCGCCTGAGCCGACCATGGAGCCGCCCGCGACCAGCCCTTCGTAATCCATGCGCACGTCTTTCCCGATAATCTGATCGGCACGCATGATGTAAACGGATGAGCCGCCGGGAATCACGGCCTTCAACTGTTTGCCATTAGAAATTCCGCCACAGTCTTCCATGATGAACTTTTCCATGTCGTCATAGCCCATCGGCAATTCGTATACGCCGGGCCGATTGACGTGACCGGATACCGACCAGAGCTTCGTGCCGCCACTCTTTTCCGTGCCGAGCTTCTGATAGGCCTCGCCGCCCATCGTGATGATGTCCGGCACGGCCGTGAGCGTCTCGACGTTGTTCACCACCGTGGGTGATGCGTACAAGCCAGAGACCGCAGGGAAGGGAGGTTTCATCCGCGGATGCCCCCGATATCCTTCGAGCGAACTGAGCAGCGCCGTCTCTTCACCACAAATGTAAGCGCCCGCGCCGGTGTGCGTGTAGATTTCGCTGGAGAAGTTCGTGCCGAGAATGTTTTGCCCGAGCAATCCCGCCGCCCGCGCTTCGTCCAACGCCACATCCATGATGTCGATCAGGTACTTGTATTCGCCACGTGTGTAGATGTAGTTCGTCTTTGCGCCGAGCGCGTACGCCGCGATCAGCATGCCCTCAATCAACATGTGCGGATCGCGTTCCATCAGATAGCGATCCTTGAACGTGCCGGGCTCAGATTCATCGGCATTGCAGACGACGTACTTGGGCTTCGGTGAATCTTTCGGAACGAAACTCCACTTCATGCCCGTCGGAAATCCAGCGCCACCCCGGCCGCGCAACTGCGACTTCTTAACCTCGTTGATGACGTCGTCCGGCGACATGGAATCGAGGGCTTTCTTGAGCGCTTCATAGCCGCCGTTCGCACGATACACGTCGAGCGAATGCGAGTTCTCGAGATGAACTCGCCGCAGCTGAAGAGGTTCACATCCGATGGCGCCGATAAACATGCTTTTGTCAGTTGTCAGTAGTCAGTAGTCCGTCGCTACAACTGACGACGGACAACTGACTACTGACATTCTCAGGGCAATGAATCGAGAATCTGATCAACCTTCTCAGTCGTTAGGTTCTCGTGAAAGTCAAAATTCACCTGGAACATAGGGGCCGTGCCGCACGAGCCGAGGCACTCAACCAAAGACAATGAAAACTTTCCATCCGCCGTCGTCTCACCGGGTTTGATGCCCAGCTTTTGCGAACACTGTTCGGTAATCTTGTCCGCGCCAAGCAGCTTGCACGAGAGTGTCTTGCAAACCTGAATGTGGTACTGGCCGATTGGCTTCGTGTGCAGCATCGAATAGAAGGTCGCAACTTCCCAGATGTCCGTGATGCGCAGACTGAGCCGATTCGCCAGGTAGGAAACGCCCGGGCCATCCAGATAGCCGCGCTCGCGCTGGACGATAAACATGATGGGCAGAATCGCGGAACGTTTCGATGGATACTTCGCCAGATGCCAATCAATTTCCGCTTCCACTTCCGGCGAAAACACCGCCATCTCGCCGGACATTTTCACCGGTTGATAGAGTGGCTGAATGTTAACTAGCTCGGTCGTCATCGCTTAACAGTTTCGAGTTCAGAGTCTCGAGTTCGGGTTATGAATTAACTCGAAACCCGAAACTATCGGTCAATTTCGCCCAGAACAATATCCAACGATCCGATGATCGCCACGATGTCCGCGATCATCGCGCCGCGCGCCATGTGCGGTAGCGCCGACAAATTCACGAAGCTCGGTCCGCGGAAATGCACGCGCGCAGGTTTCGGCCCACCGGTCGATTTAATGTAAACGCCGAGCTCGCCTTTCGACGCTTCAATCGGGTGATAGACCTCACCCGGCGGCACATCCACGCCTTCGGCGACTAAAAGGAAGTGGTGAATCAGCGCATCCATGTGCCGCTTCATCGCTTCGCGATCGGGCAGCACCACCTTTGGCGCGTCGGCTTTCACGGGTCCGGGTTTCAGGCGCGCCAAAGCCTGCTGAACGATCTTGTGTGACTCGCGCATCTCGCGCATGCGCACCAGATAACGAGCCCAGACGTCGCCATCGTGCTCCACCGGAATTTCGAAATCGTATTTTTCATAGCCGGTGTACGGATTAGCGCGACGAACATCCAACGCCACGCCGCTGCCGCGTAGAATCGGGCCTGACAAGCCCCAGTCAGTCGCATCTTCCGCCGAGATGTACCCGATGCCCTGCGTTCGTTTCTGAAAAATCCGATTGCCGGTGACCAGCGTGTTGAATTCGTCCAACGCGTTCGGAAGATCGGCCTGGAACTGCTGGACGCGCCGGTCAAAGCCGGCAGGCAAGTCCATCATCAAACCACCGACGCGAAAATATGACGGTGTCAGGCGCCCTCCGGAAGCGGCCTCGATCAAATTCATGATCTTTTCGCGTTCGCGGAAGCAGTAGAAGAAAACCGTCATCGCGCCGAGATCGAGGGCGTGCGTCGCGAGCCAGACGAGGTGCGAAGCGATACGCTGAAGTTCACACATCATCACGCGAATCACCTGGGCACGCTCCGGGATCTCGATTTGCAGAAGCTTCTCGATCGCCATCACGTACGCGAGGTTGTTGCCGAGCGGATTCAGATAATCCATCCGGTCCGTAATGACGATGCCTTGCTGGTATTTGCGATATTCGAACAGCTTCTCCATGCCGGTGTGGAGATAGCCGATGTCCGGCGTGGCTTTGACTACACTTTCGCCGTCCAGCACCAGTTCAAGGCGCAGCACACCGTGCGTCGAGGGGTGCTGAGGCCCCATCGAGATCGTCATCTGCGAGTCGAGCGGACGATCAACGACCTCGAACTGCGGCGGAATGTTGGCGACTGCGCTCATTGCGGTTTCAGGTTTCAAGTTACAAGTTCCAAGTTGCAAGTTCGCGAGAGTAACTTGACCTGAAACTTGGAACTTGAAACTAAGTCAGCGAATACGGTTCATATCCTCGCAACGGAAAATCCTTGCGCAGCGCGTGCCCCTGCCAATCTTCAGGCAGCAGGATGCGCCGCAAGTCCGGATGTCCGTCAAAAACTACTCCGAACAAGTCGTAAGTTTCACGTTCGTGCCAGTTGGCAGTGCGCCAGACGCCGGTGACCGTCGCTACGTGCGGATCTTCTTCATGCAACACTACCTTCAAACGCAGCCGGTGATACCGAGTGGTCGAGAATAAGTGGTAGTTCACTTCGAAGCGCGGCTCTTCTTCGGGCCCGCGGTCGAACCCACACAAATCGGTCAACAGATCGAAGTCGAGACCCGGCGTAGTCTTCAGGAGACTACAAGCTTCGATTATGTGCTCACGCGGCACGATGACGGTGGTCTCGCCCAGGGCGTTGATGATTTCGCCCACCCATTCGGGATGATCGCGTTGCAACGCCTCCGCAATCTGCGACGGCGTCTGATTCTGGTTGGGTTCTGAAGTTTGCGTGTGGGGGTGTTCTGGCTGCTGCAGTTCAGACATTTACGTTTGACCTTTGCGCAAGCTCTAAAACGACCGGCGCTTCTCGTGTGTCGAAGCGATTGTGTACGGTTGGGGCTGAATTCTTTCGGGCTGATCTAAAGTCGATCCGTCGGTGACGGGCAGCGTTCCGGGGGTGATCGCTTCGCGCGCTTCGTCTTCCTGAGCGTCGCGACGATCGCGCACCGACTCTTTCATCACTTTTTCCTGGAGCATGATCACCGCATGAATCAACATCTCAGGCCGCGGGGGACAACCGGGGATGTAAACGTCAACCGGCACAACCTTATCTACGCCCTGGACGATCGCGTAGTTGTCGAAGACGCCGCCCGACGTCGCGCACGCGCCCATCGAAATGACCCACTTTGGCTCAGGCATTTGATCGTAAATTCGGCGCAGCACCGGGGCCATCTTTCGGGAAACGCGCCCGGAAACGATCATTACATCCGCTTGTCTGGGCGAGGCGCGAAAGACTTCCGCGCCAAAGCGGGCCAGGTCGTTCCGCGAGCTCGTGACGTTCATCATCTCGATCGCACAGCAGGCCAGGCCGAAAGTCGCCGGCCAGAGCGAAGACTTGCGCGCCCAGTTGATCAGCGAATCGAGGCGCGTGGTCAGTACCTCAGGCAGCGCTTCGGCTATGACATTTTCGAGTCCCATAACTAAATCCAGGTTTCGAGTTTCGAGTTTCGGGTTTCGAGTTAAGCCGCTTTCGACGAACTTGAAACTTGAAACTTGGAACGTGAAACAGCGGCATCTAATAAGCGAGCTTCCGCTTCAGCCTCGCGGCGCGCGCGCTCGCCCCAATCAAGCGCGCCCTTCTTGATCACATAAACCAAACCCGCCGCAAGCAGCGTGATAAAAATGATCATCTCGAAGAAAATCAGATTAGCCAGTCCGTACTGTGGCGATGAGAGCGTGCGGAACACCACCGCCCATGGAATCAGAAAGATGACTTCAATATCGAACAGGATGAAGATCATCGCGATCAGGTAGAACTTAACCGAAAAGCGTTCACGGGCTGAGCCGACCGGGTCTTTGCCGCATTCATAGGGCATCAATTTTGTGCGCGTGCGCTTGCGCTGCCCGACAAGCTGCGACAGCCCCACCATCGTCACCGCGAAACCGGCGGCGACGACGAACATGAGAAGCACGGGTAAGTAGTCAGCTAGATTGAAACTCATGACGCGTGCTAAGAGCTAAGTGGCCAAGCGCAAGGTGCTAAGCGCAAAGTACTGAGAAGCAGACCGAAGGTTTTCACACTTTGCCCTTCGCTCTTGGCGCTTTGCCGCCCGACTGCTTGAGAATCATTGTACAAGCCTCATCCTAATGCTGCGTCAGAGGGGTGTCAAGCGATCAATCTGCCGTAATCTCAAGTTTGAAATCGCGATCATTAACCGATGATTGACCGTCCAAAAATCGCTGTGCTACCGTCCGATTGATGTTAGATACGAATGCATCCCAAGCGACGAACCTGAACTACTGACCATCGAGTGATTACCGGCTACAACACAGACGTCGAGCACAATGGTGTCGTCTATCACGTGCAAACCGAAGACAAGGGTTTGCGCACGCCGGTGATTCTGTCGCTCGTTTACACGGGTGGTGCGATTCTCGCCAGTAAGCGTGCTCCCTACGATGATCTGATCGCCAGCGGATTTGAAGAGAAGGTTTTGGTTGAGCGACTGGAACGCCAGCACAAGCTGATTTGTGCTGCGGTGCACGCGGGCCGAATTGAAGAGTTAAAGCGGATGGGTGAGCGCGCGCCCATTTCACCTGAAGTACCAGTTGGGGCGCCCACCCCGCCGCTTAAGATGGGCGAAGAGGTGGCTAAGCGCATCGCGCCTGAGAGCACTCCGGCGCTTGAGGCACCCGCCGTCGTTCCATTAGAGCGTTTTTCGATTTCCGAGGAAGCTGAGGATGCCCTAACGGTTAGTCTATTGGACGAAAAGCAACTGCGCCCGGGCGAGTCCGTCACTCTGCGTATTGAAGTAACGAAGCGAACAGAATCAGGGAGAGCACCGGCGGCAAAAGCAAACATAACCATGAAGGTCCTGGGCAGCAGCTTTCAACCGTCATCGACCTATTCAACGACAGATAGTGCAGGTCGCTCGGCGATTTCGGTCACGTTGCCTAATTTCAAAACCGGCCGGGCCGCGATTCTAATTCGCGCCGAAGCTGACGGCGAAGTTGCTGAGCTGCGCCGCATCATTCATCCCGCCTAACTGTCGAACCCACGTGCGTATTCAAATCAATGGCGAGCCGCGCGAATTTCCACAGGACTCTCGGTCGCTTAACGAACTGATCGATACGTTGGCGCTACCACCGCAGCGAATTGCGGTGGAAGTCAACAAGACGATTGTGCGACGAAGCGATTGGCCTACGACCACGGTGAAAGACGGAGATCAGATCGAAATTGTTCATTTCGTCGGGGGCGGATGCACAGACAGGATCTAATCAGTTGTTAGGCGCGCCTGCGGAAGAGATAAGAAAATAACCGGGATCGTGTACATGCCGTTGTTAGAGGCGGCCTTATCTGTTACGCACGACCACTGTGCCTGCGACAAGGTCATGAATACTTTGCTTGCGGCGCGTCAGGATCACGCTCGCCAAATACACCATCATCAGCAAGCTAACCAGAATGAAACCGGGGCGGAACCCCGGGTTCGGCTCGCCCGCCATCGGCACAGGTAAAAACATCACCGCATGATTAACCTCAAACGGGATAAGCTTTACAACCGTCCGCAATAAGGCACGCCCGAAGCTGATGCGCTCACCATTCAAGCGTGTGACGCGCAAGCCCAACACTTCATGCCGATGGTCGCCTGCCGCGCGCTGCTCTCAAAGAGTGAGTAATACAGCCACAGAGGGAATGAAATGACCGTGAAAACATACGCCCATAAGAGCCAGCCGTTCTGCATCCAGTCAAAGCCAACTGTGAGATAAATCACCAAGCCGACAATTGAACCGAGCAGCAGACCGAAAGCAACAAAAAGCAGCACTGCATCAACAGCATATGCCCCGAGACGCCGAATAACGCCCGCATATGAATTTTGGACGACAGGACTGCTCATGCTGAGAATTTGCCGCAGTGTATAAGTGCAATTCCCATTCAGCAAGAGAATCGGTCCGATGCGAACCATCAATAAATAGACGGGCTAGAAATAGACGGGCTAGCCGAAAGTCCATACCCGAAGACGAGAAGCACGTCATTACTGTCGCAGTTTTCTATTTCAGCTTCGGGCGGTGTAAAGTCGTCAGTAGCTTCAAGGAAGGGAATTAGCCTTAATGTCGTCACCCGCTCGCGCAATAACCGATCAATTAAAAGTAGCAGGGAAGGCGTTCAACTCGCGTCTGATTATCGGGACGGGAAAGTACCGCAGCTTCGACGAAATGAAAGCGGCGCACCGCGCTTCGGGCGCAGAGATGGTTACGGTCGCCGTGCGCCGCGTGCCACTCGATCACAGCAGCGAATCGTTTTTGGATCATCTGGATCCGGCTTTGCAGATTCTGCCGAACACGGCCGGCTGTTACTCAGCAGAGGAAGCGGTGCGCACGGCGCGGCTGGCGCGGGAAGCGCTGGAGACTGAGTGGATCAAATTGGAAGTCATCGGCGATCAAACGACGTTGTTCCCCGATAACGAACAGACGATCGAAGCCGCTCGAATCCTGGTGAAAGAGGGATTTATTGTTCTGCCGTACTTCACCGATGATTTGATTGTGGCGAAGAAGCTACTCGATGCCGGGTGCGCAGCGGTGATGCCGTTGGCGGCACCGATTGGATCAGGCCTCGGCATTCAAAATCCTACCAACTTGCGCATCATGCGCGAACAACTGCCTGATGCGACGATCATCGTCGATGCCGGCGTCGGCACTGCCAGCGATGCGACCATTGCCATGGAGCTCGGCGCGGACGCGGTTTTGATGAACACGGCCATTGCGGAGGCCGAGGACTCAGCGAAGATGGCTGAGGCGATGAAGCTGGCGATCGAAGCGGGCAGGCTCGCCTTTCTCTCCGGCCGAATGAGCCGCCGGCTGTACGCCAGCGCGTCGAGCCCAATCAGCGGTGTGGTTCGTTAAAACAGACGTCATCTCTAAATCACGTTTGTTGTTCCGGCACATGCCGGTTCAGCCGGCGTCTCTCTGATTGAGTTTGGCTTCTAAACTGGAACGGTCACCCAACTCGTCCTCAGTCTTTCAGAAATTTTTAGCTTGCGGTCGTGCTCCAATAGTAGTAAACGGAGCGGACGGAAAACCTTCCATACAAGCATAGTCGACCGGAGAAAACAATGGCCCCCTCAAACTCTCAACTGAACCGGATCAATCACATCGTCACCTTGATGATGGAGAACCGCTCGTTCGACAACGTGCTGGGCTGGCTGTACGACCCGGCTAACAAACCGCCGTTTGACAAGCCGCCGCGCGAACAAACCTTCGACGGAGTATCGGGCAAGGACTTGTGGAATCCGACGCCCAGCGGGGGCAAGGCCTACGTGGGCAAGGGCACGGTGATGACGGATCCTTATCCTGATCCATTCGAACCCTACGCTGAAGTTTACGGACAGATGTACGGCCACAACCCACCGCCGGACGAAATTCCCAATCCGACGACTTCACCCGAGATGAACGGTTTTGTAATCAATTACGCCAATGCAATCAAAGCTGCGGGCGCGCCGCAGAAGGGTTGCGGTCGCTTGCTGTCATGGCTGTTTCGCGGTAACACACCGATGGACTTTGATCCGGGCATCATCATGAACTGCTTCACGCCCGCGAGCCTGCCCGTGATTAACGGACTCGCGAACGCTTATGCGGTATGCGACCAGTGGTTCAGCTCAGTGCCGACACAGACTTTTCCGAATCGATCTTTCGTGCACGCGGCTACTTCTTCGGGTTACGTGACGAACGGTTGGAAGACAGGCCCACACCCCTGGGACATTGCCTATCTGCTCAACAAGACAAAGACGATCTATAACGCGTTGTCAGAGGCTAATTTCGATTGGCGGGTATATCACGGCGGACCTCTACTGCTCTGTAATGCGCTGATAACTCAGGAACGGCTTTGGGAATACTTGCCGCTCGATCACTTCTTTCCCTTCAAACAGTTTCTCGAAGACGCAAAGAAACCGGGAGGCCTGCCGGCCTACACGTTCATCGAGCCAAACATGCTGTGCAGTCGAAAGTATGGACCTGAGAATGACATGCATCCGGCGTTTGCGGTCACAGCCACTGGAGCAGCCACGAATGTGCTGTACGGCGACGAGCTGATCTACACGATTTACGAAGCGCTGCGCAACAGTCCTGACTGGGAGAGCACCCTGTTCATTATCACTTTCGATGAGCATGGAGGCACCTACGACCACGTGCCGACACCACTGCCGTGGACGTGCTCTCCGGATGGCAAAGTAATTCCGTATGGCCAGCCGGGCGGCAGTGGATTTCTTTTCAATCGATTTGGCGTGCGGGTGCCGGCCGTCGTCGTCTCGCCGCTGATCGAAGCTGGAACGATTTGCCATACTCAGTTCGATCACACTTCGATTATCAAGACGGTCGCTAACCGTTGGCTGCCGGGGAAGCACCTAAACGAGCGCGACAAAGCGGCAAACGATCTCAGCGAGCTTTTGACGCTGTCGTCTCCGCGCCAGGACGCTCCCGACATCAAGCCAAACTCACCGCCGCCATTTAATGGATGCGGCGCACATCCTTTGTCGCATCTGCATGCCGATATGCTGGGCGCTGCCGCTCAATTTGTGGCGGCCACCAGTGGACGGAAAATCCAGCTGGAGGCTTTGAAGACCACAGATGACGTGGTGACGGAACTAGACGCTCATGAAGCGGCGGTGCGAGCGCATCTTTCCTAGCCTCCACCAACTAATCCGTGTCCGGCATTGTTATGGCTTGCTAGAGTTTACCCGCGGTGCCACCTTCGTTGGTGGCGCCGTCGGCTTTGGTTTTGAGGCGTCCTTTTTTATAACGCCCTGGATCGTTTGCAGTCTGGCCATTAGCTGTACCGGTTTAGGTTGAATCTTTTTGGCTTGGGTCAGGCCGAGATTCAAATCCAGCATACCAACCACGACGAACGCTTTTTCAAACTCTGGCTCATCGAGCAGGCTAATAGGATCATTGAGTTGGGCCATGGCCGATTCAGCGAGAGATTTAGACGCACTCTCTTCGGCCGGGGGACCGAGAGAGTTAATCGTACTGACAGCGCTTTTGAGAAAATCCAGGGCGTCATGGGTCGCACCTGATTTAGCCAATTGAGACGTAAAAGACAGCAGCGCCCGCAAGTGCAATCCGTTTCGGTCGGTTTGCGGAATCAACAATCGAGCCTCGTCGATGATTACCCGCGACACGTCAGCGTCTCGTTTGGATTTGGCAGTTTTGATAGCGTCCATGTACATCAAAAGACGAGCGGTTGGATCTTCCAGCTTTCGAATTGCCGTCACTGCTTCCATTAACTCGCCTCTCGCCAAGAAAGCTCTCGCTTCGCTCTTGATTAGCAATTGTGCGTAGATGCTCCGCTTATCACTCTCCTTGACGCGCTCCAGCTCAGCACGCCCCGCGGCAAAGTCGCCGTTCGACAACGCGAAGAAAAATCTTTGTTCGGGGTCTTCGGACGTAAAGCTGCCGCTTAGTTTTGCGAGCGTGTATTGCGGAAGACGGGGCATGTTGGCGGGAACTTGCGGCGCTAACCGGTTCGCAATCGCTGTTAATTCAGGTGCCAGGGATGGCTGAAGTCGTGGTGCTAGTGCGGCCAGGATCGCCGCCACCTCGGCTTGGTAGGCGCCCCGAAACTGTAAGTGACGTTGGGTGTAACGCTGATCCTTTAGCAGTGCTTCGGGCGACTCGTTGAGTGAGGCGCGTAATATGTCGTAACCGCCAGAGAAATATCTATATTGCAGAGATAGCCTGGAAGATTCGGCGTCCAGTGAGGGTGCCGGCCCTTCAGGAAAAACATAAGCGCCTAACATGTGCAACCCCGGCAACGACGACAACGTTGGTTGAGTTGTCAGGGCATCTACCGCTTGTGTCGCGACATAGTCGCCAAGCAAGAAGTCCCTTTCGCGCAACCGAATTAGAGCGCCAAGCGTCGCGGGCGTAACTGCCTGCGAAAGGGATTGTTGAAGGACCGATGCTGCGGATGGGGGATCGACGTCCATTAAGGCGGAGGCGAGCCTGCCGGGTACTTCTGATTCATCGTCAAAACCCGGTAAAGAAGATCCGCTCTGCCCCTGCCCTTCAGACATGAGTCGCCTCGCTACCTTTGCGTTGCGGGAATACAGTGATTTAAGGATTATTAACTTAGCCTGTGACCGATCAAAACCCTTACCCCTTTGCTCATTCGAGAATTTCCACAAATCCAGAAGCATCTTTTCCGCTCGTGGGGGATCCGAATAGAAAAGGAGCATGGCCGCGCGTGCCGTTATACTAACGACTGCGTTTTCATTCGTGACACTTTTTGCTTCTGTAACAATCGCCTCGAGCTCCTGAGCGACAGAGCTTGGATTCTCGTTCGGAAGCTCGGCGGCTTGTTGAGCCAAAAGCGGGATCGGACTAAGCAGCAAACTGACGACAATGAACCATCGTGGCAACATGTGATGCTCCTTCTGTGGGATTGAGGGGCAGCGATCTACGAGGTCGTGCCCCTTAGGCAAAACTGTTTGTTACGCTCAAATCGACGAAGCGCTTCCCGGTGATCTAACCAGGTACTTCGGTTGTCGCTTGGACGGAATCGCTCGATTCCTGGATTCGGGTCCTTCAGCAGCGCGAAAGACGTTGCGCCAAACACAGTACTGTACGCAACCGAGGACGACCCATTCGTGGGCGCCGAGGCAAAATGCACAACCAGGGGCGTTTCCGCCCAAACAGACAGTTCCACACGCTAATGCGGTCGGCCAGCCGACGTAACGAGCGACGCAACTTTGAAAGCATGATCCGGAAAACTCTGTATCCTGGGTAGCGGCAGTGCAGCCACACTTTCGCACCGCTGATTTGATCAGTTTCTCGAACTCGCGCTTCGACAACGAATTAGTGCGAATCCGACGTCCAGTTTCCGTTGAAGTCAGCCGGTGCGCTTTCTTATAGACAGCGCTGTTGTTTTGCGCATGTGCGCCACGCTGAAGCCGCAATTGATCCTTGGCTTGGGTGTCGAACGTGCTCGTTAATACGGAAATTGAAAGAACGGCAATTCCAAACAGTAGGCGGCGTAATGTCATGGGAACCTCCAGAGTTTTGTTGTTAGAACATGTGCGGCTGAAGTCTGACGAGGAGCCACGTGACGAAGGCCAATGTCGTTACGATCAAGAGCCACCGGCCAAATTTCATCCTGGACTTTGGAGGGAACCAATAGGCTAGTATCAGCCAAACGAACATGCTCAAAGCCCACGATAACGGCTTAGGCAACCAGGTAACTGCAATGCCCGTCGTTATCGACGCGGGAACGTATGCGATCGCCACTCTGATGGCGAAAAGGCCTCCTGGATCCTCTTTACTCATCATCTGATTTCAGCGCGGCGCCGTTCTACCAAAACGCGTAATCGCCGTCATGCAACTGAGTGAATCTCGATATCAACCTAATCCAATCGTGAGCTGAAGCATTCCTACGAAAGCGCAATCGGCCGCAGCGCCTCCGGCTCTCTAACAATGATCCAGCCTTTACTTCTCGTGATGACATTCTCCTGCTCCAGTGTATTCAGCAGCCGGCAAAGGTACGTCGGCGTAATGGAAAGCAGGTCTGCGATCTCGTAATGCTTCAGCGGCAATTGGAGCTTCGATGTCGTTTCCGATGGTTGGCCGCTTGTGTGCGGCCCGAGCCGTTCGCAGAATTGCCAAAGCAGTTGCTCCAAACGTTGGCGTGCGGGCAGACATGTGAGCTGCGAGATGCGCGCAACATGATCAAGAATGTCGTCGCTAAGAATCTCTCTGACGCGAGCCGCGAGGCCGCTATCGGTATCTAATAGCGAAACAAAATTTCGGGCACCCCACCTGGTCAGGGTGCAATGCGTGACCGTGACGGCCGCAAACGGGTGCGGTTTTTCGCTGATCGCCGCCGCCGAGCCCACCAACGATCCGGGGAATCTCAGGTCCAGTAGAATCTCCTGGCCATTCGCTTCACTCCGCGTGAACTTCACGATACCTGTTTGGACGAGATAGACATTGGCTGGATAGGCACCCTGGCTGAAGAGTTCAACGGCTGGTGGGTAAGTGTGTGAGTCGCTGCCTAGCGCAGCGCTGCCAAGCTCGCCGCCTGCCGATCGAGAATCGTGGGAGAAGTTCGACATCATCATGCACCAACGGGACGCTTCCAGCGACTTTGGGAAGCGATAAGCGAGGATTCCGGGCGCGTAATCTAGCAGCGTTTTCGACTAGCGGCAACAAGATTTTCCTGCCGCGTTTCTTATGCCTTAGCGGGCTTGGGATAAGGCGGCCTGTACAGAAGAATTACATGAGGAATGTGGATCCATCTTAGGGACACACGCGTGTGTTAGGGGCACGGGGCAAGAGTCGTCGCTGAATTGCGGGCGACGGGCGGTGTAGTCGGATTGCTGAAGTCAGTGGAGTTGTTGTTGATATCGGTGCAGCTTACCGTTCTAATCGCTGAGCGAGCGTTTGAGTTTGTACCTGACATCGCAATTGGGGCTGTCTCGGAGCAGTTGGCCGTGGTGCCATAGCCCAGAAAGTCGACAATCGTCGCGCCAAAGGGACAACCACTTCCAGTCAGCGCAGTTGTGCCCAGCACTAAAGCAACCTTGCCGGCGGTCGCTGACATGGCAATCGAGCCAGTAGCGTCAGGTGTAGGCAATGCGACTCCGTTCGCTCCGCCTGAAGCCTGCTGAATAAGGAAGTATTGGCCCGGAGCGATTGTTCCGGAAGTAATATCGGTCTTGTTGGTGGTGAAGTTACTCGTGGCTGCAGCGTATTGGACCGAATAGTTCGTCGCTGAAAAATCGACGGTCGTTGTCCCGCGGTTAAAGATCTCGATGAAGTCATTTGTGTACGTGGCGCTCGCATTCCCACCACCACCATAGACCTGGCTAATAGCAAGTTGAGGCTGTTTGACGGTGGTTGTCTGAATCGCCGACTCGTTCCCGGGATTCGATTCGGTGGTGCTCGAGCTTACCGAAGCCGTGTTGGTTATGATCGTCCCGTCCGCGACCGCGGTGCCTACACGCACAACGAGAGTAAAGACTGCCGAGCCCACACCGAAGGTGGCGTTGGTACAGCTAATCGCGCCTGTTCCACCAACCGCTGGGACCGTTCCGCAGGTCCAGCCGACTGGCGCCGAGATTGATCGGAAAGTAGTGTTTGTCGGAACTGTATCTGAGAGTTGCGTGTTGCTAGCCACGGCCGGCCCGCCATTTGTGACAGTGATGGTGTAAGTGATGTCGTTCCCAATTGCTACGGGGTCGAGCGCATCAGTCTTGGTAACAGAGAGATCAGTCGTACTAGTGGCAGCATCATCATTCGTAATCGTCCCCAGACCCTGCGCGTCAGTAACCGTTGCTCCGGTGACACCGGTTAAATTTACGAAGAAGGTTTCGTTGGGCTCGATATCGGTGTCGCCGTTAACGGTGACGCTAATGGTGGTGGACGTGCCATTCTGCGCAATGCTGCCACTGCCATTGATGATGGCCACGTAATCGCTGCCCGCGTTAGCGGGATCCGTGGTGCCGTCGGCGGTGTTAATTGTGAAGCTGACGCCGCCGGGCGGTGCGGGTGATGTCAGACTGACAGTGAAGTTGAAAGTGGTCGTGCCGCTGTTGGTCTCAGCCTGCGTAACGTTATTGATTGAAAGCGCCGGTGTGTCCACTCCCGCAGTAATGCTAAAGTCATCGACCGCCAGTCCATCGTCTGCACCGGAAGCATTGAAATCTGTCCAACGTATCCAGAATGTCGCTCCCGGCGCAATCGAGAGCCCGGTGATAGTGTTCGTGATCGCCGTACGGTTAGCGGCGTTGTTGCCGTCTTTGGCGCCTGCTGTGGTTGTGTTCGGCGTCGTGAAGTCGAGCGCGTTAACGTCGGTCCATGTTCCCGTCGTCAGGCTGGTGGCGTTCGTACTGTATTGGAAGTCGAGTTGGTCGGTGCGGCTGGCGGTGCCTAATCTCCATTGTTCGCCGGTGTAGCTAATCTGAAGCGAATTCAAAGTAGCTCCGGTGTCGTTGCGATAAAAGGCGCCGATGGTTGGCACGAGAGTGCCGGTCTGGAGTCCGCCCAGCGCGCGTTCGGTCGATGTGCCCGTCCCGTAGCTGTAGGTATCGCCGGTGGTACTGCCGCCGTCGTTGGCTGTGTAAGTGCTGTTTGCGCTCGTGCCGCTCTCGGCTCGCGGCCACGCCGGCGGTGTGGTGGCGGAAACACCGCTCTGGGCCAGCACGTCGAAGTTCTCTGAGTAAGCAGTATTCACGGCGGCGATGCTGAACGGATCGTCAAGAAAGATAATGCCGAGTGCCTGACTGTCGCTGATGGTCGCGCCGGATGCGCCGGACAGGTTCACCAGAAACATCTCATCGCCTTCGGGGTTCACATCGCCGTGGATCGTCACGGTGAAAGTCTCTGCGGTATCGCCGGAGACGAAGTTAAGCGTGCCACTTGCCGTGTCGTAGTCGGTGTTAGCGACCGTCGCGCTCGAATCCGCGGTGGCGTAGTTAACACTTACGGTTGACTGTGACGTGCCGGTGAGCGTGACCGTGAAGGTCATGAGCGACGTGCCGGCGTTACCCTCCGTTATGATGGCGTCGGCGATTGCCAGCGACGGTTGCGTGTCGTCATTGGTGATCGTGCCGAGGCCTTGTCCGTCGGACACCGTAGCGCCCGTCACGCCCGTTATGTTCACAAAGAAGGTCTCGTTCGACTCGAAGACCGTATCGCCATTCACCGTGACGTCAACAGTAGTTGAGGTGTTTCCCTCCGCAATGCTGCCGCTGCCATTGACGATGGCGACATAGTCGCTCCCGGCCGTGGCTGGGTCGGTGGTACCGTCGGCCGTATTAACGGTGAAGCTAACGCCGCCGGCAAGTGCGGGCGCGGAAAGGCTGACTGTGAAAGTGAACGTGGTCGTGCCCGCGTTTGTTTCGACTTGGGTGACGTCGCCGATCGAAAGCGTAGGCGGCGCATCGTCGTTCTGAATAGTTCCCAGCCCTTGCCCGTCCAAAACCGTGGCGCCTGAGACATTCGAGACATTTACGAAGAACGTTTCAACGCCTTCGTCGGCCGTGTCGCCGTTGACGGTGACGTCAAAGGTGTAGGACGAGCCGCCCTGAGCTATGGTTTGTGCCGTGAGAGAGCGAAGTTGATAGTCGTTGTCTTCAGTAGCGGGATTATCATCCTGCGCGGTCCCGTCAGCCGTCGCAATATCAAAGCTCACTGTCGCGGGCGCAGGCGCCGATAGACTCACCGTGAAGGTGAAAGTGGTTGTGCCGCTGTTAGTTTCAGCCTGCGATACGTCGTTGATTGAAAGCGTCGGCAAATCGTCATGCTGGATAGTGCCGAGACCCTGTCCGTCGCTGACCGTCGCACCGAGCACGTTCGTAATATTGACAAAGAACGTTTCATCGGGCTCTACTGCGACATCGCCATTTACAGTGACGCTGAACGTGTAAGTCGTCTGTCCGGCGGGAATGATCTGATTCGTCGACGTCTTCGCAACGTAGTCGTTGTCTTCGGTCGCGGGCGTATCGTCTTGCGCAGTACCGTCGGCCGTGGCGATGTCGAAAGTCACGTCCGTTCCCTGTGCCGGCGCTGAGAGACTCACCGTGAATGTAGCTATTGCGGTCCCGCTGTTTCCTTCGGCAACCGTAACGTCGGTGATGGTGAGATTCGGTGTCGCTCCGCCGGTGCAGCTGTTCGCAGGCGAGCTTGAATTGCGCGGGAATGGGGCCGAGACTAAGAAGTCTGCGGCGTTGTCATTAGTGTCCTGACAGCCACCAAGTTTTCTGACATCTGCGGTCGTGTTGCTGTGCGCAGGGGCTGGAGCAGAATTCTCCGCACAATCTGCCCCTCCATAACCGACAAGATCGACGATAGAGGGCGCGAACGGACAACCGCCGCCGGTTAGCGCGGTCGAATTGTTCACCAACGCAATCTTGCCGCCGCTTGTCGCCAGGTTGGATGTGCCGGTCGCATCCGGCGTCGGCAAATCGGCTCCAATCGTTGGGCTCGTCGGCGATTCCTTCACGAGGAAATATTTGCCAGGGGCGATCAGGCAGGGACCAAGCGGACACAACTGAGTAACTGACCAACTCGTACCCGTGGCGGAAGCTTGCTGCACTGACCAGCCAGCAAGATCCACGGTTGTCGTGCCGCGATTGAATATCTCGATATAGTCGTTCTTGAAGGTCGCTCCAGAATTGTTTCCTCCGCCGTAAACCTGACTTATCACTAAATTCGCCGTGTCGTCATTCTTAATTGTGCCAGTCCCGAATCCCGGTGGCGCTATCCCGGCGCCACCGGTCGAATTCGACAGATTGACTCTGAAGGTCTCGTCCGGCTCAACCAGCATATCGCCATTGATCGTGACGTTAATCGGCTTGCTGGTCTCGCCCGGCGCGAAGCTGAGCTGGCCGCTGGTCGCTACATAATCCGAGCTGTCGGATGCAGTCACGTTTGCGGTCGTGTAATCGACAGTAACTGTATTGCTGCTCGTCGGCGTCAACGTGACGGTGAACGTGACCACTGACGTGCCGCTGTCGCCCTC
This sequence comes from Pyrinomonadaceae bacterium, assembly GCA_036277115.1. Lineage (NCBI taxonomy): Bacteria > Pseudomonadati > Acidobacteriota > Blastocatellia > Blastocatellales > Pyrinomonadaceae > Pyrinomonadaceae bacterium. The sequence continues at coordinate 489,940 of DASUNM010000021.1, forward strand.
GGCAATGTTAACCAGGTCGTCGATGAACAGAGTTGGCGTCGGCGGCGCGGCATCGTCGTTCGTGATCGTGCCCTGGCCCTGCGCATCAGAAATGCTCGCATTCGTAGGAATCGAAAGGTTTACAAAGAAAGTTTCGTTCGGCTCAAAAGTCCCATCGCCGTTGACTAACACCGTGATTGATTCCGCCGTATCTCCGGGAACGAAAGTCAGTAAACCGCTGTTGGACTGATAGTCGCTCGCCGAACTTGCCGTGTTGTCCGCGGTCGCAAAATTAACGGTGACCGTCTGACCACTGGCCGTCGACAGCGTGACCGTAAAAGTGAACGCCGTGGTGCCGCTGTCTCCCTCGGCAATCGACAAATCATTAATCGAGAGCGAAGGCGCCGGATCGTTGTCGCTGATGGTGCCCTGGCCCTGGCTGTCGAGCAGCACGGCATTGGTCGCCCCGGAAAGATTTACAAAGAAGTTTTCACTCGCTTCATCGAGCGTATCGCCGTTGACCAGCACCGTAATCGTCTGGGTTAAGTCACCGGGATTGAACGTCAGCATTCCGCTGTTTGTTTGATAGTCGTTTCCGGCGAGCGTTGCAGTGCCGTCAGCCGTCACAAAATTGACGGTGACAGTCTGGGCGCTGGCGGATGAGAGCGAAACCGTAAACGTCGCATTCACGGTCCCGACATTTCCTTCCGTCACGGTGACATCGTTAATCGTGATCTCAGGCTGGCAGTTACCTGCGGGTGAACTGCTATTGCGCGGATTGGGTGACGCTACGAAGAAGTCTGCGCCATTCTCGTTCGTATCAACACAGCCGCCGGCTTTTCTGAAGTCGGCAGTCGTGTTCGACGGCGCGGCAGCGGGGGCAGCTCCTTCATAGCAATGGCCCGTGGTCGTTGGGCTGTTGCCATAGCCGACAAAATCAACAATGGTTGAGTTGTTCGGATTGAACGGCGTCGCGAGATCATCTCCGGGGCAGGCCGCGGCCGGCAGAGCCGCAGTGCCAGCGACCAGCGCAACCTTTCCGGCTGTATTGCCCATCGCAATCGTGCCGATCGCGTCGGGCGCTGGCAGCGCTACTCCATTAGTCGTGCCGCCGCCTTCCTGCACCAAATAGTATTTCCCGGGCGCGATGCTGCCGCTGGTTAGATTGGTCTGGCTTCCGAAGTTGGAACCGACGGCCGCATATTGAATTGAATGGGGCGTGACGGCGAAATCGACCGTGGTCGTGCCGCGATTGTAGATTTCGACGAAGTCATTCCGGAACGGTGCGCCTGCATTGTTTCCGCCGCCGTAAACCTGCGAGATGACCAGACCTGACGCGTCATCATTCTGAATCGTGCCCAATCCCTGACCATCCGCGACGCCCGCGTTGGCGGAAACGTTCGAGATGTTAACGAAGAATTCCTCGTTTGACTCGACCGTAGTGTCACCATTCACAGTGACATCGAAGGTGTAGTTGAACTGGCCGGATGGAATGCTCTGTGAAGTCAGACTGCGCGCCACGTAATCGCTGTTGGCGACGGTCGCGGAACTATCCTGCGTCGCAATGTCGAAAGTAATGCCTTCCGGTGGCGCCGGAAGATTTGAGCTCACCGTGAAAGTGAATGTCGTCGTGCCGGCGTTGCCTTCTTCTCTCGTAACGTCGTTCACGGTCAACAGCGGAATATCATCGGTGACAATCGTCCCGGTTCCCTGAGCATCGGTGACGCTCGCGCCCGAGACGTTGCTGACATTCACGAAGAACACTTCCGTCGGCTCCATGGATACATCGCCGTTGACAGTGACCTTGAACTGATAAGTCTGCAGGCCCGGCGGAATGGATTGCGCCGTCAGCGACTGACCGGCGTAATCGTTGTTCGCTACTGTCGCCGTATTGTCCTGCGTCGCGATGTCGAAGGTAACCGGTGCAACCGACGTGGTAGACAAGCTAACTGTGAAAGTAAATATCGTCGTCCCGGCATTTCCTTCGTTCTGGCTGACGTCGTTGATGCTTAAGGCCGGACCGCTGACCGTGAGAGCAGCGGGCGTACTGCTGGCAGTATTCGAACCGTTCGTTGCCGACGCGGTAATGTTGGCAATTCCCGGATTCTGCCCCTTCACGGTAGCGGTTGCGACACCGGTCATGAAGTTCAGCGACACGGATTCGACGAATGCTACGTTTGTATTGTCCGAGATGAAATCGATTGGAACGCCAGTCATCACTCGACCGAATTGATCGAAAGCCTGCGCGGTGAATTGCTGAGTCTGGCCTACGCCAATCGTTGCGGACGGCGGCGAGATCGTGACCGTCGTCAGAATCCCCGGGCAATTTCCAAACGGCGTGCCGTCGGTCCTCAGCCCCGGCGAGTATCTTCCGCTCGCGCCTACCGCCGCGGTGTGCTGAACGTACGCGCCGGTAATGTCGGGCGATCGCGTCAGCGATTGGTTGTTGTCGCCATCGCGTCCGGTGCTGCCTCCATAGCTGAATTCTGTAATCAGGTTTCCGGACGCGTCGCGAACCAGAATCGTCACGCCTGAGTTGGTGAGCGACAAACCGGCGGTCGTCGTGGCCTTCACAACCTGCGCACAACCAAAGACCGCGTCCGAAGAATTGAAGCTGCCGCCGCCAAACACGACGATCGCTTCGCCCGGGGGCAGGGAAGTGCCCGAAGCGAAAGTAAAGCGCGTGGTTTCTGTAGTGCTGCCAGTGGCCCGCGTGCGAATCGTCCATCCGCCTAAACTAATTACTTCTCCCGAAGTGCCGTTGACGAGTTCGACGAATTCATCATCGGTGCCGTCGCGCACGCCGTCGTGATTCGCATCGCCGGCTATCCCCTCAGGCGGATCGGCCAGGACTTCGTTGATCACGACATTGCGTGTCGAGTCGCCCAGGAACCTTACCGTCACCGGATTGCTGTCGCGTCCATCAGCCTGAATGAACAAGGTGACGTTGCCTGCGCCGCGCAAATCCGCGGGCACGCGCACGACAACTTCATCGAGCCCTGGCATTTCCGGTGACTCAATCACGGCTTCCGGCGTGACGACTCGGCCGCCAATGTTGACCGTTCGAACAACTCCTTTGCGGACGCCGGTCGAAAAGATCGATAGGCGCAGGTTTCCGCCGCTCGGATCAAAGGGCCCTTCAGCCTGCGTCTCAGTATTAAGAATCTGCCCTTCGCCGACGCCGTCGCCGGTCTTGGTGAAGATGCCGGGCGCGGCGACTAAAACCGGCACCGTTCCTTTTGAAGCAAAGCCGTCCGCATTCGTGACAACTACTTCGGCGTTGCCAATCTCAGTCTGGTCCGGTACGAGGAAGTGAACGCGCGTGGGCGAGACGAAGAATATCTGCGCCGCGCGGCCATTGACCGTCACGGTGGTCCCGCCCACGTTAGTCGGAAATTCTCCGTTGGGTTGCTTCTGCGACTGCTGCGTGGTGTTGGCGAGCACAGTGCCGAACGCAGCGGCGATGCTGTTTGGCGCCACCGCTTTGATGGGTGATGGCTCATGGCCGAGTGATGCCTGATTCAGGATCGAGGTCAGCGCGCCGAACGGGGGCCGTGCTACTAAACCAGTCGCATAAATTTCAGATTTGTTTTCCAGGCCGGCTGTCACGGTGCCGGAAAGAGCACGCGGAAAATTGAACACGACCGTCGATCCGTCATCGTTGAGGGACGAGACAACCTCACAAGCCGCGTTGCTACCATCAAAGCAATCCGCGTCGCTGTCCACGACGTTTGTGATGCGAGCGAATGTGCCCGTCGGTGTGTCGTAAGTGTAAAGCTCTACGCTTGCGTCTGAGTTGCTGAATCCGGTCAGTGCGCGACGCGTGGCGAAAGCGATGCGCAAGCCGTCGCCGCTGATCGTCGGGTGGAGCGGCACTTCAGTCACGCGCGTGCCGAGCGTTGTTACCTGCCGGTTAACATTGCCAATGCGCCCGTCGTAATAAAAGACCTGCGTCGAATTCGCGGCCGTCTCTGCGGAGTAGGCGACGCGCGCGCCGTCGTCGCTGATGGCCCGGCCGTAGGTCATCGCGAGCCGCGTAACATTCAACGAAAGTACTGTCTGAGCCGCGCTTGTCCGATTTATTCTGAGCAGGTCGCGATTCGTGCTCGCCGTCGCGCCCAGATCGCGGATGCACGCGATGGCTGAGCCGTCGCCGCTAATCTTTGCGTCACTGAAACCAACAATGCCCGTCGAGTTCGTCAGTTGCGTGAACGCGGCGGCGGTTGAATCGAAGACAAAGACCTCGAGATTTCCGTCGCCGTTTTGTGAAGTCAGATTTCGGTTTGACGAGAACGCGACGAACCGGCCGTCGTCAGACATCGAAGGTTGAAAGTTGCCTTCCGTGACTCGATTCGCCGGATTGCCCGGTGTGGTGTTGGTGACCTGAACGAGATTAGAGCCGTTGAAAAGAAAGATCTCTGAGTTTCCATCAGCGTTCGTTCCCAGCGGGTCGTCTTTTGAAGCGAAAGCGACCCGCGATCCGTCTTGCGAAACGCCCGGGGCGACCGCGCGCGTCCTACCCATCTGAAAGAATGTGGGCGGATCGACCGAGATGTTTGCGCGAATCGCGCGAAAGTGGTTCGTGCCACCCGCTCCAGCGACGTCTTCAGTCGATTCAAAACCGATAATTCGTCCATCGCCGCTAATCGACGGATTAATGCTGATGCCTTCATCGGTGGTATTGGTGATGCGTCGGAGAGAGGACTGTGTTTCGGCCGAGCGCAGGCACACAAAACCGATGGCCACCGCGGCGGCCAAAGCGAAGAAGACAATGCGCGGGCGAGACGTCACAAGCTGAGTGGGTAAGAGCGCTGGAATTCTATACGTTTTTCACCCGATTACAATGCAATATGGTTAAAGGCGCCGGGCTCAGGTGACGCGGCTTTGCGCGCTGAGTTAGGATGCTTATCGTCTTCGAATATTCGGCTACGGGGAGACTCATGAGAATTGCCATCGCAGGCGCAAGCGGCCTTGTTGGTTCGACGCTGATTCCGGAACTTGAAAGCGACGGTCACGAGATCGTTCGTCTGGTTCGCAGTACGCCGAAAGCGGGCGAGATCGAATGGCATCCGAACCAGGACGAGATCAATCCGGCGACCCTCGATGGTTTTGAGGCGATCATTAATCTCGCCGGCGAGAGCATCGCCGAGGGCCGTTGGACTGACGAGAAGAAGAAAAGGATTCGCGACAGCCGCGTTAATGGCACCCACTTGATAAGCGAAGCGATCGCCAAGCTGGCGACGAAACCGCGGGTTTTTCTGTGCGCATCAGCGACTGGAATTTACGGTGACCGCGGCGATGAGACTCTTGACGAGCAGAGCGAATCCGGCGGCGGCTTTCTCGCTGGTGTCTGTCGCGAATGGGAAAAGGCGTCGGAACCCGCAAGCAACGCGGGTGTGCGCGTCGTTAACCTGCGTTTCGGCCCCATCCTCGCGCGCGCCGGTGGCATGCTCGAGAAGATGCTGACGCCTTTTAAGATGGGCCTTGGCGGCAAAATCGGCTCCGGCAAGCAGTACATAAGTTGGGTCGCGATCGATGATGTGGTCGCAGCGATAAAGTTAGCGCTGAATGATGAGTCGATCCGCGGCCCTTTGAACATCGTCTCGCCGAAGCCGGTCACGAATGAGCGATTCACGCGCGCGCTGGGCGAAGCGCTGTCACGCCCAACCGTCATGTCGATGCCTGCATTCGCGGCGCGACTCGCGTTTGGCGAAATGGCAGACGAGATGTTGCTCGTAAGCCAGCACGTAGTTCCGAAAAGGCTTACGGCAGCCGGCTTTCAGTTTGTATATCCAACTCTTCAGAACGCTCTCCATCACTATCTCAATGCGTAATTGGGTGGCTAACCACCGCCCTGGTCGATATTTTTCTTAACCAGACGGTTCAGCGTGTCCGGGACGAGTCTCTCTGCGAACCCGGCGAGGAACGACCACAAGATTAGCAACGCATACGCGATCCCGCTCGACGGTCCCGTGTCTTTGAGAAAGTCTTTTATATGTAAGACGCCAGTTCGCGGCCCTGTAGACGATGCCGCCGGTTGCACGGTTGTACTCACTTCCGCTGCGGGTGAGCTGGAAGCCTGAGACTGCGCCGCATCCGGGGCTTGCGTGGTGGTCGAGGTCGAAGGTGATGATGACGCAGTAATCGGGGGGCGCGTTGCGGGTGGTGCTGAAGAAGTCGCTGTCGTCGGCGGTTTCGATGACGTGACGATCGTTGGAAAGACCGCGCCGTCCAGCACCTTACCGGCAAACAGCACGAACAATAGAAAAGCAAAGATTCCGCCGTACAGCGGCGAGAGCATAATTCCTCGCCAGCCGCTGTTTAGCGCTGCCAGGTTGAAAAGTGCATCTCCATCGCTCGGCGCGGATTGAATCCGCTGCAACATGCTGACACAGCCGCCTACGATTCCGGCAAGTATCACTGTCAGAACTGTAATTACGACGGCTGAATACCTGTCCAGGGCGGGGACACCAAGATTAAGTGCCAAGGCGATTGCGATCACCGTACACACGATCGCCGTGATGAGTACAGCCTTTCTGGTCAGTTCGTCCCGGAGTCCTTCTCGGAGCGGAAGCAAGGCTGAATAAAGATAGAACTGGCCCAACAAATATCTAATATCAGCCCGCAGGTCGCGTTCAATCTGCTGACTGATGGCCGCATTGTCCATGTCGACGGCGCCCAGATCCACGGGCCGCGAGGCGAGGTACGCGTCATATTCTCTCTGCCCCGCGACACTCCGATAGCGGGCGCGGGCGTCGTAAGCCTTGCGGATCAAGCTTTCAGCGGGCCGGAGCTCTACCAGCAGCAGATCGAATGTGTAGATGTCGCTCCAGGTCAGTTGTTGCTGCACTCGCTTCTCAGCTATCCCCTCGAGGTGATTCAGCGCGCCGTAATCCTTGATAGACGGTTTGAGCGCTAGATATTCGCCGTGTAGGTGATCGAAGAATAGCCAGGCATGAGGCGCTACGGGTCTATTCATCGCGTGCTCGTTTCGCGTTTCGCGCCCCATTACATTTTGTTCAGGCTTTTGAGTGCTTGGGTCTTCCATGGAAGTTTGGTCTTTCACGGTGCTTTGGGCCCACACAGAAACTAGACGGCGAATCGGAATGATTTTCTACGGATTCTTACAGTCCGGCGTAGTAATATTGCCCAGCCTTTTCAGGAGGTTCCGATGAGACGAGCCTTCATGTTCGCGGTTTGCGCGCTGCTTAGCTCTTATTCGGCCATCACGGTTTGGTGTCGGAAGCCCGCCGCCGCTGATCTCATTCTATACAACGGTGTAATTTGGACGGTCGACGATACGAACTCGACGGCGCAGGCGGTCGCTATTCGTGACGGTAAGTATGTCGCCGTCGGTTTGAACAAAGACGCGTTCAGGTATCGTGGCCAGCGGACCCAGGTCATCGATTTGCGCGGACGGTTTGTTACACCTGGCTTTAACGACAATCACGTTCACTTCGCTTCGGCGGCACAATTTCTCGAATTCAATATCATGGCGGTCTCGACGCAGGACCAGTTTGTCGCGCGCGTCAAAGACGTGACCACGGCTTTGCCCAAAGGCGAGTGGATCGTCGGTGGTTTCTGGGGCGCCTACGATCAATGGACGGTGGGCAGCGCCGGCAGTCAGAAGCGCGAACCGTTTGCGCCTGACATGAAATTGATCGAAAGCCTCACCGCCGGCTATCCAATGTTCATTCGCAAGTTTGATGACAGTCAGTTCGCCGCGAATCGTGCTGCCTTACGTGCCGCCGGAATTGATCCGGAAAATCCGAGCGCGCCGGACGTCGAGTTTCTGAAAGATGGACAAGGCCGCTTCACCGGACACATGCGCGGAAAAGGCGTCACGCGCCTTTTTGCTTCGGCTGTCCCGCGGACATTCTCGCGCGCCCGCAGGATTCAGCAAACTAAGAACGCGCTCGCTGAGATTTCTAAGTTTGGAGTCACGAACGTCAGCGACATGTCTGATGACACACAGCTCGATATCTATCGCGAGCTGCACAGCAGGGGCGAGCTGACCGTCCGCGTGCATTTTCGCCCCGGCCTCGATCGTTGGAAAGAAATGTCAGAGAAGGGAATCAAGGTAGGTGCAGGCGATGAATGGATTCGGCTCGGCGCTTTGAAGGGCCACATCGACGGGATTATGGGAACCAGTTCGGCGCGCTTCTTTCACCCTTACTCGAACAATCCCAACAACCGCGGACGCTGGCGGCCTTTGATGGTGAACGACAAAGGGGATTTCGTTGAAGGCAAGTTTCTTGGCCACATGCTCGACGCGGACAAAGCCGGTTTGCAGCTCACCGTGCACGCGATTGGGGACGAGGCGAACAGTGTGCTGCTCGACTATCTCGAAGAGCTTGATCGCCGCAATGGGAAGCGTGATCGGCGGTTTCGATTAGTGCACGCGCAGGTACTGGCGGCAAAGGATTTCAAACGTCTCGGTCCGCTCAGAATCGTTGCTGAAGTTCAGCCATTCCATCTCAGTGACGATATGCGTTGGATGGAAGAACGCATCGGCGCTGAGCGAAGCAAGGGTGCCTATGCTTTCAAGAGCATTCAGGCCAGCGGCGCGGTTTTGAGTTTCGGCACAGACTGGCCGGGAACTTCAGCGTCTGAATATCCGATCAATCCGATGCTTGGGCTATATGCCGCGGTCACTCGCCAAACGACAAACGGCAAACCCGATGCAGGTTGGTTTCCAGATGAGCGCATAAGTATTCAGGACGCGATTCGCGCCTACACCTACAATACGGCTTACGCGAACTTTGAAGAGACGATCAAAGGATCCATTGAAGTCGGCAAGTTGGCGGATCTTACAGTGCTCTCAAGAAATCTGTTGCGAATTCCGCCGAAGGACATACTCACGACTGAAGTTGTTTACACGATCGTGAATGGCCGGATCGTGTACCAGCGGCGAGCGCAGTAGCTTCCGAATGCCCGCCGCATCACCACCTCAGGAGGACACCCATGAAACAATCCCGACGAAAGCAAACCCAGGCTGCTAAACCGATTAGCAAGTCCGCCAAAGGTATCGTGGTCGAAGGCTTAAAAAAAGGCGAGCCGATTCCCGTCCCCGCGAAGGCCTTCCCCCGCAGGCGCGGCGGTCCGAGACTTAATTGCCGTAATTGCAGGATTACGAGCGTCAACGGTCAGCCAGTGCCGGCAGGGAAAAACAACGCGACCGCGTACATCACCGAGAACACCAATACTTTCGATATCCGCGCGACGCGCCAACCCGCCGACTGTCCCTGCACGTGGTCCAACGTAAACATCGAGTACGTGGCCATAGCGATTGGAACTATTGCGACGCGCCTGAAGCGTAAAGACTTCAAGTTCGATCAGATTCTCGAAGTGGCCCAGATAAACCCGAATCGGCCGAATCCGTACTTCACGGTTAACGAGTGTACTTTGACAGTGAAGATCAGTCAGCTGAACGACGACTTCAGAAACGGGATCAACACCAGCGGGCTTTTCATCAAAGGCGTAGTGACGCTTATTAAGGTCGGAGTGAAGTGTAACTCGAAGATATTCACGCTCTATCTGAATATCACCGATAAGTAGCGGCTGATTCACTCTTCGTAAACGACCGCGTCGGTGCGAAGTCGAGGCACCCCAGAGTTGGCTCGGCGGCGTCTGGATTTGTATTCTTTTGTGGAGGGGTGAAGTTCGTTTTCAGAAGCTACGGAGCTGCCACTTTGTGTGCGGAAAATTCCGGCAGCACCTCAAACACTTCCAGCGCGTACTTCACATTTCCGAACGGTGCGGACACCTGCGCGCCTTGAATGAACTCGCGGACTTCCAGAAGTGACTCGCGCGCGATCTTCAGGCCTTCGTCGCGTCCGGCTTCTTTGCTGATGGCCGACGCCGCGCGCATGCGTTCCATGATTTCGGGAGTAACGTGCACGCCCGGCACCTCGTTGTGCAGGAACTCGGCATTGCGATAGGAAACCAGCGGCCAGATACCGGCGACAATCGGAATGCGGCAGTGTTCGATGTTCTTCAGAAACTCGCGCAGCTGCGCCGTGTCGAACACTGGCTGCGTGATGGCGTATTCAGCGCCCGCCTCAATCTTCCATTCAAAGCGGCGCATCTCTTCTTCCATATTCACCGCGCCCGGATTCACTCCAACCCCAATTGAGAACGCGGTGGGCTCGCCAATCGGATTGTTACCGATGTCCAGGCCGTGATTCAGCTTGTTCACCATGTTCGTCAAGCCGATCGCGTCGATGTCGAAGACCGCCGTCGCGTCAGGATAAGGTCCCATCTTCGGCGGATCGCCTGTGATCAGAAGCAGATTCCGCAAGCCCATCGCTGCCGCGCCGAGCAAGTCGGACATCATCCCGAGCAAGTTTCGATCGCGACAGCAGTAGTGCAGCACTGCCTCCATGCCGATTTCCTTCTGCACCATGAGCGCCGTGGCCATTGCGCCCATGCGCGTTTGCGCGCGGGGCCCGTCCGGAATGTTTACGCCGTCGACGCCGGCGTCCTTTAACAGCCGAATCGAATCCAAAGTCTTCCACGGATTGCAGCCTTTCGGCGGCAGCACTTCAACCGTGGTGACGAACTCACCGGTCGCGATCTTACGTGCCCAGTTCGAACGCTCCTCGGCCGGCACAACAGTCACGTCCGCCGGCGTCAGGTCGTTGACGCTGACCTTCGCGATATCCGGAATGACGGACTTTTGTGTGCGCGGATTCAGCATGCGCAGCGCGTCGGCCATCAGCTTGATGTGCGCCGGCGTCGTGCCACAACAGCCCCCGATGAACTTGGCGCCGGATTGGGCAATGCGGCGCGAGTACTCAGCCATATACTCAGGCGAGCACATGTAAATCTGCCGGCCGCCAACGTCGCGCGGAAGACCCGCGTTGGGTTGCGCGGAGAGTTTGCGCTCAGTGAAAGTGCGCATCTTCTCGATCGCGCCCAGCACGATCGCCGGACCGACGCCGCAATTGAGCCCGATTACGTCCGCGCCCCATTGATCGATTCGCGAAGTGAACACGTCGGCGGTGGTTCCGAAGACGGTATTGCCGTCGAGTTGAATCGTCACCTGCGCGACGATTGGCAAATCGCACAACTCGCGGACTGCGCGAATCGCTTGCTGCAGCTCTGAAATGTCCGAAAACGTTTCGAGGACAAACAGATCAACGCCGCCTTCGAGCAGCGCCGAAACCTGTTCCGCGAACATCGTCTTCGCTTCTTCGAATGAGGTAGGGCCGTAGGGCTCGATGCGCAAGCCCAGCGGGCCGACCGCGCCGGCGACGTAGACGCGATTGCCGGCGGCTTCGCGGGCCAGACGTGCAGCTCTAATGTTGATTTCGCGGGCGTTACCTTCCAGTCCGTAAGGCTGAAGTTTGTTGACGTTGGCGCCGAACGTGTTCGTCTCGATAATGTCGGCCCCCGCCCGAATGTATTCGGCGTGCACCTCGCGGACGAGGTCGGGTGCGGCCAGATTTAGTTCGTCGTAGGAACGATTGATGTAGATGCCCTTGGAATAGAGCATCGTTCCCATCGCGCCGTCGAAGACGTGGATGCCGTCGGATTCGAGCAGGTCTCGGAAGTTAAGCATCGTGTTGGGCCTGGGTCGGTCTTGGGTTTTTTGGCCTTTGATAAGCGAAGACCAAGGACCTAAGACCAAAGTCCTTCTTAACGAAAAAATCCCGCGCTAAACAACGCGGGACTTCAAAGTCGTCTGAAGTTTTTTTCGGGTTCGCCTTTTCGAACTTGCCCGAGCTGTTTAGCCGTTTGTTTTACGTGGCCGCAAGTCGCCTTAACTCACCACGTTTTCTCAGCCCTTATACGCTTCAACCGTTAATCCTGTCAACCGCAAGCCTTAACCTGGCTAGTCTGCCGCGAACCCTTGAAGCAAACATTCTTTACTTCTTGAGATTGTTCATGACGACGTAATCAGGACTCAAATCAGGATGATCGCCCCGGATATGTAAACGGCGTACTGACCTTGCCGATACGCAGGACTACTGACGTTCACTTGAAGGATTAGCGAGAGATATTGTGTAGCACCGACAGGGCCTATGTCACCGATGAGGAAGGGTGACAATGGCGACGAGGGAGAAAGGTCGTCCTCGTCAGGAACTATTGATTGCGGTCGGGCTATCGGGAGGTGCGGCATGCACATTATCGTTTGGGTGTCGTAGTCACACCTTCGTCGTTGGTCAAGTCTGTCTCTCATCGGGGCGATTAATGAAACGGACCTTCATCTTGACTGCGAGAGCCGACGGACCTAGATCACGTATTAAAAACAAAAATCTTATTGACTTCTGCAACAGCTCGCACTATGGTGCGCGCATTCGCGTGGGCTGAATCCCTCGAACCTGCTGAGTTGCACTCTCGCCGGATCCAGCCGAAGCAAACACCCTTTATTTCCCGACTTGTGTGACCGGCCCAATTCAAAATTGGCGATCTCTTGGTTACCAGAGACGTTCCTGATTTGCGATGAAGTCAGCGCCGATCGAAGCCGGGGCAACTGATGCACATGCCAGGTACGTTGATTGGCAAAGCGCTCGAACGCTCCAGAAAGGTTCGAAAAGAGATTTTGGTACTCCGTCTTCAATAATTCGCTCAAGGAGAATTCGATGAAACACTATTCACAAAAACTGAGTTTGCGATTCCGGCTGGGAGCCGCGGGCGTTGCATTCTTATTCTTAGCGGTCTGTCACCAGAATGCTGATGCACAGACGAACACTTTCCCCGCCACTGGCAATGTCGGCGTCGGCACTACTACCCCTTCCGCCGCCCTTCAGATTAACAGCAGCACGCCTGGGGTGGCGGCGGTGAAAGTTAAGGGCGCCACATCGCAGACCGCAAACCTGTTGGAATTTCGCACCTCGGATGACACCTTGAGGTCTTACATCAATCCGAGTGGAGCGTTGTTCTTTAATCCTGCCATGGATCAGGTGCCTTCCGCCCTCACGATCGCTCCAAACTTCAATGGCGCTTATTACGCCACCGCCGAGCATAATGCCTTTACTATCAATGGCGCCAACATGGCTAACTACGGGCTGTATACCAGCCCGACTGTACGTATGTTTCTCATCAAAGACGTGAACGGATACAACGCCTTTGAGGTCAATAAAATCGGCATGGCTACTCTTCGCGGTGACATGTCAAACCGCGCCTGGGTTACTAACATTCACGTCGACTCCTCCAACGCCTATTACGCAGGTACTGCCGATGGACTACTCATCAACGGTACGGGGTTAGCAAATCACGGGCTCTATTCGGGAGGCACCGTCCGCATGCTGAGAGTGGTCGGAACAGGAGAAGCCTTAGCAGTCACTCGGGACAACCGTACCGGCTTCGGGACCCTGACGCCCGTAGCGCGCGTGGAAATCATTGGTACGGGGAGTACCTCCGCAAGTGTGGGGCTTAGCGTTAAGAACAGTGCCGCCAGCTCACTCCTGCACGTCCGCGACGATGGCTATGTAGGGATCGGTACAGCAGGTCCCGGCTTTAAGTTCGATGTTCAAGGCGGGCAAATCAATGCATCCGGAGGGCTTTGTATCGCCGGGGACTGCAAGACTGCGTGGTCGCAGGTCGGAGGGGGCGGTAGTTCGCAGTGGACCACCGCCGGATCCAATATTTATTTCAACACCGGCAACGTCGGGATTGGCACTGGTTCGCCTTTGACCAAACTACACGTGGCGGGCGGCACACGTGTGGATGGTACAAGCGGAAAAGTCTACCTTGGCACGAGTGCGGTCGCGGGATCGAGAGGTCTCGAGTTCATAGAAGAGAACGCCACGACTTTCTCCATTCGGCATCATGATCCAAGCGTCGCATGGCGGAACATCGTGATCAACCCACATGGGGGCTCTGTCGGCATCGGCCTAATAACCCCGGTCTACTCGTTTGATGTGAACGGTGGTGTCAATGGCTTTCGCGCGAAGGCGGCGACGGTGTCCAGTGGTGACACAATCGCGGCTTTCGAAAACTCCAGCGGTGTTCAAGCAATTATTCGCGGTAATGGCAACGTCGGCATCGGCACAACCAATCCGGCCAGCAATCTGCAAATCGGCGCGCAGACCGGGAGTCCCAGCGCCAACCCCTCGAGGTTGTCACTGGGTGGAACTTATAGCAATGCCGCAGGCACTAATTTCAAATTGAGACTTTATGACGACGGCGTCGACGGCAACATCTATGGCCTTGGCGTCTCCGCAGGAAGTATGGACTTTGGTGTCAGCCCTACCGCCGGCTACAACTGGTATTCCGGTGGCGCGCACAAGATGACTCTTGGCGCTAACGGCAATTTGGGGATCGGAACCGGCGCAACAGCCCCGACGGCGAAGCTTGAAGTTCTGGGCAACATCAATGTAACCGGGACTGGCCCCAATGCCGGCAACATTAATATCTCGGGCACAATCAATGCCAAATATCAGGACGTCGCCGAGTGGGTCGAGTCTTCCCAAGCCCTCGACGCCGGCACAGTCGTCGTTCTTGATCACACCAGATCCAATCAGGTGGTCGCTTCTTCGAAAGCTTATGACACGCGCGTTGCCGGAGTGATTTCCGTACAACCCGGAATCGCGTTGGGCGAAAGCGGCGCCACCAAAGTGCTGGTCGCCACCACCGGACGCGTCAAGATCAAAGTTGACGCATCAGCCGGCCCGATTGAAATCGGCGATCTCCTGGTCACCAGCGACAAGGAAGGCGTGGCGAAAAAGTCTGAACCAATCAGCCTTGGCGGCGTGCAGATTCACCGTCCCGGCACGCTTATTGGCAAAGCGCTTGAGCCGCTCGCTAAAGGTTCGGGTGAGATTTTGGTGCTGTTGAGTTTGCAGTAGCTTCAGATTAATCAGCTCAAGCGTTGTAAATCGAATCTTTCCGAAAGAGGTTCTCTATGACAGTTCATTCCGAATTGAACATCACCTGCACCACGCGACTAGTTCTCGCGTCGATATTCCTGGCTGCGGCGTGGGTAAGCGCGGCCGGTCAAAACACAAACCTTTTTCCCGGCAGCGGCAACGCCGGAATCGGGACGACCAGCCCGGGAGACGCCTTGCAGATTGTGAAGGACAACGGCGGGCTGACGCTCGATACCGCGACGTCCGGCACCATTGTTCCGGTATTCCGGTTTTCTACAACAGGTACCGGAAGGGCTTCAATTCAATATCGTCCTGACTTGCCCGGTCTGGCCTTTCAAACCGGAGGTATAGCGTATCCAGCGCAGAGTCGCATGGTGCTAACCGACAGCGGCAACTTCGGCATTGGAACGACGAATCCGGCAGTCAAGCTGCATAGTCAGTTAAGCAGTCCTAATACAGGCACACCCACCGGTTCTGACATGGGAATGTTCATAAACAATTCAAATACCACGGCTAATAACTATGCCTTGATCGGATTCGGAAACGCGCTCCCACAGTTTCAAGCGGCAATTGGATCTATCAATCTTGCTTCAGGAGCAAACGCGGGCGGTCATTTGGTATTCCATACCAGGCCCACTGCAGGTGCTACCGCAGAGAGAATGCGCATTGACTCTAGCGGCAAAGTCGGGATCGGCACGACCGCCCCTGGGGGAAAACTTCACATTTACGATCTTACCGCCGGCGTTGAGTTGATTGGGCGAATTCAACACGCCGACGACAGCAGCGCTTCCTCGAATTCAATCTGGCGAGTCATCTCCGGCGACCTGGCAACTTCCAAGCTTGAATTTACCTCTAGCAGTTTCTGGCGGGCAGCTATCTGGTCGGGAGCTAACAAGGATTTGCAGTTCTATACGGGTGGCCCAGCGTCAGCCGCAACTGAGCGCATGAGAATTCTCGACACCGGCACGATCGGCATCGGCCTATCCAATCCAAATCCTTCATACAAGCTTGACGTAAACGGCGCCATTAACGCGACTGCTCTCAACGTCAACGGGTCGCCCATTATCAACACCCAGTGGGCGAACGGCAGCGGCAACATTAATTACACGAGCGGCAACGTCGGCATTGGGACTTCGAACCCGCAGCGAACGCTGGATCTTGGCACCTCGGGACAGCTAACGTTCGGCAACAGCGGTTACAGCTCCACGGCTTCACCCGGTTTCTTCTGGGCCGCAGATAACGTTAACTACGGAATCTACAAATCGGCGGGGTCATGGAGCGCGCCGAACTACCAGCAGCTAACCGTAAACTTTCAGACCGGCATCGTTATTGATGGGGGTAGCGCATACGGCAAGAGTGGCACCGTACTGCAACCGAATGGCGGCAACGTTGGCATCGGCACGAATGCGCCGACTGAAAAATTAGAGATCAATGGCAATCTAAAATTATCGGGAACTGGCAACCTCAACGCGACGGGAACAATTGAAGCCGGCAACATCAAGGCTAAGTACCAGGACCTCGCCGAATGGGTACCATCGTCTGAACAACTTGCCGCGGGTACCGTCGTAGTTCTCGACACAACCAAATCCAATCAAGTCATTGCTTCAGCGCAGGCATACGACACGCGCGTAGCGGGAGTGATCTCGGCACAGCCCGGCATCACTTTGGGTGAAGGCGGCGAGGGCAAAGTTCTGGTCGCCACGACCGGCCGAGTGCGCATGAAAGTTGATGCGTCACGCGGCGCAATACAGATCGGCGATCTGCTCGTAACGAGTGACATCGCCGGTGTCGCGATGAAATCAGACGCAGTCAATCTCGGTGGCGTTCAGATTCATCGCCCCGGCACCATCATCGGCAAGGCACTCGAACCTCTTGCCAAAGGTAAGGGCGAGATTCTGGTGTTGCTGAGCTTGCAGTAGTTACCAGGAATTCCCTACAACTCGCGGAAATTCGCACTTAAGCGTAGGAGTCATTATGTCACTGCATCTGTTGTTAAGAACAACCAAATCACTCTCGCTTGAAAGAAAAGCGGCAGCTCGTTCTTTCGAGCGAAGTGCCTTAATGCCGGCCGTTTTCTTGCTCTTCACAGTTGAGTTAATCCTGCTAACACTGCCGGTTCTCAGTAGCGCGCAGTCGATCCAGTACACGCATAACAAGCCGGACCAAGCGCTGCGGAGTGCCATGACAGTAGACCCGTCGACGCTGGCGTTGAGCATTGAGGTCCCAATTGGCAATTATCCAGGACGTGGGGGCACAGGTGTGCCTATAAGTTTGTCTTACTCTTCCAAGCAGTGGCGCATTGCTTACGAGGAATCATGGCTGAGCAATGGCGGCTTACTGCGCACGGAATCTATTCCAATGTTCAGCGAGTGGGCCAAAGCGGGCTGGACCACATCTGCCGATATTCCAATCATAGAGTGGACGGGTCAGAGCCAGCACTACAACAGCGATGGTACTCCTTTCTGCGGCGACTGTGGGGACTCCGGCGGTTATTACATCAACCGGATTCAAGTACACATGCCAGGCGGGTCGTCCCACGAACTAAGGATTAATGACACGCCCACAACCTCGCCGGCAACTGCAGGTATATATTATTCAGTAGACGGTTCGAACCTGCGCTACGACGCATCATCCTATACCGACGGCATCCTTTACATGCCTGACGGCGCGCGTTATGTCTTGAGCAGCACGAATGCCCAGTTTATCGATCGCAATGGCAACACGCTTAGTTACAGTGCGTCGAGTCGGCAATGGACTGATACTCAGGGCCGGGTTCTGGATGTGCCACTGCCTGCGACACCGAGCGCTAATACCTATACTTACAACATCCCCTCAACCACCAGCACCCCCGCCTCATACAGTGTGCGCTGGAGCACGCTTGAAAATGCGTTGACGAACCCCAGCGATGAATTGCACTACAAGACTAATATGACCTTTGGACTCGGTGAGACCTGGAACCCGCGTTCGCCAGGATTGTTCATCGGCGATGGCGCAAGCCGCCTCTACGACGGTCCGGGATTTCCCGCTTCGGTAAAATTCAACCCCATCGTGCTGGCCGAAATCATACTGCCCAATGGCCAGCATTACCTGTTCACATACAATGTTTTTGCCGAGATCACGAAGGTTGTATATCCCACCGGCGCGTACGAGCGGTTCGATCATGCAGCAGTATCGGGGGCGAGCTTTTTAGAGACGCCTTATGATCAGGGTAATCGGGGAGTGGTTGATCGATGGCTCAGCCCAACCGGAGCAAGCGCGGATGAAGTTCACTGGCACTATGCCGCTGCCAAAAGCAATTTTGTACTAACCGTCAGCACCACTGCTCCCGACAAAACTGTCAATGAACAACTGATAAGAGCGGAAACTTCTCAAGGCTATGACAAATTTGGATTTGGGTGGGCAGAGTTGAGCCTGCCCTTTGAAGAACGTCTGTTAGAGCCAGCCCCGCCGATCGCCGGTGGCGCAATGCTTAGACGAACACTCAGCCACTGGACAACTTCGGGACCAACTTCAGGAGGTTGGGCCACGGCGGCCCGCAACCCGCGAGTGACAAAGCAGGTACACATCCTGCTGGATACAGGAACAAGTAACGCCCTTACTTCCACCACTACGATGTCCTACGACGATGATTTGAATGTCATCGCAACGAATCATTACGACTTCACGTCAATCAGCCAAAGCAGCGCACAAACATTGGCGATCGGATCAATTTCCCCGGGATCGCTGCTACGCTCTGAGGAAGCTACCTATCTGGTAAACGATTCAGGCATCAGCTCAAGTACCCGCGCCGCCTACCGTGATCGGAATCTGCTGCGCCTGCCGACCTCCACTCGGGTGACGATAGGGTCAACCATCGCGGCCCAGTCACAGACAAGTTATGACGAGGTGGGTACTTATCCGCTATTAACGTACGGCGGCGCCATCGGCGGCTGGACAGATCCGGGAACCAATCTGCGCGGGCTCCCGACGACCACAGGCGTTTGGTTGAACACTACCAACAGCTATCGGCAATCACATGTGCAGTATGACCAATTTGGAAACGTGAGAAACATTTGGGACGCGAAAGGCAATCAGTCTCAGCTGACTTACTCGAGCGGCTATTCATATGCCTATCAAACTACCGCCACTACAGCCGTGCCGGATCCAACGGGTGAACATGGTTCAACGACCGCTCTGATCACGACTGCGGAATACAACGCCAACACCGGATTGATGACTTCACTTACTGACGCCAACGGGAAAACCACCAGCTATGCCTACGACTCAGCTAATCGGCCCGCGACGATCACGCGACCGAGCGGCGGCGGATCGACCAGCTATGCTTACGGCGATTTACCCGGCGACCTCTATGTGAGGACTCAAACGTCGCTCGACTCTACCCGAGTGGTAGAGGTTTACCAGTACTACGATAAATTAGGCAGGCCCTGTCGCTCGTTTTTGAACGAAGGCAGCACCTACCTGACGAAGGACATCCAGTACGATTTGATGGGCCGGTCATGGCGGACGTCGAATCCTTATCGCACTACGAGTCTGAATGCGGCCATCAATCCAGAGAATCACTGGACGACGAATGCTCACGACTATCTGGGGCGCGTCACTTCGGTAACCACGCCGGATGGCGCCCAGTTCACCAACGCTTACACCGGAAGCACCTCGACCCCACTTGGATCGATGGTGACAGTCACCGATCAAGCCGGGAAGCTTAGACGCACTCTTACGGATGCCCTGGGACGATTGGCGCGAGTTGACGAGCCCGATAAGATCACAGGCGCCCTGGACGATGGCAATGGCGCTCCGATACAGCCCACGAATTACACGTACGATCTACTGGGGAATCTGTTGGAAGTCACCCAAGGTTCGCAGACCCGCACCTTCACGTACAACTCATTGGCGCAACTTACTTCAGCAACCAATCCCGAGAGCGGGACGATCTGCTATGGCACCGTCACTGCCGGTCAGTGCCAGGCAAATGGATACGATGCCAACGGCAACCTCCTTTTCAAGACCGACGCGCGCGGAGTGCGGGCAACCTTTGCTTACGACAACCTGAATCGCGTGACCAGCCGCACCTATTCAGACAGCACACCCACAGTAACCTACGTGTACGACTCTGGGGCCATTAGTAATGGCAACGGCCGTCTGGCTTCGGTTAGCTCCAGTGTGTCCGCTTACAGCTACAGCGGCTACGACGCGAGGGGCCGTGCTCTCGGTGCGACCCAGACGATCGGGGCACAGAGTTACTTGATCGGCTACACATACGATCTCGCGGGACATGTAAAGACGATGACCTACCCGTCAGGTCATTCAGTTACCTACAATTACGATGGCGCCGGGAGATTGGCTGACAAGGACGCCCAGAACCTCGCGTTCACGGGAAATCTTGGTCAAGGAGGAGCGCCGCGGACGTACGCCAGCGGCCTAAGCTATTCGACGTTCGGTGGCTTGCAGGAAGAGAAGCTCGGAACCACGACACCGATCTATCACAAGCAACGCTACAACGTTCGCGGGCAACTCTGGGATTTGCGCGCCAGCACAGTTTCGTTTGCGACCGATCCGGCCAACGGCGACCGTGGCGCCATTGTGAATTATTACAGCAGCAACTTTGTTCAGGGTGGAAGCGGCACGGACAATAACGGAAACCTTCTGCGGCAGGAGAACTACATTCCCGGTAACAGCTTTTTCCAGGACAGGTTCGCCTACGACGCGCTGAATCGCCTGACTTCAGTCAGCGAGAAACTCAACGGGACCGGCAACGACACATTCAAGCAAACGTACTTCTATGATCGCTACGGCAATCGCCGTATTGACACTAATACAAGTCAAACTTTTGGCGGTGTTAACAATCTTAACTTCGAACTAGAGACAGGTACGAACCGGCTGTATGCGCCGGGCGACTTGGCTTTGGCCGAATCTTCCCGAAGCATGCGGTACGATGCCGGGGGGAATCTCTGGAAAGATACTTACAGTGGCGCGGTAACCGGACAGCAGGCGATCGAACGTCTCTACGACGCCGAGAATCGGATGACGAAAGAGACCCAATCAGGTAACTACGTCGCCGGAGAATATTTTTACGATGGTGACGGCCGCCGGGTGAAGCGGAAAGTCGGCGGATTTGAGACATGGCAGGTTTATGGCCTCGGCGGCGAGTTGCTGGCGGAATATACGTCGAACGGAACCCAGCTCTCCAAAGAGTATGGCTATCGCAACGACGAGTTGTTGGTTACCGCGACAGTGACGGTTGGTTCGGGCGGAAGTGCGTTCACCTTTACCGACCATCCTTTGGTTGTGGGAACATCAGTCGTTAAGGCTGCGCATCTTAACGAATTAAGAACGGCCATCAATCAAGCGCGCGTCCATGCCGGACTTCAGCCGGCCAGCTGGGCTGAATCAATCACGGCGGGCGTCACAACGATCAAAGCGTCGCATGTAACTGAGTTACGTACGCAATTGGATGAAGCGCGGATGGAGCTGGCACTTTCAACCGGTGGCTATACAGACCCGGCGTTGGCGAACGGTTACGATATCAAGGCTGCCCACATCTCTGAACTCCGCACGAAGGCCAATGAAGCACTTACGGCCGGAAGCGGCACTAGTGTCGATCTCCGTTGGCTCGTTTCAGATCACCTGGGCACGCCGCGGATGGTATTCGATCAGACGGGATCGCTGGCCAATGCTTCACGGCATGATTATTTGCCGTTTGGTGAAGAGGTGCCGTCGAATTTGCGTACGGGTGTTCCCGGCTACCCTGCCGGTGACAACGTGCGCCAAAAGTTCACCTCTAAAGAGCGGGACAGCGAGACCGAGCTCGACTTCTTCGAAGCACGTTACTATTCGAGTACGCAAGGCAGGTTTTTGTCTGTCGATCCGCTGTTAGCAAGCGCCGAGCGACAAATTCCGCAAAGTTGGAATCGTTACACATACGCGCTCAACAGTCCCCTTATGTACATTGATCCGACCGGCGAAATCTGGGTAAGGTCTTCCGACGGAAAACATATTGTCTGGTTTTCACAAGAGCGTTGGGACAACGAAATCTCCAAGGCCCGCGACGCAAACGGGAACCCTTTGTACACGCCTTTAACGGCGAGTGAAATGGAATTCAACACGAACTACGGGCGGGTTAGGCTAAATCCAAATGGGCCTGATCGGAACGCTCCGGCCGGTTCCGACGCGTATTATGGGTTTTCGATTGTTGGGCAAAATCAAACTGAGTACAGCGTAGCACTCGCCACTGGCCTAACTATAGCGGCTAGACGTGGCGGCAGAGGTAACGCATATTTATTTCTTGGTACCGCTGTCATTGCGACGATATGGGCACTCGGCGAGCCTGTGAATCAAGGACTGCCGATTGTCGATCCTAATTTTTACAGCCAGGGCGATAGAGACGCGAGAAAGGCCAACCCTGATCGCGTGGAAGCAGCGCGGCAGTTGCTTGAACAGTTGAAGCAAGAACTTGCAAAGGCGAATTCGAAACCGAACAAATCACCAGACGATAAAAAGCTGGTTGAAAAAATAAAGGCCGCCATTCGAAAGCAGCTTGACCGCATGAAAAAGTCGGAATCCCACGGCAGAAAGGGCAAGCGCTAGAGATGTCGGTAAAGACTTAACACTGGAGCAAAACATGGCCCTCTATACGTTTTTTTTTGAATTTCGCAATGGTACTTATATTTCGCAGATTCGCGCCCGAAACTACTTGGAAGCGCCGAGAATATGGGCCGAAGAGCTCGATCTGCCATCGATACCGAACGCAAATGAAATATTGAGAAGCAAACTTACTGAGTCACTAGCGTTCGACAAGCCTGTCCGCTTGCAAGGTATACAGCGAACATGGTGCTGCAGTCTGATATACGTGAGCCGGGCGTTACTCCACTTTACACAAACTGCCGAGTAGACCGATTTCCGTTGAGTATCAGTTCCGCGAATCTCAACTCAAATGGGGTCACGCCTTCTCTCAACTCAACTGGGGGTCAGGCCTTCGATTCTTCAATTCGCGGTGGGTGCCGGCTTTCCGTTTCTCCGCTATCAATCGCGTCGAGTTCGATGAAGCCACTGGAGACTGGTGGAGACTGGAGCATTATCAAAAAATCGCAGGCCTGACCCCCCTTTTTTCTTTTACGAACAACATGGCGAACACTTCCCACGAACCTGCGGTTGTGAGGAGACGTAATGGGAAGCGATAGAAGAGTCCCAACACCGAAAGGAGACGAGCAACTGCTTATGTTTCTCATCATAGGTATTTTGGTAATGGGAAGTTTGACTCCTTCATGCAGTAACGGCTCAACGAAAGGGTCTGACTATCGGATATCACCGCACGGCCAGAAGGAAATCATGCGAAATCCAATACCTTTGCGAAAAACCGATCAAAACAAAGGTGAGCGTTGCGGTCCTCGCTACTTCACCGACGTTTCGGGTGACGACGATTACAGTCCGGTGTGTTACGAGCTTCAGTTAAAACTCGTCAAAGCGTCATTGGAAGGTGACCTTCAGAAGATGAGAGAGGCGCTTCGTGACGGGGCAAACGTTGAGGGGTCCGTCTACGACTACTACCCGCCATTACAAACTGCTGCGATGCAGGGGAAAAATGAGGCAGTTCGTCTACTTATAGAGAATGGGGCGGATCTGAATCGGGTTGCAGAGTTTCAGAATACTCCACTGAACGCCGCTGCTTCTGGGGGACACACAGAGGTTATCAAGATGCTGGTTATCCAGGGAGCCGACGTCTGTTACAGAAGCTCGGCCGGTACTGCGCGAGAGATTGCTCGGGCAAAGGGTCATCAGTCGCTAGCCGAGTTGTTGAAGGCCGCAGAATCTACAAAGTGCAAATGAAGACGTGTCTTACCCGACTGCGAAGGATCGCAAAGATACGACCACTAAGCCTTGACATCTCACCCCTTTTTCGGCGCTGTCCCGGTTACCCGAAAGCTGTTCACCATCGCGTAAGCATCCTTCTGCTTCGCATCATATTGGTCTTGCGGCATGATGAGGGTGATCAAGCCAATTAAGCCGTTGTGTTGCTCGATGAACGCGTCCCCGTACATTTTGTAGGTGACGCCCTTCACCACCGAGTTGTATTTGAAATAAAGTCCCAGGCTGCCGTCCTTTTGCGACTTCGAATCGCCCATCTCGAAAGCGTCGAAACTACCCAGGCGTAAGCGGAGAAAGGCCTTGAGCGTTTCACCGAGTTCCGCTTGCGTATAGACGCGGCTGGGCTCGTAGACGCGCACCACGACGACGCCGTTTTCAGTCGGATCGATGATTGAGACAACTGCTTCGCCCGCAGCACTGACGTCCGTCACATTCCAATTTCCGGGCCGCGCGAGCGAGAACCAACCGCTTTTGTGATTGTAAGTACTGACGGGACCGAAGACGACATCCTGCGTTTTTGGTTGAGCCACGACGCGTTGCGGCAGAACAGCGCCGGCGACGGTCAGGCAAAGCGCCGCTAGGGCCACAAACAAGATTTTGTTCATCATCGCTCCTTTATGAACCAGTTTCGCCACTGCCTGAAGCCGCCGATTAATACTTTTCAAGCGGCGACTTCGGGTGCGAGGCGCGCGCGCCAGGGCATCGTATCGTGAGAATCCGAAGATCGTCCACAACTTAAATGTGAGAATTCAGCGCGCCCAAAGCCAATGTTTAGACCGTTTTCAAGTTGACAGCCCTAGGTAGCTTCTGGCTGAATGCCTTTAAATAATTAACCATCTCTCTCCGCTAGTTCGTTGAACGACTGAAGAGGAGCGAAAAACAACAATATGGCCACCAACAATCAGGTTGGCGTTACGACTCATCCGAAGGGTCTGTACGTCCTGTTTGCCACCGAGATGTGGGAGCGGTTCAGCTTCTACTCGATGCTGTCGTTATTTACGCTGTACCTGCGCGACCCGATCAGCGGATTTGGCTGGACGGCGACTGAGGCGACCACGCTCAACGCCAACTACCTGATGTTTGTTTATGCGAGCCCGCTGATCGGCGGACTCGTCGCCGATCGCATCACTGGTTATCGCAAGGCCGTGATGATCGGTGGCTTCTTCTTCATGGCGGGGCATGGGTTGCTCTCAATTCAAGCACTGTGGGCGGTTTACAGTGCTCTTGTCTGCCTGGTGATCGGTAACGGCTTCTTCAAACCGAACGTGTCAACGATGGTTGGCAACCTCTATCCCGAGGGCAGTCACCTCAAGGATCGTGCCTACAACATCTTTTATATGGGCATCAATGTCGGTGCATTTGCGGCGCCGATCGTGATGCAGATTGTAAAGTCGACGATTAATGTTCACGCCGCGTTTGCGGTCGCCGCATTTGGAATGCTGATTTCGGTGGGAACTCTGTGGTACTTCAAACAGCATGTGCTGAGCGCCGACCGAAAGAAGGGGTCCCGCGATGCCCAACAGGCTGCCGACACGGCCGCCACTGCGACAGATGCTCCGCCACATGGTGTTAGCGATCAGGACGAAGGTGGTCACGCGAAAGGCGCCGGCGGAGACGCGGGGCGAAGCGCGGACATGCTGGCTGTCCCGAACTGGAAACGCGTGGTTGCGCTCCTTGTCATTTTCGCAATCGTCATTGTCTTCTGGATGGTGTTTCACCAAAACAGCTCAACCCTGACCTATTTCGCCGAAGACAATACGAGCATTCCCGGAACTATTTCTCAATCGATAAATGCCATGTGGGTGCTCGCGCTCACGTTTCCGCTCGTCTGGTTTTGGGGCTGGCTGGATCGCAAGGGCAAGGAACCCGCCACACCGACAAAGATGGCGTTTGGCATGACCCTTACGGGACTCTCGTTCCTGGTTTTGTGGATGGCTGCAAGTATGGGTGAACGCGCACCGAAAACTCCTGATCAATTTGCTTCTGGCGCGTTCCGGATAAATGAACGCGTCGCCACGAATCTGGTCGCTCAAGGCGCTCCGAAAGACGTGGTTGACAAGATCATGAATGCGGAAACTCCGGCCCCGCCCGCGGCGCCCGTCGAACCGGGGCTCTGGAATTCGGTGAAGGGCTTCTTTGCCGCTAAACCGGAAGGGAAGAAGATAGTCAGCGGCGTGAAATTCTCTGCATCAAGCGAGGAAGACATCAAGAAGGCGGACGAAGAAAATGCAAAAGCCGGGAAGCCCCCGCTGACGGAGGCTGAGAAGGCGCGTATGAGGAGCGGTCAGGAAAAGATGATCGCGGCCGTCAACTCGGTCGCCCCCGGGTTTGGAGATTCTCACCGGGCTGCAATTCTGGATAACGCCTATCTTTTTCACGTATCGGGGTTCTGGCTCTTCCTCGGTTACATGATCGTGACGCTGGGCGAACTTATGCTTTCGCCGATGGGTCTGTCGCTGGTCTCGAAGGTCGCGCCGATAAGTATCCGCGGTCTGATGATGGGCGGGTGGTTTGTGGCTACGGCCATCGGAAACAAGCTCACGCAGATTGGCGTCTACTGGGACATCTGGCTGCAGTCGAGCTTCTTCCTGGTCCTGGCGTGTATGGCCCTGTTCATGGCGATTGTGCTCGCAGTACTGCTGAAGCCGCTGAAGAGAGCGATGCCGGGCGTGTGAGCTTTTCGTAAACTGAATTGGGAGCAAGCTCGTGATAAGTTGCAGAGAGGCGCAAGGGTGAAAGCCTTTGTTGCCTCTTTGCTTTTCCGCGCTGCGTTTACCCTAATCTCTACTGGAGATGAATCAAGTGAAAATATTCCGACGAAGCATTCTTCTATTCTTCATCGTTACCGGCGTCGCGGCCCAGGCGCTCGCGCAAAACAAGCAATTAACCATTGACGACATCTTCGATCCGCAGAAGCGCGTCAGCTTTGGCGGCTCGCCAGTCAGTCCCCGCTGGCTGAAGGACGGCGTCCATTTCACGGTGGTCAGCCGCGATCGAAACGCATTCCCGCGCTTGTTGAAGGTCAATGCCGTGTCCGGAAAGTCTGAGCCGTACTACAACGCGGCGAAAATGGAAGCTGCGTTTGCCGCGCTCCCCGGAATGAAAGACGCGGCCCGGCGGTTGGCGAACCAGACCTTTTATCAAATGAATCCGGCAGAGACCGGCGTGCTGATTAACCACGCGAACGACTTGTTCTATTACGAGTTCGGAAACGATCGCGCCATTCGGGTGACGCACAGTCCGCAGGAAGAAGTCGGCGAAGGCTTCAGCCCGGACGGCAAGTTCATAAGTTTCGTGCGCAGCGGAAATCTCTATGTGGCGGACCTCGCTTCCCAACGCGAACGGGCCCTGACAGGCGATGGGGGCGAAAAGATTTTTAATGGACGGCTCGACTGGGTTTATCAGGAAGAGCTCTACGGCCGCGGTAATTTCGGCGCTTACTGGTGGAGTCCGGACTCGACACGACTTGCTTTTCTTCGTCTCGACGAGAATCCCGTGCCTAATTTTCCGGTCGTCGATCACATTCCGATTGACCAAGTTCTCGAGAACACACCCTATCCAAAAGCCGGCGAAGCGAATCCGCTTGTAAAGCTGGGCGTCGTCAACGCAGCCGGCGGCGACATCACCTGGGTCGACACCGGCAAGTACATGCCGGAAGATTTGTTGATTGTGCGCGTCGGTTGGTTTCCCGACGGCAAGAAGGTTTGGTATCAGGCGCAGAATCGCATTCAGTCGTATCTCGACCTGAACACCGCGAATCCCGACAACGGCAGCTCGTCCAATCTCTTCCGCGAGACGAGCAAGGCCTGGGTCGAAGTCGTCGATGAAGGTCTGCGCTGGCTGAACAATGGTTCGTTTCTCTGGCTCAGCAGTCGTGACGGCTGGGAGCACATTTATCACTATGGCGCCGACGGAAAGTTGATCCGGCAGGTGACGAAAGGTGATTGGGACGTCCGCACCCTTGATGAAGTGAACGACGGGAAGGGAACGATCTATTTCACCGGCACCGAACACAGCTACATTGCGAATAACGCCTATTCGATCAAGCTCGACGGAACCGGGCTAAGCCGATTGACCACGACGGAAGGGAATCATCGGCCGTCGTTTAATTCCAACACGACACACTTCATCGACACCTGGTCTGACGTGAACACCCCGACCCAGGTGCGGCTTTACGATGCGGCCGGGAAACTCGTACGCGTGATCGACGAGAACAAAGTCGACGCGTTGGCGCAGTACAAGCTCGGCAAGGTTGAGTTGCTCAACGTGAAGACGCGCGACGGCTTCACGATGGAAGCGATGATGATCAAGCCGCCGGATTTCGATCCGTCGAAGAAATATCCGGTGTGGTCTTACACGTACGGCGGTCCGCAAGCGCCGCAGGTTCGCAATGCGTGGGGCGGAGCGACGTTCATGTGGCATCAGATGCTGGCGCAGAAAGGCTACATCATTTGGATTTGCGACAACCGCACCGCCAGTAGCAAGGGAGCCGGTTCCGCCTGGCCGGCTTACAAGAATCTGGGTGAACTGGAACTGCGCGATATTGAAGACGGGTTCGCTTGGTTGAAGTCACAATCATACGTTGATGGTTCCCGAATCGGCATCTGGGGCTGGAGCTACGGCGGTTACATGACGACCTATGCGCTCACCCACAGCCAGACATTCAAGGTCGGAATTGCCGGCGGCTCAGTCACTGACTGGCGGAACTATGACACCATTTACACTGAGCGTCTGATGGACACGCCGCAGAATAATCCGGAGGGCTACCGCAAGTCGGCGCCGCTGCATTTCGCCAAAAACCTGAACGGCAAGCTGCTCCTGATTCACGGCGCCATCGACGACAACGTGCACATGTCGAACACGATTCAGTTTCTTTACGAGCTACAGAAGAGCGGCAAGCCAGTGCAGCTAATGGTTTATCCCAAGTCGCGCCACGGCGTGACCGATCCGCTGCTGCTCAAGCACATGCGACAGATGATGACGGATTTCATTTTGGCGAACTTGTAGGATTTCATTACATGAGGAGGACCTGAGAATGCCTGTTTATATGGTTGAGCGCGAATTGCCCGGCATCCAGATGGATCAATTGGCCGCGGCGCAGAAGGCTGCAATCGAAACCAGTAACCAGTTCACCGCTGACGGTAAACCTGTTCGCTACATCAGAACGACCTTTGTTCCGGGTGAAGCGCATTGCATGTGTTTGTTTGAGGCTGGCAATGCTGATGACGTTAAGGCAGTCAACGAAAAAGCGAACATCCCATTTACTCGCGTGGTTGAAGCGCTGGATTTAACACCGCAGTAACAACCAATCAACGGTGCAGAGTGAGGGAGTGTGAGTGTGATCCGCGTTGAAGTAATTGATCTTCATATAGATTCCTCTTTCAAGGGCGTACTCTGACAGATCTACTGAAGCTTTGGCTGCTGCTAGTTTGTCCAACATTGGTTCGCGTCGAAGTGTTTCCCAGATCAAATGCAGCCAACACCGGGAGTGGGAGTGAGTTGACATGGTTTAGAAGCTCCTTGAGAAGAAGAGCTTAAGAGAAACCGTTAAAACGGTTCAATCCAAATTTTGTTGCAAGCAGGTCACCGGGTTGAAACCGGGTGTGAATAAGAATTAGAACCAGTGGCGTATCGATGATGAGGGATTCTGTAAGGCGCTAAGTGACGAAGGCAAGGTTCGAACCTGCAGTCCTTCGTAATTCTTTATCTGTGTCTGCGTAGTCTGCGGATTCATCGTCTCTGACACCTGGGACACCAGTAAGTTGATCTCCCGCCCTGCGTTTCGCGACGAATCCTCGCGCCGCACCTGACGCAGGGCTCACCTTCGCGATCGTAAACATGCCAGAAATCTTCGAACGCTTCACCGTACGTGAATCCGTCCGGATGTTCGAGATTCACCCGCAGTCGCGTGCCGTCACTCATCGCGTCGGTAAGAACTTCGCGGATAGCCTGATGCAATCTGGCGACGCGTTTAGGAGCCAGCGTTGTCGCGATCTTGAAAGGATTGATCTGCGCACGAAAGAGCGCTTCGGACGCGTAAATGTTTCCCAGCCCAAGCACCTTTGTTTGATCGAGCAGGAGCGTCTTCAGACTTCGCTGCGAGCGCGCCAGCACCCGCTTTAAATAATCCAAACTGAATTCGTCTGAGAAAGGTTCGGGGGCGAGTTCGCGAATTCCTTTGGTGTGGGCGAGCCGGGAATACGCCACCAGCTTCATTACTCCAAACTGCCGCTGATCACAGAACACCAGCCGCCGCTCGTTATCCAGGTAAAAGATTGCGTGCGCGTACCGCGGCAGTTCCTCGTCGACCGTGAGATATCGAAACTTGCCGGTCATGCGCAAGTGGAAGATCAACACGCTGCCTGAGCCGGGCCGCGTGCCGACGGCGCGACCGTGCGAAAGCATCTTCGGTTTGTCGAGATCGATCAGGATGAACTTGCCGCGCCGCCGCACGCCGCAGATGCGAGAACCTTTGAGTTTGCGATTGAATGCCGCTTGCGCGTTACGGGGAACGAGCTTGGGCAGGCGGATCTCAGTAGCGAGGATGCGCCGTCGAACCACAGACCGGCGCAACGCGCGCACGACGTGCTCGACCTCCGGCAGCTCGGGCATGCCCGAGAGTGTGGGATGCCCTGCCGCCGAAGTCAAAGCGGAAATGTGCATCAAATTGTGGTGAAACGAGGACCAGACCGTCTCAGGTTAGAACACCTTCAACAGCAAGAGAATGATAACGATGAGCACGATCAGCCCGAGCCCGCCGCTTGGGCCATAGCCCCAGTTGCGGCTATATGGCCACGCCGGCACCGCTCCCAACAGCAAAATGATCAGGATTATTAGAAGGATGAGACCCATGAACCGAAACCTCCCGAGTCGAATCAGACGCTGATTACTTGCACGCCGGGGATCAGCTTTCGAAATGGTTTCGGCAAGGCCTGTGCCGTGGGTACGCACTCCTCGGACTGCCGTCTGTCTTAAAGCTAAAGTCCTTCGAGCGGAGCGCCGATGAACTTGCACGCCGGAGGCGTGCGTACCAGCTAGTGCGGCCTGGTTCCGATGATCTCTTCTATCTCGACGCGCAGATTTTCAACTAAGCCGGGTTTCCGCGCTTCAATGTTAAGGCGGAGCAGAGGCTCGGTATTCGAGGAGCGGATGTTGAAGCGCCAATCATCGGAATTCAGCGAGTAGCCATCAGTCAGGTCTTCGGTGCCGCGGCCGTTGAAACGCTCCTTTACCGCCGCAATGGTCTTCGGCACGTCGCCGACGCGGTAATTCAATTCGCCGGACATGTAATGGCCATCCATATACGGCCGCATGGTTTCGGAAAAAGATTTTCCAGTACGGGATAACTGCTCAAGAACCAGTAGGAAAGGAATCACTCCGTTGTCGGCATAAAAGTTCTCGCGAAAGTAGTAATGCGCGCTCATCTCGCCGGCGAAGATGGCATTCTCATTGCGCATGCGATCCTTGATGAAGGCATGACCGCTCTTGGAGATGAGCGGTTGCGCGCCATGCTGCTCGCAAACTTTGGTCGTCGGCCAAATCACCCGCGGATCGAAAATGATTTTGTTCGGGCCGCTGCTCTTTGTCAGCAGGACGTCGGCCAAAGAGGCCGTCACGTAGGCGCCGGATATGAACTCGCCTTTCTCATCCAGGAACATGCAACGATCGGCGTCGGCGTCCCAGATGGCAGCGATGTCGTGCTTTGAATCACGCATTAACTGTTCAGTCTCAGCGCGATTGGCAGGCTGCATCGGATCGGGTGTGCCTTTTGGAAAAGTACCGTCAGGTTGCCAGTTCAGCCGCGTAAGCTTTATCGGCAACTTCTCTGCCAACAGGTCCACTATTTTGCCGGCGAAACCAAAGTTCGCGTTTGCGACGACATCCAGCGGTTTGATCGCATCGCTATCGATAAAGGTGAGCACGTGCTCAACATAGCCCTCAGTGACGTCTTTTTCTTCGACCCGCCCTTTGGTGTCCGACGAGACTTCCTTGTCTTTGTTTTCCTTCAGCGCATCGCGGATGGCGAATAATCCAGTTTCAGAAGAGATGGCCGCGGCTTTCTCGCGCACCATCTTCGCGCCGTTGTATTCCTTCGGATTGTGCGAGGCAGAGACCACGATGCCGCCGGAGTATTCATCCGACGAGCCGACTGCGTAGTACAGCATGTCGGTCGTGATGCCGCCGATGTCCACTACGTTAACGCCGGCATCGACAAAGCCCTTTGTCAGCGCCGCTTTCAGCGATGGCCCTGATTCGCGGGCGTCCATGCCGACGACCATCGTCTTTGGATGAAAGAGATGGGTGTAAGCCTGCGCGATCCGGTAGAAGGCCTCTTCGTCGAGATCGGTCGGGTAAACGCCGCGAATGTCGTAAGCACGAAAGCTGTCGAAGTTCATAGTTTGTCCTTCTTGGGCGCGTGGCGGCGTTAGAGTACCGACTTTAGTCGGGCGGTTTGGCTGCCTCGGTGTGCGTGAAGAAAAAGCCCAACTCAAGTTGGTACTCTAACCCCTGCCTTCACACGCACGTTCTTGTGTAATCGCTCAAAGAAGTCTTATCACCCAGCACAGTCCCCGGACCGACAATCGCCGACCGTCCAATGTGGCAACCCCGACCGATGAGGGCGCCCCTCACTTCCGCCGCAGTGCCGACGCGCGTATGACTCCAGAGCACGGAATTCTCAATCCTGGCCCGCTCTTCGATGTAGCAGCCCGGGCCAAGCACCGAGTTGATGATCTCGACTCCCGGTTTGATGGTGCAGTCGTCGGCGATGATTGACAGTTCATCAATCTGAGAGTGCGTCGCCGAATCAAAGTTACCGCGGCGATCCTTCAGGTGAAAGCGCGTGACACGATTTGCCAGCATGTCGTGATGCGCTTGCAGATAGCGCGCGGGCGTACCAATGTCCAGCCAATACGTGCGCGGCGGAACGTGCGCATAGAAAGCTTCGCCCTGCTCAAGCAACTTCGGAAACAGCGCGTACTCGAATGAATAATTTTCGCCTTTAGGAATCAAATCCAGCACCTTCGGCTCGAGGACGTACGCGCCGGCGTTGATGTTGCGACAGTCCGTCTCGCCGGGCTTGGGCTTTTCCACAAAGCGCTGAACGCGACCCTCTTCGTCGGTTTCAACCACGCCGTACATGCTGGCATCTTCGACCGGGATCAAAAAGATCGAGGCGGTGGCCCCCCGCTGTTGATGCTGACGGATCATCACTTTTAGATCGAGATCCGTGAGCACGTCGCCGTTGAATACCACGGTCGGTTCGCGAATCAAATCTTCAGCGAACTTGTAGGCGCCGGCCGTACCCATCGGCTGGGGCTCGACCGTGTACTTCAATTTCACACCAAAGTTCGAGCCATCGCCGAGCTGCTGCTCAATCTTCTCAGGTTGATAAGAGAGGGAAAGGGTTATGTCCGTGACACCGGCGCGCCGCAAGGTGTCGATTTGGTAAAGCAGAAACGGCCGGTTACAAATCGGGACGATCGGTTTCGGCGTGTAAACAGTCAGGGGCCGCAGCCGCGTTCCTTTTCCGCCAGCCAGAATTAGTGCCTGCATGATTAATTGATCGAAGCGTGAATGATTCCGAGGTTGAATTGCAAGCGGTGAGTCTAGCATTCGCGCGAGAGGGTTTTCAATTGCGCCATGTGTAGCGTGAGGTAGCGTCATGGAGTCAATACCGAATCCTCTCGCTTGACACGTTTTGGAATTAGCAGTCATCCTAAATCAATTAAACCAATAACATTCAAGACTATGTCATCAATCAAAGAAGCAGTAATTATCAGCGCCGTGCGCACTCCGGTGGGAAAGTTTCTCGGCGCCCTGAAGAGTTTCAAAGCAACTGAACTCGGCGCCATCGCCGTGCGCGAGGCAGTCAAACGCGCGGGCGTGAACCCTGAGGACGTTGACGAGGTGATCATGGGCTGCGTCATTCAGGCCGGCCTGGGTCAAAACCCGGCGCGGCAAGCCGCGTTGAAAGGCGGTTTGCCCAACACCGTCTCAGCAGTGACGGTCAACAAGGTCTGCGGCTCGGGATTGAAAGCCGTGATGATGGCCGCGCAGGGCGTGCAACTCGGCGACACCGAGATTGTCGTCGCGGGCGGTATGGAGTCAATGTCGAACGCGCCGTACCTGCTGCCAAAAGCGCGCGAAGGATATCGTCTCGGCCACGGGACGATCGCAGATTCAGTGATTCAGGACGGGCTTTGGTGCGCGTTTGACGATCAGCACATGGGCTGCACCGGTGAAGTCGTTTCCGAGCGGTACAACGTTCCCCGCGCCGAGCAGGATGAGTACGCGCTGAATTCGCATCGCAAGGCGGCTGCGGCAATTACTGCGGGGAGCTTCAAGGATGAGATTGTTCCCGTCGAGATTCCGCAAAGGAAAGGCCCCTCCATCGTTTTCGATACCGACGAGCCGGTGCGTGCCGACAGTTCGATCGAAGCGTTAGCGAAACTAAAGCCGGCCTTCAAGAGTGACGGAACGGTAACCGCCGGCAACGCGCCGGGAATGAATGATGGAGCCTCAGCGTTAGTGGTGACTTCGACCGAGCGCGCGAAGGCTTTGGGTGTCGAGCCGCTGGGGCGAATTGTGTCGCAGGCTACTTCGGGCACTGAACCAAAGCTGGTGATGATGGCGCCGGTCGAAGCAATTAAGAAGCTTCTGAAAAAGACCGGCTGGTCACTTAACGACGTCGATTTGATCGAACTGAATGAAGCATTCGCGGTGCAGGCGGTCGCGATTACACGCGAGCTGGATCTCGATCCAGACAAGGTCAACGTTAATGGTGGCGCCGTCGCTTTGGGACACGCTATCGGACAATCCGGATCGCGCATCCTCACAACCATGCTCTACGAATTGAAGCGGCGCGATGCACATCGGGGAATCGCCGCGCTGTGTCTCGGTGGCGGCAACGCGGTGGCGATGGCCGTTGAACGTTAATGACCGCCGAAGAACACAACAAGACGCTCGCGACGCTGTATTTTGTTTACAGCGGAATTCACGGGCTCACGTTGATCGGATTGTTACTGCTCGTGCTGGTGGTTAAGCTCACGACACCGGCCGCTGAACTTATCTCATCATTCTGGCTGTTTGTAGGCGGGCTCGTGTTCGTGATTCTGTTCTTGACCGTTGGTTTGCTCCCGCTGATCGTCGGTTATGGATTTCGTAAACGAGCTGGCTGGCTGAAACCGATCGCGTTTCTAACTGCAGTTCTCAATCTAGTAAATATTCCGATCGGCACGGCGCTCGGAATCTACACGATGAAATTCTTTCGAAGTGAAGCCGGCGTGAAATTGTACGGTGGCCAGGCGGCCTCCACCGCGGAAGATGAGCTGAAGAACGCGATGCAGGGGGCGCAGCCGTTGATGAACTGGGCGGATCGTTTGAAGTAGTGGCACAGACTAAAGCCACTGATTGAATATGAGTAAAACCTTCGGGGTAATCGGTGCGGGCACAATGGGCAATGGCATTGCTCAGGTTGCCGCGCGCGCAGGATTCGATGTTGTCATGCGGGACGTGAGTGAGGAGTTCCTCGCCCGTGGCATGAAAGCTATCGACAAGAACCTGCAACGCGATGTCGACAAAGAGCGGCTCAGCGCAGACGAGAAGGGCGCGGTCTTCGGCCGAATCAAGACTTCGACGGACCTTGACGCGCTTTCAGAGGCATTCATTGTCGTCGAAGCTGTGACCGAAGACCTGGGCGTCAAAACGGAAGTCTTTCGCGCGCTGGATCAAATTACAAAGCCTGACTGCATTCTGGCTTCAAATACGTCGTCCATCTCGATCACGAAGCTCGGCGCGGCAACGAACCGCCCGGATCAAGTTATCGGCATGCACTTTATGAATCCGGTGCCGGTGATGAAGCTTGTTGAAGTCATTCGCGGCGCCGCAACCTCCGATGAAACTTACGAGCGCGTGCGCGAGCTGAGCGAAAAACTTGGCAAGACGCCGCTTGAGTGTCAGGATTATCCCGGCTTCGTTTCAAATCGCATCCTGATGCCGATGATCAACGAGGCCATCTTTGCGTTGCATGAAGGTGTCGCGACGCGCGAGAGTATCGATGGCATCATGAAGCTTGGCATGAACCATCCGATGGGGCCGCTGACGCTGGCGGACTTCATCGGACTTGATGTTTGCCTTGCGATCTTGAACGTGCTACATGAAGGCTTGGGCGATCCGAAATATCGCCCGTGCCCGCTGCTGAAGCGCTATGTTGATGCCGGTTGGTTGGGAAGGAAAACCGGCCGCGGTTTTTATGATTACTAAGTTCTTTTCACGCGTCACCAGGAAGGCCACGCCGAGTTTTCAGTGGGGCATGATCGGTACGTCGTCAGCGCTGATAGTTTTGCTTGTGCTCGGAATCTTTTTAGCGCCAGCGGCGGCGGCGCTCACTCTGATCATCGGTGGAGCGGGCTATGTGCTGGGACAACTTATCGGCATCTTTCTCTCGCCGCACAGAGGAGAGGGCGCGCTATTCCGTGCCGTCGGCAGCTACGTTGTCACCTTCATTTCGGGATACCTTGCGAGCAAGCTTGCCGGAATTGATTTAGTTCAAGTGATCAAAACAAGCTTTGGCAATCCGTTGACTGGCGGTCGCTTGCTTTTGTGTCTCTCGTTCTTTGTGATTGGCTTGCTGCAGGCTTACTTTGTTCGTGTTTATCTCGATCCGACGCGTGCACAGGACGAACTCGTGCAAGAGACTGTACGGTCTGATTCCTGACGCCTTATGAAGAGCCAGGCGATACGTCATTTCTGTCAGAACTGCCGGGCGGCTAATCCGCTGGGCCAGGAATTCTGTCAGCGCTGCGGCACTCGGCTAATGCTTATTGTGCGGCCGCCGTCGATGCGCGTTGATTTTCCCGAGACGACGCCTCACGAAGAGCATTTGCTTGAGCGCCTCACCATTCTGGAGAACACGATGGCGCGGCTTGCGGAGCGTCTGGAGCAAGGCCTGAAGCTGCTCCTGCGACAGTCCGAAACGGCTTACGCGCACCACGCTCTGGTCAAAAGTCTGGTCGAGATCCTTAATGAATGCGGCGTGGTTGATCACGGCCATCTGGAATCCAAGTGGCGCGCGGAATGTGACAAACTCCACGAAGACGAGGAAAAGCCGGCGAAGCCGGTGGCAAAAAAAGCACGGAAAGTTAACCGGAAAGCTGCCGGCCGGCGATGAGCGGGCTTTGACAGCGCGAAGTGCGCCGCTATAATTAACGACTTTGCGCTTGGCTCCCTGACGTGCCTGTGCGAGTCAGGAGCCCTTTCGCGATGCGGCTCGAGCTCGAAAACCTTGGGAAAGACCCCTTATTCGCGCACCGATACGCTCCGGATGAGCTGGCACTGGAGGACGGGGATCTTAGATTGGTTGAGCCCGTGGGCGTTGAAGGGCGCATTCGCCGCACAGGCGGAGAAGTTCAGGTTAGCGGCACGCTGACGACAACGGTCGAGACGCCGTGCGCACGATGTTTGAAGCCCGTTCTCATCCCGATCAAGGCTGAGTTCTTTGAGCGTTTTGTCACGGCCGTGAGCTGGCGGGATGAAGAGCAGCACGAGTTGGCGAGCGAAGATTTGAACCTGTCGGTGTTTGACGGCGAGACGATCGATTTAGACGAACTCGTGCGTGAGGAGATTGAGCTGGCTACACCCGTTCGGGTGTTTTGTCGAGAGGATTGCAAGGGGCTTTGTCCGGTTTGCGGTGTCGATTGGAATTTGAAGCCCTGTGAGTGCGGAACGCAGGAAATCGATTCGCGCTGGGCGAAGTTGAAAGATTTGCGATTCTAGAAAGACGTACTTTGATCTTGGTGCTTTGTACTTTGATGTGGTTTCGGACCTTGAGTTAGACACCAAAGTACAAAGCTCAAAGTACACAGTACTGAAATCAAGAATTTCAGATTCAAAATTCGAGATTCAAGAGGCTTTAAGATTTAAGAGGTTGGAGTAATTATGCCAAATCCAAAACGTCGCCATTCAAAATCACGCCGCGGCAAACGCCGGGCGCACGACGCGCTGCGCATTCCGCAAACGGTTGTTTGTCCAAACTGCCAGGAGCCGCGGATGCAGCATCGCGTGTGTCCGAAGTGCGGCTTCTACAAAGGCCGCGAAGTGATACACATAGATCAGGCTGCTTAATTAAACTCTCTGCTGTTTAGACGCCGCCCTGGTGCGGCGCTGGGCGGGACAAGTCCTGTCGCTAAACGGTCTTCAAGGCGCGCAGTCCTAACAAACTAACTAATGT
This sequence comes from Pyrinomonadaceae bacterium, assembly GCA_036277115.1. NCBI lineage: Bacteria > Pseudomonadati > Acidobacteriota > Blastocatellia > Blastocatellales > Pyrinomonadaceae > Pyrinomonadaceae bacterium. Next base: position 527,827 of record DASUNM010000021.1, read on the forward strand.
CGAACGTTCGCGCAGGAATTCTCGGCACCGGTCACTCGTATCCGTCGGGGATTCTGACCAACGCTGACCTCGAGAAGATTGTTGACACCACGGACGAGTGGATTACCACTCGCACCGGTATCAAGCAACGGCGGAAAGCTGCGCCCGGCGAATTCACGTCGCAGTTCGCCGCGCGCGCGTCACAGGAAGCAATTGAGCGCGCCGGAATCGATCCCGCTGACATTGATTTGATTTTGTGCGCGACCGTGACGCCGGATCAGATCCTGCCTTCGACGGCGTGCCTGATTCAGGCACAACTTGGGGCGAGCAAAGCCGCGGCGATGGACATTGTGGCCGCCTGCTCAGGCTTTGTTTACGGTCTGACCATCGCGGAACCGATGATTCGCAGCGGCCAGATTAAGTACGCGCTGGTTATCGGCGCCGAACTTCTGACGCGTTACGTGGATTACACCGACCGTGGGACCTGCGTTCTGTTCGGCGATGGCGCAGGAGCCGCGATTCTCGGTCCCGTGGAAGGTGACCGCGGGATTCTGGCGTCAAAAATTCGCTCCGACGGCCGGTACGAGGAACAACTCTACGCGCCGGGTGGAGGAACGAAAGGCGGCTTCAGCGCTGAGACAATCGCGCGTGGCGACCACTTCTTCAAGATGAAGGGCAACGAAGTTTTTAAGATCGCCGTGCGGTCAATGTCCGACATCTCGAAACAAGTACTTTGCGAAGCCGGATTGACGACCGAAGACGTGAGTCTTTTCATCCCGCATCAGGCGAATCAGCGAATCACTGAGGCGGTGGCTAACATGCTCAAGGTCGATCCCGCGCTCGTGTATTCGAACATCTCGCAACACGGCAACACTTCGTCGGCTTCTATTCCCATTTGCTTAGACGAGTGCGTGCAAGCCGGTCGCATCAAGAAAGACGACATCGTGTTGTTGGCTTCATTTGGGGGCGGCTTCACGTGGGGCGGCGTGGTAATGAGGTGGTAGCATAGAGGTAAAACGTAAATGGTAAATCGTGAATAGACGGCGCGGCCTGCGGGTTTCTCTATTTACGATTCACGATTTACGATTCACGATTTACGATTCACCATGATTGCTTACATGTTTCCCGGCCAGGGGTCGCAAAGTCCGGGCATGGGAAAAGATTTGGCCGACAAGTTCCCAGCGGCCAGACGGGTCTTTGAAGAAGCGGATGAAGCACTCGGTTTCGCGCTGTCGGATTTGTGTTTCAACGGGCCGGCTGAACCGCTGCAGCTAACCGAGAATACGCAACCGGCGATCCTGACAACTTCCGTGGCCGCGCTCAGGGCAATGGAGAGTGAAAACTTTCCGAAGCCAGATTTCGTGGCCGGCCATAGCCTCGGCGAGTACTCAGCACTGGTAGCCGCCGGCGCGTTGTCTTTGACCGACGCTGTGCGCACGGTCCGCAAACGTGGCCAGTACATGCAGGCAGCCGTGCCCGTGGGAACCGGCGCCATGGCCGCGATCCTCGGCGCCGATGTTGAGACGGTCGCGGCGGCTTGTGTGGAAGCCGCGCAAGGTGAGGTTTGCAGCGCCGCCAACATTAATTCGCCGAATCAGATCGTGATCGCGGGCGGGGCCGCGGCAATCGATCGCGCGATCGAAATCGTGAAGGCGCGCGGCGCCAAGCGAGCGGTAAAACTCAACGTGAGCGCTCCTTTTCATTGCGCGATGATGATGCCGGCGCAGGAACGTTTGGCCTTGGATCTGAACGAACTCGACTTTAAAGATTTAGCGACGCCGGTCGTCACGAACGTTGATGCGCGGCCGATAAACAAAGGCGCAGAGGCCCGCGACGCGCTGATTCGCCAGGTGTCGCAACCGGTCCGGTGGCTGGAGTCAGTTGAATTTTTGGCGACGCACGGTGTACAAACTTTGATTGAAATCGGACCTGGAAAAGTTTTGAGCGGACTATTGCGGCAAATTAACCGCGAACTCCGCGGTTTGAACGTTGAGGACGAGAATAGCCTGCGCGCCGCACGTGAGGCGCTTGCGTAAAGGCCCCACAGCTTTTAAAAATTTCAGAGGAGCAAAAGAATGCCCGATCCAGAGATTGAAGCTAAAGTAAAACAGATCATCGTTGACGAACTCGGTGTGGACGAAAACGAAGTCACGCCGAACGCGCGATTCATTGACGATCTCGGCGCAGACTCGCTGGACACCGTCGAGCTGGTGATGCGTTTTGAAGAAGAGTTCGGCATCGAGATTCCCGACGAAGATGCCGAAAAGATTCAAAGCGTGCGTGACGCCTACAACTACATCGATCAGCACAAGGCAAAGTGACGGCTGGGGTGCGCACGCCTCCGGCGTGCTGACCCAATGCAAGCACGCCAGAGGCGTGCGCACTGTCGGTCACAAAAGGAGCTTTGATCTTGAATCGTCGCGTTGTTGTCACCGGGCTTGGATTGGTTACGCCGGTCGGAAATTCAGTCGAGACCACCTGGGCCGCGCTGGTTGAGGGCCGCAGTGGCGCGGACTATATCAAAAAGTTCGACACCGAAAAGTTTCCCGTTCGGTTCGCCTGCGAAGTCAAAGACTTCGATCCGCTGAACTACATCGAAAAGAAGGAGGCGCGCAAAATGGGCGCCTTCATTCATTACGCCGTCGCGGCTTCCCAGGAAGCGGTGAACGACAGCGGACTGCAGATTACTGACGAGATCGCCGAGAACGTCGGCACCTACATCAGTAGCGGCATCGGCGACTTCTGGGCCATCGAACGCGAGCACGAGAAGCTTCTGAAGGGCGGTCCGAGCCGCGTCTCGCCCTTCTTCATTCCGTCGGCGATCGTTAACCTGGCTTCCGGACAGGTTTCGATTCGGCACAACGCGAAGGGGCCTAACTCAGCTACGGCGACGGCATGTTCCGCCGGGGCGCACGCGATCGGGGACAGCTTTAAGATCATTCAACGCGGCGATGCCGATGCGATGATTTGTGGCGGCGCCGAATCCGCGATTACGCCGATGAGCGTCGCTGGATTCGCGGCCTTGCGCGCGCTTTCGACGCGCAACGATGATCCGACGCACGCTTCACGGCCGTTTGATTTAGAGCGCGATGGATTCGTGATCGGTGAAGGCGCCGGCATCATGATTCTGGAAGAGTTCGAATTCGCGCGTCGCCGCGGCGCCAAAATCTACGCAGAGGTGGTGGGCTATGGGATGACGGGCGATGCATTCCATATCACCATGCCGGACCAGAGTGGTTCAGGCGCGGTTCGGGTAATGCAGAAGACGCTCTCCGATGCCGGTGCTAAACCGGAAGAGGTGGGTTACATCAATGCGCACGGAACCTCGACGCCTTACAACGACAAGTTTGAAACGATGGCGATCAAGAAAACGTTTGGAGACCACACGGCAAAGCTCGCCATCAGCTCGACCAAATCGATGACCGGTCATTTGCTCGGCGCGGCCGGCGGGGTCGAAGGCGTGTTCTCGGTGCTCTCGATTTACCACAACATTCTGTTGCCGACTATCAACTATCAAACGCCTGATCCTGATTGTGATCTCGATTACGTCCCGAACACGGCACGCGAGGTTAAGTTGAACTACGCCTTGTCGAACAGTTTCGGATTTGGCGGTACGAACGCGGCGTTGTTGTTTAAGAGATACGAGGAGTAGGAAAGAAGGTCTTGCTCTTTGGTCTTGGGACTTTGGTCTTTGGTCTTTAGTGACAGTTGAATAGGACGTCAAAGTGCAAAGTTCAAAGCACAAAGTACAGACCCAAGACCTAAGACCTAAGACCTAAGACCTAAGACCTAAGACCTAAGACCTAAGACCTAAGACCAAAGCCCCTAAGACCGGTTTTTAAATAATGAAGATTCTTGTCCTCATGAAGCAGGTCGCGAATAAAGACGCGATCCTGCGCATCAACAAAGACTCGACCTGGATCGAGGAGGCGGACCTGTCGTTCGAAGTGAACGAATCAGACGGCTACGCCCTCGAAGAATCTTTGCGCATCAAGGAGAAGGCCGGCGGCGAAGTCGTGGTCGTGTCGATGGGTCCGCAGCGCGCGAAGAGCGTTATCAAAGACGCGCTGGCCCGCGGCGCCGATCGCGCGATTCACGTCGTGGGCGACAACGTAGGGCATCTTTCACCGTTTGCGGCCGCGTCCGTCCTGGCGGAGGCGATTCGCGAAGAGAACGCCGATCTCATCATGACCGGGTTGCAGTCCGATGATTACGGCTACGCGCAGACCGGGGTGATTCTGGCAGAGGTCATGGGCCTGCCGCACGCGACCATCGTCATCGAGTTGGACGCGACGGGCGAGCAGCTGCGCGTGAAGCGCGAACTCGAAAGCGGTTGGTACCAGTGGTACACAATGCCGACGCCCGCGCTCCTGACGATTCAATCCGGCATTAGTCAGATTCGCTACGCCACGCTGAAGGGCATCATGGCGGCGAAGAAGAAAGAGATTAAGGAAGTGACGCCGTCAGCTGAGGTCGTCGGCAAGCCTTCGCATCAGCGCATTGAGAAGATCTATCTGCCGCAGAAGTCGAAGCAGACACAATTCCTCGGCAATGGCGACGCGAAGAAGGGCGCCGTTGAATTGGCTGAGAAGCTGCGGACTGAAGCGCGGGTCATCTGAGGTGGCACAGACTTGAGTCTGTGATTTCTGCCTGGGCCACGCTAATGTCAGTTGAAACCACAGACTGAAGTCTGTGCCACACAAAAATGAGCATTCTCGTAGTCATCGAACACAAAGCGGGCGCGCTGAATAAAACGTCGCTTGAGGCGATTGCGGCGGGGCAAAAACTCGCCGGCGACACGAGCCAGAAAGTTTCGGCCGTCGTGCTGGGCTCAGCTGCGCTGGCGAGCGAGATTGCCGGCTACGAAGTCGAAAAAGTGATTTCGGTTGAGAACGACAAGCTCGCCGACTACACGCCCGATGCCTACGCGGCCGCGCTCGAGCACGTTGTGCGAACGACAAACCCTGAATACGTAATCATGTCGCACACGTATCAGGCGCGCGATTTTGCTCCGAAGGTCGCGGCGCGATTTCAGAAGGGTCTGATCGGCGACTGTATTCGCATGAACGTCGAAGGCGACAAGCGCGTCTTCACCCGGCGAATATTTCTCGGCAAGTTGGACGCCGATGTTGTCTCGGATGGCGAACCTCCGAACTTTGTCACGTTCCAATCCGGCGCGTTTCGCGGCGATCAAGCAGTGAAGGGAAGTGGCGCTCAGGTCGAATCGATGTCAGTGGAAATCGGCGAAGTCCGGATGAAACCCGAAGCGCCTTTCCAGGAAGCGAAACAGGCGGTCGATCTGAGCAAAGCAGACGTGATTGTGGCCGTGGGTCGCGGAATCAAGAGCAAAGACAATCTCGCGCTTGCGGAAAAGTTAGCCGAAGCGCTCGGTGGCGATCTCGCGGCGTCGCGGCCGATTTGCGACGCGGAATGGCTGCCCATCGATCGCCAGATCGGATCTTCCGGCCAGACGGTCGCGCCGAAGCTTTACGTCGCGATTGGCATCTCAGGCGCAATTCAACACCTGGTCGGCATGAAGAACTCGCAGACCATCGTCGCCATCAACAAAGATCCGGAAGCTCCGATCTTCGACATCGCTGACTACGGCATCGTCGGCGATCTCTTTGAAGCCTTGCCGGTGCTCACCGAAGAGATCAAGAAGCTGAAGGGCTAAACCTCTCAGAAGTATCTCGAGCGGCTTTGCCCAAAAAAGGCGGGGTGAGTGAACAAACTCGTCGAGCTGCGTAGCAGCGGTCTTAGCTAAGCCCAAAGCGAGGCTTTGTGAGCCTTGGGAAACCGAGGCCGTTATGATTACCGGAGCCCGCGAAGCGGGCGACATCTCAGTCCAAGTTCAGAGTTCTGAGTCTCGCGTCACAACCAACGTCAGTGCCTCGGTGAGTGGTCCATTCTGAAGAGAACTTCCGATAGCCCAACTCAAGGTCGCCGCTCCACGGCTCCTACAGATTTATTAACCATCGTAACCCAAGGCTGGCAGAGCCTCACCTTGGGCTTAAATACATCCACTGCTTCGCAGCTTCGTTGAATATTGTCAGCTGGATCTAACGTGATCAGCGAACCGTCAAGCGCATTTAGCGTCACCGAAGACTTTTTGGGGCAAAGCCATCTCGAGCAGTAAACAAATCCGGTTGTTACCGACAACTTGCCCGTGGCTTGCACTGGCCATCACCGCCCGCTTCGAAAATCATGCGAATCTCGCCCGCCGATAGCGCGCGATTGAAGAGTTCAACCTCATCGATCAGACCGTTGAATTTTCCCGTCCCCTGATCATCTGCGCGACCGCCGATATTAAACGGCACATTATCACCGTCAATATTTCCCGTCTTAGCCGCCTGGCCCATCAAAGTTCCATTGACGTAGATTCTGATTTGTTCTCCGTCGTAAGTCAGGGCTATATGTGTCCATTGATCTATCGGCGGAACATAGAATTTCGTGTTCGATGGAAAATCGGAAAATGCGTGAACGGGCACTTCCTGGCCAGCTGATTTGAACCGCGCGCTCACACCCCGAGAGAACAACAGCAAGTACGGGTTCTTGCCGTATTCGGTCTTACCAAAATAAATCCCGATGGCGTTCACTCTTGGTTTAATCCAGCCGTCCATCGTCATTTGCGTATTCACCAGACTTACTGCGGCCGGGTTTCCGACAGTCACAAAAGATGAGCCGTCCAGGCTGAAAGCCTGATCCACTTTGCCTTGCTCAAATTTCACACTTCCAAACAGCGAGCCTGAATTGAATCCGGCCAGGTCGCTCGTGTCGCCATCCCCTGGCCACCAACCCACGAGCCCCGGCGGCGTGGACGCACACTCCGAACCGGGACAAACAGCGGTGTAAGCATCAAGAGCGGCCACCGGTTCTCCCTGAGCATCGCCACCGCCGACTAGATAAATGATTCCATCTATGGCGACCGGTTGGAGCAGAGAGCGAGGAGCCGGTATCGGCGCCTTGGGAAGCCACTGGTCCGACGCCGGATCGTAAGCTTCGACGACAGTGGACGAGCCAATTCTCGTGACTCCGCCGATGGCGTAGAGTTGGCCGTGGATGGCCGCCAACCCTATGCTGCTCCGCGGGATCCCCAACGCCGCTTTCAGCGACCACTTATCGGTGGCGGGATCGTACATGGCCAATCGTTGCGGGTTAACGAGCTCCTCACCGGAGGTAAGAACGCCGCCGACTACATAAAACTTTCCATCGAGGCCTGCGCCGCCCGGAGAAGTATGAGCAGTCGGAAGAGGTGCTTTCGTAGTGTCCCACTTGTCAGTTATCGGGTCGTAAATTTCGAGCTTGTCGTATCCCGAACACGGTGGGCATGGGCCTCTCCCGCCCGCGACATAAAGCTTTCCCGCAATCACTGCCGAAGCCATTAAGCTTCTGGCTGTCGGCATCGGCGACTTGACGGACCAACTGTTTGACGTCGGATCGTAGACCTCAAGCACGTTGGTCGTACCAATCCGGCAATCCGAGTTGTGTGTGCATCCGCCAAAAACATAAAGCTTGCCGTTGATCCCAGCCGCGCCCGCCGCCGTGCGAGCAGTCGGGATAGGCGCCCGCGAAGTCCACTTTCCGGTTGCCGGATCATATTCGTCGAGTTCGTTGATGGCGCCCGATCGGTCATTGCCACTCGCCACGTACAAATTGCCATTCAGTGTCGCCACGGCAGCACCCGCGCGCGGCCGGTCAAGCGGAGTCTTTACACTCCAAGTTCCCGGTGAGATCGCTTTTTCGGGCCAGGTGGTATAAACCAGCGCGACAATTCCGATGGCCAGCGCTAGCGAGACGAACGCGACCACCAGCTTGTGAGACTTCAAAGCCGCTGAGACTGTCGCCCACCAACGAGCTGTTCCGGCACGCGCATCATGAAACAGGCGTCGGGGCCGCGACGCGACGCCGGGAAACCCGCCAGACTCTAGTTGGAGCTGGCTCTTCAGAGCAGTCAGCTCGGACAAGAGTTCCTGCGCGTCGCGATAACGCGCATCCGGATTCTTGGCAAGTGCCTTGCGGATTATCCTTACCAGGGGTTCAGCGGCACCATCGAGCGCTAACCAGGGCGGCTCGCCTGTTACGACGGACTTCACAGTTTCAATGACTGTCTTGCCATGAAAGGGCGCATGGCCGGCAACCATTTCAAACAGAACGACGCCCATGCTGAAGATGTCGCTGCGAGGGTCAACCGGGAATCCCTGGGCTTGCTCAGGGGACATGTATCTGACCGTGCCCATCACCAGCGCGGACGAAGTGTTTACATCCGCGTGCGCCTCAGTTGCCGGCGTAGCTTCCACGTACTCCTTTAGCTTTGCTAATCCGAAATCCAGAACCTTTACATAGCCATCTCGGCGCAGCATGATGTTCTCAGGCTTGATATCTCGATGAACCATCCCCGCCTCGTGGGCGGCGGTCATGGCGCTGGCTAACTGAACGGCAATATCCAGGATTTGCAGCGGAGCGAGGCGCTCGCGGTTCATTCGTTCACGCAGGGTTTCGCCATCTACAAACTCAGTGGCAATGAACTGTAGGTCCTCAACCTGCCGCAGTTCATGTATCGTCAAAATGTTCGGATGATTGAGCGCCGAGACGGCGAATGCTTCCTGTTGAAAGCGCCTTAATCGTTCTGGATGATTCGTGTAATCGGCGGGCAGCAACTTCAAAGCGACTCGACGATTTAGAACTTCGTCCTGGGCGAGGTAAACCTCTCCCATGCCGCCTCGGCCGATTAAGCACACGATTTCGTAGTTGCCGAGTTTCTGGCCATCGTCGAGTCTGGGAAACTCAACCGCAAGGAAGGGAGCCGCCTGCGCGAGCACTTCTTGATCGATAAAATTCGATGCTCCGGCGTCCGAAACCAGGAGCGAGTCCACTTCTTCGCGCAGCGAGCGATTGCCTTTGCAAGCCTCGTTAAGAAAGGCGTCCCGATCCTTAGGATTCAGCTCTACCGCGTGTTGGAATAACCGGTCGATTTCCTGCCACTGTTGCGGTGTCATTGGGATCAAAGACGTTCCCGAGAGTCTTACTTGTCTTCTTTTGAATAAAGCGCACTATCAAGTTGAAAGGTATCAAGCCTGAACATCAAACACAGATTCGCTGCCGCTGAGTTCGCGTTGCAGCCAGGCCCGTGCTGAGCGCCACTCCCGTTTGATTGTGATGGGCGACAGCTTCAGCACGTCCGCTACTTCTTCGACGGTTAGGCCCCCGAAAAACCGCAACTCAACGATGCGGCTTTTGCGTTCATCGATCTCTGCGAGTTTCACCAGGGCCTCGTCGAGCGCGACAAATTCCGCGGCTCTTTCCCGGCTCATGGCTTCCATGTCGTCAAGGGTGACAAGTCGAGCGCCCGCGCCTCGTTTCGACGCCTGATGCCGGCGGGCATGATCGATCAGGATGCGGCGCATCACCTGGGCGGCCACGGCAAAAAAGTGTGCGCGGTCATGCCACGCCACGTCGCGCTGATTCACCAGGCGCAAATACGCCTCATTGATAAGGGCCGAAGTTTGAAGTGTGTGCGCCGGATTTTCCTGACGCATGTGACGCCGTGCTAAACGGCGCAGTTCGGGATAGATGAGCGTAACTAAGTCTTCAAAAGCCGTCGGACTTCCATTGCTCCAGCTAACGAGAAGTTCTGTGATCTCCCGCGGGTTCGCAGCCATGAAACTGAGTGGAGAATAGCTCGGTGATCCTCACCTGGTACGAATCAACGACGCGAAATTTTTCGCGCGGATGATACCACCCGCCAGAATTCTGCGCTATTGGCAATGACCGGGATTTTTCTTTAGCCGCGGCGTTCACGCGCGAGCATGAATCGACCCAAGCCCGGCCGGAATCTGCCTGCGTGACGAGGCTCACCAGGCTTTCAACCTTCCAACAAGGAGAGAATCATGAAACACGACCGACGAATTTCCTTTTTTCACAAAACGCTCTTGGTTGTTGTCCTGATGAACGTTCTGGCCGCCACAGCGTCGGCCCAAACCTGGTCCACAAAATCGTCGATGCCCGGCACCCGTTACGCTTTTGCGTCATGTGTCGCAGACGGCAAGCTTTACGCCTTTGGCGGCTATGACGGTGGGCACATTGACACCGTCGTTGCCTACGATCCCGGGACCAACTCCTGGTCTGCTAAGTCGCCGATGCCCGTTCAGCGCACGGACGCGGACGCTGTCGAATCCGGCGGCAAGATTTATGTAATGGGAGGTCAGATCGGAGGCGCTCTGACTACCCGCGTGGACGTTTACGACCCGGTGACCGATTCGTGGGGTACGCCGGTGACACCGATGCCCACCATGCGCACGGCTTTCGGCCTTGCCTCGATCGATGGAATCATTTACGCGGTCGGCGGCACTAATGGTGGCGACCTCTCCACCGTCGAAGCTTACGATCCCATTTCTGACTCGTGGGAAACCAAAGCCTCGATGCCAACTGCTCATTCCCATGTTGGTGTCGGAGTAATTAGCGGCGTTTTGTATGCGGCCGGTAGCGCGAACGGCAATGTTTCGTTTGAGGCTTATGACCCGGCCACCGATACCTGGAGTGTGAAGCCCTCGATGCCGAGCACTCGCTTCATCCCGGGTGTGGGTGCACTGGGCGGTCTGCTATATGTGATCGGGGGTGCGACATCCGAAACGCTGGACACGGTCGATGTGTATGACCCGGCGACGAACTCGTGGAGCCCAGGACCGGCCATGCCCACCGATCGGTATGCGTTCGGGGTTGGCGTGATGGGTGGCGTGCTGTACGCGTTTGGGGGCGCAACTTTCACCGGCGGCTTCACGACGCTTTCGACTGTTGAAGCTCTCTCAAGTGAACAAGAAGCCACGCCTGGTGAACTGACATCTGATCTCATCAATCTAGTGCGAAGCTTCACGCTCCAGCGCGGTGTCTCAAACAGTTTTGAGAGCAAACTGCAAAAGGTAATCGTGGCGCTCGATTCGCCGAACGGAACCGCCGAGGCATGCGACCAGCTCAAAGCGTTTACTAACCATGCTAGAGCGCAATCCGGTAAGCATCTTACGGTGGCGCAAGCGGACCAGTTGATAGCCGCCGCGTCGCAGATTAGAACTTTGCTGGGCTGCGACTGATTTACCGGGGGAGAGTCGCGTAAGTTGGAAAGGCTGCTTTAACTCCCACAACAGCTTTTTCCTCTCCGCGGTGTGTAGTCTTCTCGTACGAGCATCACGTTGATCTGTCCCCAATCTATCTCCTTCGGTGGAAGTGTCCGCTTTGCGTGACTTTGCGTCTTTGCGCCTTTGCGTGAACCAACCGGTTGTCGAGAGGGCAATTTCTCGCAAAGCCGCAAAGTCGCAAAGGATCGCAAAGGCACACAACCGACTACACGTCTTTGGCCTGCCATTTGTTTGTCTGCACTGAATAACATGGCCGAACGACAAACAACCGCAGCGCTTGAGCAGCAGCAGGACCTGCCCTCGCTTCTGGAACGCCTGGCAAGTGACGTCACAACGCTCTTCGATACGAAGCTGACATTACTGAAGATTGAAATTAAGGAAGACGTCAACGCATACGTGCGTGCGAGTGTCGCAATTCTCGCCGGCGGGATAGTGGCCGCCGTCGGCTTCGCTTTAGTGAATGTGGCATTGGCCTTTGCGATTTCAACGCTCTTCGCGGATCTGGATATTAGCCAACCGGGGAAATACGCGTTGGGCTTTGTCATTGCCGGCGTTCTTTACCTGGCGATTGGGTCGATCGTAATTGTGATCATGAAGAACCGTCTGGGGCGGGGCATCGTCCCGGAAAGAACGATTGATGAACTTGGGCGCGACAAAGAGTGGATCCAAAAGGAACTTTAAGACTGGTAAACGGAATGTAACGGAGGTTAGATGGCGGAATCAGCTTCACAGCCAAGCAAGCAACAACTTCAAAAGCAGATGGAAAAAACGCGGCAGTCCGTTTCTGAGACTGTCGGAGAAATCAAAGAGACAGTTAATGAACAAATCGCGGTCGCCAAGCAGACCGTTACGGGCGTCCTGAATTATCGGGAAGAGTTTCAGAAGGAGCCGCTGGTCTGGAGTCTCGGCGCTTTGTCCGCCGGGTTCGCGCTCGGCTACACCATGGGCTACGCGCACAGAGAGACAAAAGGCGCGCGCAAGAAATCTGAAGTGGCCGCCTTCGCGAACAGCATGGTTGAAGAACTTTCAGTGGTGGGAAACAGCCTGGTGATGCCTGCGCTAAATGCTCGAATCAAGGAGTTGTTCGGCTTCGACTTTGGTGACGCACTCGAGTCGATTGGAAAGGTAAACAAGAGCAAGCCGAAACGCCAGAAGGCCAGGAAAACGATTGGCAGGCCAAAGCGCAAAGCCTTGCCTGCCAAATCGCGTAAGTGATGAGATTGGGTCTGCACGCCTCTGGCGTGCAGCATGCCGCCGGTATGCGTTACCGGGGGGCGCCGAAAACTATCTCTTCTTTCTGGTTCCGCCCTTGCCAGTGCCGCCAGCCTTGCCAGAACCGCCAGTGCCTGCAGCCTTTTGCACTTCTTCGACTGCGCCTTCAAGCGCACCTGCCACAGCACCTAACGCCGCACCTTGAGCGACACGTTTGGCTACTTTCTTGACCGACTTCAGCGCCGCGCGCGGTTGTGTTGCTACCTTCTTCACGGTCTTCTTCAGAGCGGCCGTCTGTGCGGCTTTGTGAGGATCACCGTGCGCTGAACCCTTCGCTTTGCCCTTACTCGCTTTTCCCGCCTTCTTTTTTTTCGTCGCCATCTTTACGCATTCCCTTCCGATTTAGTCATAGTGCAACAAATCTGTACACAGGATCGTGTCTCAAGATGATGAAGCAATATGCGAGCCTTAGTTGGCGGTTTGCACGAGAGACTTCAAATCAGCGGCGATGTCGGCGGGTTTCCACTCGTTGCCGCGATAGAGTTTAACCAGCTTTCCCTGAGGATCGATCACGGCCGTGCGCAACGAGTGGACAAGCTCGTCCTTGCCCGTAGCAGGGTCTTTGAACGAGCGCACGCCAAAATATTCGGCGATGGCTTTGACCTGTTCAGCGGTGCCCGTGGCGAACTCCCAGTGCTTGAACACTTCGTCTGAGTAGCGGCCTGAGTGCGAGGCGCCGTAGCTGCGCATCACTCTCGGCGTGTCGTACTCAGGATCGAAGGTAATCGACAACAGGTGCGTCTTCGCGAAAACGTCCGGCTTCTGTTGCAGCTCCTTCTCCACCGCCGCGAAGTGGGTGCTCATCAAAGTGCACTGGTCCGGTTGCGGGCAGCGCGTGTAGATAAATGTCAGCGCAAGCGCCTTCCCTTTGTACTGTGAGAGGCGAATGGGTTTGCCGTCCTGGTTCACGAGCGCGAAATCCGCAATCTCGTCACCCGGTTTAGGTTCGCCGGGCACAACACTGGTTGGCGTCAACTCGGCGCCACCTTGAGTTATCGCCATTATTTCAATCCACGACGACGTGTCAGTCACGACCAGGTCCCCGGTGACTCGATCGCCCGGGTTCATTCGGTCGAGGTCTGAATCGTTCTTCACCTTGAACTCCATCGTCATTTTTTCCATGTAGCCGGGAATCTCATCGTGATTGATGGTCGCGGTCTTTTCAGTCTTATTGATGGCGATGACTTTGCCGGTGAGGGGATAACGTTTCTCGTTTTCCGATTTCGCACCGCCACACTGGCTGGCGACAAACACGAACAGGATTAAGCCGGTTTGCAGAACTCTTTTTTCGATTGTCATGATGAAAGGTACGCGTAGCTTAACGGTTGCCGGCGCACGTCTCAACTGTGCGTAGGCGTAAGTCGACCGAAATAAGTTCTATGTTACGATGACCGCGATGATGGCCTTAGACAAGCAGCGCGCGCAAATTCTCGACGGTCGACCAGCGGCCGACGCGATAAAGCGCGAAGTCGCCGAAGAAGTTCGCGAGCTGAAGGGAACGCGCGGCGTCACGCCGTGCCTGGCGGCGGTTTTGGTTGGCGACGACCCGGCGTCCGCGGTTTATGTGCGCAATAAAGTGCGCGCCTGTGAAGAGGTCGGCATCGCGTCAAAGCACGTTGCGCTGGACCCTGCCACGTCGAGCGAAGCGCTGTTGTCTGTCGTGCGGGAATTGAATGCGGACAACGAAGTTGATGGAATACTGGTTCAACTGCCGCTGCCCAAACAGATCGACGACGCGATAATCATTGAGGCCATCGATCCGTTGAAGGACGTCGATGCTTTTCATCCAACAAACGTCGGTCTGCTTGCCATGGGCCGGCCGCGTTTTGTGCCCTGCACACCCGCCGGCATCATCGAACTGCTCGACCGAAACAATATTGAGATCGCCGGCGCCAACGCCGTCGTCGTGGGTCGCAGCCAGATCGTGGGCCGCCCCGTCGCCAGTTTGCTCCTGCAACGTCACGCAACCGTGACGGTTTGCCATTCTCAAACGCGAGATTTGCCGTTCGTTACGCGCCAGGCAGACATTCTAATCGCAGCCATTGGACGGCCTGCATTCATTCGGGGCGATTTCATCAAGGCAGGCGCGATTGTGATCGATGTGGGCGTCAACAAGATTAGCGAAGCGGGCCAGGCGCATGAACTCTTCGGCGACGAAGCAGAGAAGAGAATTGACGCTATCAAGACGCGTGGCTACACACTTGTCGGTGATGTTCATCCCGCAGAGGCGGATGCTGTCGCCGGACAGCGGACGCCGGTGCCGGGCGGTGTTGGCCTGCTTACCGTCGCGATGTTGATGCGAAACACGCTACAAGCGGCAAAGTGGAGAAGAGGACTGAGTGCTCAGGACTGAGGACTGAGAATGCTCAAAGTCGGACTCACCGGATCGATTGCTGTGGGTAAATCGTTCGTATTAAGCGTACTGCGCGACCTGGGCGCGCGGACGATTGATGCTGACGCGGTGGCGCGGGAAGTCGTCGAGCCGGGGACGGCGGGCCTGACAGCCGTTGTCGAAGAATTTGGCGCTGACATTCTGAAACCCGATGGCTCGCTGAATCGCGCGGCACTTGGCTCGATAGTTTTCGCTGATGAGGAAAAGCGTCAGAAGCTTAACTCGATTCTTCATCCATTCATTATCGCGCTTCAGGATTACGTCATGCGGCTTTGGGAGCAGAAAACTCCCGAAGCGATCGCCGTTGTAGATGCAGCCCTAATGATCGAATCCGGCGGGTACAAACGATTCGATAAACTCATCGTTGTCCATTGCCAGCCGCAAGTCCAACTTGAGCGGTTGATGAAGCGGGATAACATTTCGCGCGAAGAAGCCGAGAGACGCATCAACGCACAGATGCCGCAGGAAGAGAAGAAGAAACACGCGGATTATCTGATTGACACGTCCGCAGGGTTCGAAAGCGCGCGGCAGCAAACCACAGCGGTGTGGCAAGAACTTCGTGGCACAGACTTCAGTCTGTGAATTCCCGCGAATCGCAATCACAGGCTGAAGTCTGTGCCACTGTTCAGAAAAAGCATTGCTCCACCGCGCATCGGCGTGTTACTTTGGGCCCGACGATGACTCGCCTTTCATCGCGTGACAGATTCCTTGGTTTCCTCCTCACGCTGAACGTCGTTTTCGCTGGCTGCTCTGCGTCGGCGAGCAACTCCACTTTCTTCGGAAAGACCGATCCACCGCGCGAAAACGTACTGCGTTACGTCTCGGGCTCAGAACCGGAAACCCTCGATCCGCAGATTCCTTCGCAGCAAAATGAAGCGCGCATCGCCCTCGCTCTTTTCGAAGGGCTGACTGAGTACGATCCGAAAACCACGGCGCCGATTCCGGCACTGGCTGAACGCTGGGACGTAAACAAAGACTGGTCGGAAGTCACATTTCACCTGCGTCGCAATGGCCGCTTCTCGAATGGCGATCCGATCACGGCGCATGACTTTGTTTACTCGATTCGTCGTGGCCTTAAGCCGAGCACGGGTTCCCGCTCTGCTTCGCTTTCTTTTCCGATCAAGTACGCGCAGGCGTTCAATGGGAGTGGATTCTTCGTTTTCGATCCGGCTGCGAAAACGTTTTTGCTTGAAAGAGACTTTACAGAAAACTCGCCCGAGCCGCCGCTAAGCGAACAAGACGTCACGTCAGTTTCCGACGAATATCCGCCAAACGCCGAAAACAGGACTCCGGCTTCTGATACAGCTTTTCATCGTGCGATGCACGCACCGGTCAGGCTGGTTCTTCCCGGCCCCGAAAAAGCGCGCAAGGCTGCGATGGAATCCAATCCCAAACTGAAGACCGCCGTCGAAGGCAAACAGCTTGTCCCGGTGACCGCTGACGACGTGGGTATCGAAGCAGTCGATGACTACACGTTGCGCATGATCCTGATGAAGCCGGCGCCGTATTTCATCAGCATGATGCCGCATCAGTTCTTCCGCGCAGTTCACCGCAAAACGATCGAGAAATTTGGCGACACGTGGACTGACCCCGCGCACATCGTGACGAGCGGGGCGTTCAAGCTCGAGAGTTGGAACCACTACGACCGCATCGTTGTCGTTCGCGATCCGATGAACTGGGACGCACAGTCAGTGAAGCTCGACCGGATTGTTTTCTACCTGCTCGCCGACAATACGACGATGATGAGCCTCTACAAAGCGGGCGATCTCGATGCTCTCTACAATCACACGGTGCCGTCCGCCTGGTTAAGCGTCATCAACCCGATGAAGGATTTCATGGACGCGCCCGAAGCGGCGATTGATTTTTACAATTTCAATACGAAGAGCGGCCCGACCAAGGACCTGCGTGTGCGCAAGGCGCTCAACATGGCAATCGACAAGAAGGCATTTGCTGGTTGGCGCCAACTGCAACCGCTGACGGCGATTATTCCAACGGGAATCTTCCCCGGCTATCCGCATCCAAAGGGCGATCCATACGATCCTGAGAAAGCTAAAAAGCTTTTGGCCGAAGCCGGCTACAAAGACGCTGCCGGAAATTTCGATCCGCTGAAATTCCAGGCCAGCGAAATCGAAATGATCGTCAACACGGACGGCAACAACATCCCTTATGCGGAATTCCTTCAGGGTCTTTGGAAGCAGAGTCTGGGCGCGACCATTCCACTTCGGGTGATGGAGAACAAGACGTATTTCCGGGCGCAGGCGGGGCTCGATTACAAAGGAGTGTCGCGGACGGGCTGGGGCGCCGATTACATGGACCCGTTTACGTTTCTGGGTATCTGGTACACGCCGACCGGCGCGAATGCGACCGGATGGTGGGACCCGAAATTCGCCGAGCTGCTGGATGAAGCGAATCGCACGATCGATCCGCAGCGACGGTATCAGATTCTGGCGCAGGCCGAACAACTGATGCTAGACGCGCAACCGGTGATGCCGCTGACTGTGCCCACGACGCGTTGGATGAAGAAGCCTTACGTGAAGGGTCTGTATCCCAACGCGGCCACACTGCATTCGTGGAAGTACGTGTATGTTGAGCGCGATTCCGCCAAGTGGGATTACGGATTGCCGAATATGACTAATTAGGTTTTTGGTGCTTTGTACTTAGTACTTTGTGCTTTGATGTGTTGCTCAGTTTGCGTTAGACGTCAAAGTACAAAGCACAAAGTACCAAGATCCTCTTCAAAATGCTTCGCTTCATCATTCGCCGCATCATCGTTATCGTCCCGATGCTTTTCATCGTCGTCACGTTGACGTGGGTGCTGGTGCGTATGGCGCCTGGAAACTTCTACAGCGGCGAGAAGAAACTGGCGCCCGCAATCGAAAACAACCTCCGCGACAAATATGGGCTCGACAAGCCCTGGCACGTCCAATACCGGCGCGTGCTCTGGAACATTGCGCGCTTCGATTTCGGCACGTCGCTCAAGTATGAAGGCCAAACTGTTAACCAAATTCTCTGGCGCGCCCTCCCCGTTTCGGCAGCGTTGGGAATAAGCGCCTATGCCCTGGCTCTCCTGGTGGGCATCACTCTCGGAACGTTCGCGGCGCTGCGACAGAATTCGTTCATTGACTACGCGAGCATGGCCATCGCGATGCTGGGCATTTCAATTCCGAACTTTGTACTTGGGCCGCTTTTGGTTCTCCTGTTTTCGCTTACGCTGTTTTGGTTTCCGGCCGCGTTGTGGGACGGGTTTCCCAGCCGAAGTATCGTGCTGCCGGCGCTCACGCTGTCGGCGATTTACATTGCTTACATTGCACGGCTGACGCGTTCGGGAATGCTGGAGGTTTTGCGCTCTGACTATATCCGCACTGCGCGCGCGAAAGGTTTGAGCGAGCGACAGGTGGTAACACGACATGCATTGCGCGGGGGATTGCTGCCGGTCGTTTCTTTTTCCGGACCGGCGCTGGCGTTTCTGGTGACCGGCACAGTTGTCGTCGAGAAAATCTTTGCGCTGCCGGGCCTCGGCAACTACTTCATAAATGCGTGCCTGAATCGAGACGAGCCCTTAATCATCGGCATCGTGGCTTTCATCGCGGTTACGGTTTTGGTTTTCAATCTGCTCGTGGACATTTCATATACATTGATTGATCCGCGCATCAGGTATTGATTTTCAGACTTGAGACCTCAGAGCTGAGATCTCAGCTGGACGGCAAGTATGAACGACTTTCCCCCAGACAAGCCGCATCACCCGAAAGATGACGAGGCTCTTGAAGTTCCGGAACGCATGCCGGATCCGCCGGTACTGCAGATCGGGCCGGAGATGGCTGTCGCTGAGGATGTGCATGACGTCGTCACCGGCGAACTCGTCGCGGGTTCGTCTCTGTGGCGGGACGCGTGGCGACGGCTTCTCCGGAATAAGCTCTCCGTCTTTGGCATCGTCATAGTGCTGCTGGTTACCGTGGCGTCGCTAGTTGGTCCTT
Source organism: Pyrinomonadaceae bacterium (assembly GCA_036277115.1). NCBI lineage: Bacteria > Pseudomonadati > Acidobacteriota > Blastocatellia > Blastocatellales > Pyrinomonadaceae > Pyrinomonadaceae bacterium. The sequence continues at coordinate 546,573 of DASUNM010000021.1, forward strand.
CGATCCTTAAGGCCACGACCGGGTACGCCTACGACTACATTCCTAAAGACAATCTCCTGAACAAATCGTTGCCGCCGTTGCGCGGGCCTGATGGAAGTTTTTCGTGGGCGCATCCGATGGGTACCGACAATGCCGGGCGCGACATTCTCGCGCGAGTTTTGTCGGGCGGACAGATTTCCCTCATGGTCGCGCTGATTGCGACACTGGTTTCGCTGGTGATTGGGGTCAGTTATGGCGCATTGGCCGGTTACCTGGGTGGCCGGGTCGATGATTTGATGATGCGCATTGTCGATGTCCTCTATTCGCTGCCTTACGTAATCATCGTCATCGTTTTGCTGGCGTTGCTGCCCGCAAAGACTCCCACAGGTCAGCTAGCGCAACTGTTCTTTGCACTAGGGGCCGTGTCCTGGTTGACGATGGCCCGGATTGTCCGGGGCCAGGTGCTGTCGCTAAAGAATCAGGATTTCGTTTTGGCGGCGCGCGCGACCGGAGTCTCGACGCCAAAGATAGTCTTTCGCCATCTTATTCCGAACGTGCTTGGGCCGGTGATCGTGTACGCGACGCTCACGGTGCCCTCGGTAATGCTTAGCGAAGCGTTCCTGTCATTTCTTGGGCTCGGGGTGCGGCCGCCGCGAGTTTCGTGGGGCAGCCTGGCCGCCGAAGGCGCACAGCATTTATCGGTCTATCCGTGGCAGTTGATCTTCCCGGGAGCCACGATGGCGTTGATGCTGTTCAGTTTGAATTTTCTTGGAGATGGTTTGCGCGACGCGCTCGATCCGCAAACCAGAAAAGAATGAGCAGTGTGCTGTGGGCAGTAAGCAGTAAGCAGTAAGCAGCGAGGTCAGTACCACCTGCGGTAGTCGGTGGGTCGTAAACTCGACAATGGCGGAACCAAAAACCAACGGAAGTCTACTGAAGGTAAAAGACCTTCGCACCTACTTTCACACCGAAGACGGCACCGTGAAAGCCGTGGACGGCGTTAGCTTTGAAGTAAAACGCGGCGACACGCTCGGTATCGTCGGCGAATCTGGTTCCGGCAAGACCGTGGCGAACCTTTCCATCATGCGTCTGATACCCGATCCGCCCGGGCGAATTGCCGGCGGGGCGGTCGAATTCAATGGCCGCGATGTCTTGAAATTGTCGCCGCGTGAGTTGCGCGATCTTCGGGGTTGTCACATCGCGATGATTTTCCAGGATCCGATGACGTCTTTGAATCCGTTCATGCGCGTGTCAAAACAGTTGATGGAAGTAACGCAGCTTCACCTCAGGCACACCAAAGAACAGGCGCGGCGTCACGCGATCGAGATGCTCGAGCACGTTGGTATTCCCGATGCCGCCGAAAGAATCGACAGCTATCCGCATGAATTCTCGGGCGGCATGCGCCAGCGCGTGATGATCGCAATGGCGCTGTCTTGCAAGCCGCAGCTGCTAATCGCTGACGAGCCGACCACCGCCCTCGATGTAACGATCCAGGCGCAAATTCTCGAACTCATTAGGAAACTAAAAAGCGAGACCGGCGCGAGCGTAATTTTGATCACCCATGACCTGGGCGTCATCGCCGGCATGACCGATCACGTGGTAGTGATGTACGCGGGAAAGGTTTTTGAGCAGGCGCCCACCGGCGAACTGTTCGAGCGTCCGGGCAATCCCTACACGCGCGGCCTGTTGCGTTCCGTTCCTGATCCGACTTCAGAACAGGGAAAGCTCTATCAAATTCCGGGGCAGCCGCCGGACCTGGCGCACTTGCCGTCCGGGTGTCCTTTCGCGCCGCGCTGTGAACGCGCGGAAGAAATCTGTGAGCGTGAATTTCCGCCGTTCGTCCAGCTCACAAGTGATCACCACTCGCTCTGCCATTTCGCGAACGAGGTCTACGCCGAATCGAATCGCTGATGCAGCCATTGATCTCAATTCAGGATCTCCAGGTGCACTTTCCGGTGCGGAAGTCGCTCTTCAGTCTCACGCGCCAGGTCGTCAAGGCGGTCGATGGAGTATCGCTCGACATCTTCGAAGGCGAGACCCTCGGGTTAGTCGGCGAGTCCGGCTGCGGCAAGACAACGCTGGGCCGCGCAATTCTGCGGCTCGTCGAACCGACATCGGGTCAGGTCCTGTTCCGCGGCAACGACCTGGCGCAACTGTCGAACCGCGCGATGCGCGACGAGCGACGCCATCTGCAAATCGTTTTTCAGGATCCGTACGCTTCTTTGAATCCGCGCATGACGGTCGATCAGATTATCAGCGAACCGATTCGCACGTTTGGACTTGCCGAGGGCGAAGCGAGAAAGCGCCGTGTCCAGGAATTGATGGTGCAGGTCGGCCTCAGCCCGCGCTTTCTGCGCCGTTATCCGCACGAGTTTTCCGGCGGCCAGAGGCAACGAATCGGCATCGCGCGCGCGCTCGCTGTCGATCCGAGCTTCATAGTCGCGGACGAGCCAATCTCGGCGCTCGACGTTTCAATCCAATCGCAAATCATGAATCTGCTCGAGCGGCTGCGGCGCGAAAAGAATCTTACTTACCTTTTCATCTCGCACGACCTGCGCGCGGTGCAGCACGTTTCGGATCGAGTGGCGGTGATGTATCTCGGGAAAATCGTCGAACTCGCGCCCGCCAAAGAGATCTACGCGCGGCCGCTGATGCCCTACACGAAGGCACTCATTTCGGCGGTCCCCGTTCCCGATCCAAAAATCGAATCGTCCCGCAAGCGAATCGTGCTCGAGGGCGACGTCCCTTCGCCAATCAATCCTCCGAGCGGCTGCCGCTTTCGCACCCGCTGTCCGTACGCCATCGATGTCTGTGCGGATGTCGAACCACAGCTAGTGCAAATTAAGCCGAATCACTTGGCCGCCTGCCTTCGCATCAGTCCTGACCACCCCGATATCGAGCGGGTTGCTCCGGGATCTGCGCCGGGTTTAGGCCAACACCTCGCCGTCTCGACCGCGTGAAAAACGGGGCCAATTCGTCGTTTTACCTTACCGTGAGTTGAAATCAGTTGAAGCGGGTGACACTGACTCTGGTCTGTGATGGCCTGACAGAATGCACAGACTGAAGTCTGTGCCACGTATACTGGCGACGGAAAGCAATATTTAACCCCTAATGACCCGAAAGAAACTCGCGCGACTGGCGCCCATTGAACAGGAGTTACCGGAACGAGCGCCAGGCGGTTGGGACGAAGTGCAACAATCGGTCGCCGCAGATTCCGGAATCGCTGTGTTGCTGGTTGAGGGCTACCAGCCTCCCGCCCTCGCCGTTTCGAACAACAACTCGATTTGTGAAGCGATGCAGTCGTCGCCGGAACACGTGCGCCTCTGTGATCCGTTTTGTGGATTGGCGCACAAACGAGCGGCCAATGAAGGCGCCGTGGTTCACTATCGATGCCACGCAGGATTGCAGTGCTTCTCTCTGCCGGTTGAAATTAACACGCGGCAGCTTGCAGTGATCGGTGGCCGCGCATTCAGCAGCGGCAAGGATTATCGCGAATTTGTCGAGCGCGTCCGGTCAGGCGACTTGCACGAGCTGGCCGCGGACGAACTGTTTCGCAATGTGATCTTTGCGGATGAAGGTGACCTCGATCATGCGGCCCTAAGACTCAGCCGCGCGGCGGAGGAGTTTCGCGAGAAACCGGTTGCGCCGGCCCCGGTAGAATTGCCGGCGCGGGAAGAGAAGCCCGCGAGCGACGAGCCGCTAGAGGCAGTCGAAGAACGGCGCGTTGAACGTGCTCCATACGTGGGTCTGGATCGCCGCGCGCCTTTTGCTGATTCGATTCGACGATTCGCCGAACAGATTGATGCCGCTGAACCGTCACAGATTTACGAGTCGATCCTGGCGCAATCCGCCGACTTGTTGGACGCTGAACGCGGTTCGCTTTGGCTGTTCGACGAGGAATCGAACCAGTTGAACATTAAAGCCGCGCGCGGCATACCTGTCGGTCAGCGCGATATCGAAGCCATCCGCGTGGGTGAGGGAATCGCCGGTTCAGTGATCAGTTCAGGACAACCGCTGGTTACCACGATCGATGCCCTGGGTAAACCGTCGTTGCCGGAACGGAAGTACAAAACGGGATCCTTCATCAGCTATCCGATCACGATTGGGGCGCGAAAAATCGGGGTCCTGAATGTGACGGACAGACGAAGCGGCGCGGCCTATCAGGAATCAGACCTGGAGGTAATCGATCTGGTGGCGCCGCAAATCGCCCTCGCGCTTGAACGCGCTACCTGGCAACACCGCGCGAACCAGTTTCAGTTGATGTCGATTACGGACCCGCTGACGGGGCTGCATAACCGCCGTTACATGGAAGCGCGTTTGTCTGAGGAACTGAATCGTTCGAAGCGTTACGATTTTCCGATGAGCTTCATGATGATCGACATTGATGATTTCAAGCACTATAACGATCGCAATGGTCATCAGGCGGGCGATCGCGCGTTGGAAATAACCGCGCAGTGCTTGCGCTCGACGCTGCGGAAGGTTGACGTCGCGTCGCGCTACGGAGGCGAAGAATTTACGATTCTTCTGCCGCAAACGACCTTGAAAGAGGCCGGGGCCATTGCCGATCGCTTGCGGCGGGAAATCATGACCACGAAGTTTCCGCACGGCGCTTCACAGCCACAGGGCGCGGTGACGATTAGCATAGGTCTATCGTCGCTGTCTTCGTCGGTCGATTCCGCTGAAGCAATGATCCGGGCAGCCGACCGCGCGCTGTATTACGCGAAGAGTCACGGTAAGAACCGCGCGTACGCATATCAGGGCGCGGGGAGTTAGTCAGTAGTGGGACAGACTTTAGTCAGGGCTTCTTTAATCGAGGCCTAGGTGAAATCACCGGCTGAAGCCTGGGCGAAGTAATCAAGGATGAGTCATCAACGCATTCTGGCGAAGTTGACGCGGGACGAGTTCGTCGGCCGCGATGCTGAGCTGCATCGACTCATCAGCTACTCGTCGCAACCAAACGAGCGGAAGCTTCTGTTGTTGGCGGCCCCTAATGCGGGCGGCTCGGAATTTTTAAGACAGGCTTACGACGAACTGTTCTTTCGACGCACTCAGGCGGCGCCCATTCATTTTTCGTTTCGGGCAAGTGAAGGCAGCCTGGCGGATGTCGCCTCGAATTTCTTTCGGACCTTTCTTCAACAATACGTGGCCTATCGCCGGGTTAACCCGTCGTTGCTGACGACAGCACTGACCGCTGAGGATGTAGCTGAAGCTGCCCTGCCCACCGACTATGAAGCAATCATCTCGCTGCTCGAATCATTCGCACGCGAAAAGGCGTCGGCCGACGAGCTGACATTTCTTCGTTTCTGTTTGCAGGCGCCGCAGAAGCTGGCGGCGGCAACCAAGCGGCCGCTGCTTCCGCTGATCGATTGTCTGCCGCTGGCGGATGAAGCAGACGCGGGCCTGCTGGCGAAAGAGCTCACCCAGGCGTTCCTGCGCCGTACTCCGTTTGTCGCGATGGCGGGACTACGACGGCAAATGCCGAACGCGATTCACGCCGCCGGCGCTGACCTGGATGCGGACGAAATAATCCGGTTGGATTATCTGGCTGAGGATGACGCGCACCTGTTGCTTGACGCGCTCACGCGCAGTGTTGGCGTCGAGAGCAACGAGCAGGCCCGCGACCTGATCGTCCAACAAGTGCATGGCAGCCCCTTCTTCCTTGCTGCGCTGGCGCAGGCCGCTCGTGAAAAGCGCGCGTCGCTCACCAGCTTCCTCGAATGCCAGAGGCTTTATGTCGACGAACTGCTCGGCGGTCGCATTCATCGCCACTTCGCCGGCTTACTCAGTCAGGTAGCTCCGCAAGCGCAAACGCGCCGGACGTTGGTCCGCGTGCTGTACGAATCAGCTTTGAGCGAAACGCGCAAAGCATCCGTGTGGACGTGGAAGAAGAGACTCGGGGTCGAAGGCCACGAATTTGAACGAATCATCGATGCGCTGCACATTCACGAACTGGCAAACTCGAGCGGTGCGACGATCGAGCTCAATTCCGAACCGCCGGTGTGGATGGACTATTTGCACGCCCAGTATCAGCTCGAGGTTGCGGGCGAGCCGCGCGCCCTCGTGGTGGCCAACACGTTGCTAAGTACGCTGAAGCGCGCGCCGCAAACCATGCGTCGCAAGTACCGGCGCGAAGCTGCGCTCGGTTTGAGAGACATCCTGGCGCGCTTCAATTGTCAGGAGGTCCCGGCCAGCCTGTTTCAATACGATCGTTTCGCCGCGTCGCACTCGGGCGTCGATACAGAGACGGTGAATGCCGCGCTCGACGCTGAGCCGGACATCGTACGTTTGCCGCAGATTGTCTCTGCCGAGGACTGCTCAGTGCTTGCCACGGCGGTGCGAACGGAAGAGGGACGATGCGCGATTGGCCATGGCTTCGAAGGAGCCGACTACACCGATGAGCACGAAGTAGTGTGGTTGACGGCTGAAGTTGAATCGAAGCTCGAGGCTGACGACGACGTTACAAAAGAGGCGCTTGAGCGTCTGCAACAACTGGCTCGTGAAGCGAATCTCGGCCGCACGCGGTTGTGGCTGGTTAGTCCCGAAGGTTTTTCTGAAGATGCGTCAGAAGTCCTCAAGCAGCACGACGCGTACAGCTCCAGCCGGCGGCAAATCGAACTGCTGACCTCGCGCGTGCAAACGGAACCAACTCAATCCGAAACGACATCGGATGAATATGAGATGGTGATCCCGATGGGCACCGATACTGAATTGATTGCCGCGCGCGCGGTGGAAGAGATCGCGCGCCGCATCAACTTTCAACCGGAAGCGATCAATCAGATCAAGCTCGCGCTGGTCGAAGCATGCATCAATGCGACCGAGCACAGCCTCAGTCCCGACCGAAAGATTTATCAGCGATTTCGCGTGGAAGATGATAAATTAGTCGTCATAGTTGCGAGCCGCGGCGTCGTTCCGGCAAGTGTTCCGGACAACGGCGTTGCGAACGGAGATGGAAAAAGTCGTCGTGGGTGGGGATTGAAACTCATCCGCAGCCTGATGGACGAAGTTGAGTTCGAGCGCGTTGACGACGGCACTCAATTGAGGATGACTAAGTACCTTCGTAAAAAGTGAATCGTGAATCGTAAATAGATTCGTTTGCCCGGCGAGTCTCTTTACGACTTACGATTCAAGAATGGTGACGGTTTCTATTCACGATTTACGGTTCACCATTCACTAGCCAGTAAGAGGGGGGCTTACTGAAGATGGAAACCACGGGGGCGACTCCGGTGCAGGCGCGTTGTGTCGGGGACACAGCGATCATCTACGCCAGCGATTACCTGAACAAGCTGAGCGGCGAACGCATCGAGCGTGAATGCAAGAACCAGCTCGAAGCAGGCCGACAGGCAGTGGTCATTAATTTCCGGGACACCGAACTGGTAAACAGCATCGGAGTCTCGATTCTCATGGGCGTCATCGACGCAGCCGAGCAAAGCCATGCTCGGCTAATTTTTTGTGACGTGAATACTCAATCAGCGAGTTTGTTTAAGATGCTCGGCCTCACCAAGCATGTTCGCATTGCGTCGGACGAGAGTGAGGCATTGTCGTGGATTGAACCCCAAAATAACGCGTCCGCCACGGCAACGTAGTCAGAACCGCCTGCGTTAGCGGGCGGGTAATATCAATGGAAACTAACAACCAAAGACTCCTCCACACCTTCGCGGCCCTGGCTGATCTGGGCCAGGAGATTGCCAACACCGCAGACTTTGAAGAGATGCTGCGGTCATCTTTTCATCTGCTGCTCGGATCGGTCGCGATTCGCCGCGGCGCCGTCGCGCAGTACGATCGCCAGGGTGACACTCTTCGCGTCATCTCCGCGCGCGGCCTGGAGCAAACACCGGACACGGAAATCCCAATCGCCCGCGAACATGCGCGTGAGCTGGCCAGCCTTGGCGCTTCACTGACATTGGCAGATGGGACTTCTGAAGCGACGCGCTTCATGGAAGATCACCAGAACTTTTTTGCGTCCGCGGAAATTCAATTGCTGCTGCCGCTGGTGGTCCACGAACGTTTAATTGGCGTGGTTCTGCTTGGCGAAAAAGCCAGTGGGGAAAAGTTCAGCGAAGAAGATCTGGAAACATTGAGCGCGCTTGCGCGTCATATCGCGGTCGGCATCAACAGCCATCACCTGCTGGGGGAGGTGAAGCGCAAGGCGGAAGAAAACCAGCGGCTGTACGACGGCCTGCGCACTATCTACAAAGAGACGGTACGCGCCTTCGCTGCCGCCATCGACATGAAGGACCGCTACACGCAAGGTCATTCGGTGCGCGTCGGCAAGTACAGCGAAGTGATCGCGCGCGAGATGGGCTGGGGCGAAGACGAGGTCGAAGGCATCACTATCGCCGGCTATCTTCACGATATCGGCAAACTCATCGTAGACCTGAGCGTCATTAACTCGCCGGAACGGTTCAGTGCAAAAGATTCAGCCGAGATGAGTAAGCACCCGGCCGCCGGTTATGAAATCCTCGCGCCGATTTCCCATCCTTACGCCGACATTCCCCTGATGGCTCGTTACCATCACGAACGCATCGACGGCGCCGGTTATCCCGACGGCTTGAAAGGCGATCAAATTCCGGCGGGCGCAAAGATCGTCACGCTCGCCGATTCATTTGACGCGATGACGACCGATCGTCCCTATCGAAAGAAGCTTCCGCTCGAAGACGTCCTCCAGGATTTCCGCGCCAACACCGGCACTCAATTCGATCCGGCTGTCGTCTGTGCCTTCTGCCGGGCTTTCCTCAATGAGATTGAAGGCAGGAAAGAACGTCGCCTCCTGAACCTGCTGAATCGAAACTACGAAAATGTCGAAGCCGTTACGCCCCTGCTGAATGAAATGCTAATCGAGTTCGACGTCGGCGCGATGGCCGCGACCACCGGCCACTAACTCTCAAGAAATCTTCATGCGTTTTATCGATTGGATTCAATGGCCCGCAATGGTCATCACTGTGATCGCGGCGTGGATGATCGGTTCGCAAAGGAAGTTCAAGCGGAACTGGGGCTTCTGGTTGTTCCTCTTAAGCAACGTCCTTTGGATTATCTGGGGAGTCGGCGACGGGGCTTATGCGCTGATTGCTCTTCAGTTCGCGTTGGCGGCGCTGAACATCCGCGGCGCTGTGAAGAACCAGGCGAAGAGTTAAATTCCCGTCAGCCGCTCAAGCGATTCAGGATAACGCGCGCCTTGCACCGTAATTTTCGCGGATGCCTCATCAATCTCGCGCAGGTCATCTGCGGTTAACTCAATCTCAGTCGCGCCGATGTTTTCCTCCAGGCGATGTAGTTTAGTAGTACCGGGGATGGGAACGATCCATGGTCTCTGCGCCAACAGCCAGGCGAGCGCAATCTGCGCGGGCGTCGCATTCTTCCGTTCCCCGATCGAGCGCAGTAGATCGATGAGCGTTTGATTCGCTTTGCGCGCTTCCGGCGTGAACCGCGGTAGGCCCGCGCGAAAGTCGTTCGGCTCGAACTTCGTCGTCTCGTCCATCTTGCCGGTAAGAAAGCCTCGCCCCAGCGGACTGTATGGAACGAATCCGATACCGAGTTCCTCGAGCGCCGGCAAAACCTCCTGCTCAGGCGTCCTCGTCCACAGTGAGTATTCGTTTTGCACTGCCGTGACGGGCTGCACTGCGTGGGCGCGGCGCAGGGTCTGGACGCCCGGCTCAGACATACCGAAGTGTTTGACCTTACCTTCCTGAATCAGGTCTCGCACGGCGCCTGCTACTTCCTCAATAGGCACATCCGCGTCGACGCGATGTTGATAGAACAGATCGATACGATCAGTTTTAAGGCGCTTGAGTGATGCTTCGGCAACTTCCTTGATGTGTTCGGGACGGCTGTCGACACCCGCCCAACGCTTCTCGCCCGTGGGATCCAGTTTGAATCCAAACTTCGTGGCGATCACTACTTCGTCACGAATGGGAGCCAGCGCTTCGCCGACAAGTTCTTCGTTTGTGAAAGGACCATAGACCTCGGCTGTGTCGAAGAACGTGATGCCGCGCTCAAAAGCCGCGCGAAGGAGAGAGAGCATCTCGTTTCGATCGGGCGTCTTCCCGTAAGACATGCTCATCCCCATGCACCCGAGTCCCAGCGCAGACACTTCGAGGCCGCTGTCGCCAAGTTTTCGTTTCTTCATCTCTACTTCGGCTGGATTCTCAGTGTGTACGCGCAGATTGAGATCTTCTCGTCGGGCTGGACGACGGTGCGCTGTTCGCGCGGAAGTTCGCGGCCGGAGACCAACGTAGGATTGCGGCCTTTGGGAGTCAGCCAGAAACGGCCTTGATCGTCGAGGGTCAAACTCGCGTGCACACGGCTGATTTCGGGATCGCCTTTCAAAGGCAGATCGACGGTCACTGATTTTGATCCGCGGCCAATCGTAATCTCGGGCTTCGTGATCGGGACGACCGTTTGGCGCACGCCTTCGCGCCACAACTCGATCGAATAAAGCTCGACAACGCGCGGGCGGACGACGGTAACCTCGCCGCCTTCAGTCTCGCCCCCGACCTCCGCAGCACCGGTTGCACCATCGCCTTCGGGCGCCGGCGCGGGGCTGCCGCCCATGGTTGTGTTCAGTGCCGCGGGCCGAACGGTGACCATCGTGTGGCCGGCTTCGGCTTCATCCCAAACGGCTTGCACCCGAAACTCGTTCTTGTTCAGAGTGCCATCGACGCGCAGCTCGATCGCGAACGACTTAGTCTGCAGATTGTGCGAACCGGCGAGTTCACGCGCGCGCTCAGACAGGACATGGAACAGCCCCTGTTCGAGGCCACGGCGCTTGTCGCCTTGCCAGTCGCGGTCGTCTTCGTTGCTGAGGTAGACGATGTATTCGCGCGGAATATAAGTTGGCCCGCCGGGCGGGGTGAACATTTCGCGCTGCATCACGGCTTCAACTTCGCGAGCGATCTTCACGAGGAACTCTTCCGAAGCGCGGCGCGGATGCGCCTGCTCGTCAACTTCTTCGAGGATGTCGTCGGTGGTCTCGCCGTCGATCCAGCGGCGGATTGATTCAATTAGGCTCATGGGTTAGTGAATAGTAAATCGTGAATGGTAAATAGGCGAAACGGCGGCGAGCCTATTCACGATTTACTATTTACGGTTCACTCAAACTTCAGGTACTGCCTGTTTACCCAGCCGCGATCCTGCGAGCTGGGCTCGGACTTGGGGCGGCTGTGCTCAAGCACTTGAACCTCACACCAGTTGGCGTTGTTGCCGCTGATGCTCAGCACCTTTACGCGCGAGCCCGCGGCGGCCACACCCACCCGCTCGTTAGCGGAACTGGGGCCGGCCCGCAAGTTTAGATCAGTTGTGGTCAAAGCTTCACGTCCGATGGGGCCCGTTTGTTGTGTCTGCTGCTGGGCCCAGCGATTGCGAATGTAGTTCCGGGTCGCGAGCAGCATTCCGGCGAACGCGATAATCAGGACGAGGGAAACTAGAATTGCCCGCAGCCGCGTCGAGGGCTTCGGCTTGGGTTCGACTTGTGCCGGCTTTGCACTGGTTTTCGGAACGCACTCCGGAACCGCCACCTTGACGCGGCCGGGTTGCTTTTGGACACCGCCGAACGTCGGTGCAGGCGCCACCGCCGCCGGCACGTTCTGATTAGCAATCGCGACGACGATCCGTGGGCGCGCGCCATTGACGGCCGGTTCTTCGCGCAGCTCCTGCGAACTTTCGAACCGCGGCCTGGGCGGGGCGGCCGTAGCCACGGCGGCAAGGTTCAGATCTGACGTAACTCCACGACGTGGCTCGACCGCGTGCAGCTCGCGCGTCGGCGGCAGCATCGCGTCGCTTAGCTCGTCCCAGAACTCCTGCACTGTCTGGTAGCGCTCGCTAGGCCGCGTCTGCGTGGCTTGCTCGAATACCGCGAGCAGGCTTTTCGCCCAGGGTTTGCCCGCTAAATGTTCGGGCAGTTCGGTAACAGGTTCGTGGGCGAATTTGCGCGGAGGCAAACCGCAGATCAACGTGTAAGCAGTCTTGGCCAGCGAATAAATATCCGCCGCCGGCGTCAGCCGTTCGCTGGACAGCGACGCCGTGCCGAGAGGCCCGGTTTGCAGCAGCGGACTATGTTCCGGCGCGGCGTAGATATTTGTGCCGACGCGGGTGATTGCGCCTTCCGAGGCCTCCATGCGCGCCACACCAAAATCGGCAATCTTGACGATTTGATGGTCGGCGGTGAGCAGGAGGTTCTGCGGCTTGATGTCGCGATGGATGACACCCGATACGTGTGCGTGGGCCAGGCCCGAGCAAACCTGCTGAAGATAGAAGAGGGCGGTTTCCAATGTGAGCGGCTCGCGCCGCGCCAACGCTGACAGGTCACCGCCACCGAGAAACTCGAGCACAATGTAGTGAAAAGCAGTTCCGTTGAGATCGAGCGCCGTACCGTGACCGAGACGGCTGATGATGTTCGGGTGGCGCACGCGATCGAGGGCGATCGCCTCGTTCTGAAAATTCTGAATTAGCGTGCGTTCGAGTTCGGGATCCTGATAGCCCTGCAGCAGAACGTTGAGGGCTTTGATTACGACTTCGCGGAAGCGTTCATCAGTAGCGGCGAGATCGCGGGCGACGTAAATCTCTGCGTAGCTGCCGCGTCCCAGACAATCTTCGACGTCGTAACGGCCATCGAGTCGGCACTGTAGAAGTTTCAGCTCTGACATGCATCGTCCGCTGTCATTTGGGCGCAGTCTGGCCTTTCACTCCGAGGAGTTCGTCGAGGATGGTTGCTGCTTTTTGCTGACCCGCCAGGGCGTCCTGCGTAGGGGCTCCGGTTGCAAAGGAACTTTGTTTTAAGGCTGCCGCGGCCTGAGCCAGCTTTACTTCTGCCTGCAAAGAAAGGGGAGCGGCCGCAGCGGTTTGATAGTTCGCGATGGCGAGATCTAATGCCTGGCCGGCGTCGCGATGGTTGCCGGTGAGCATCTGCGCGCGGCCGTACAGGTAGAGGAACTCAGGGTCCTTCGATTCGAATGGTCTCGAACCGGCATTCACGTTCTCAGCCAGCCACTTGTGCGGGTCGGCATCTACGGCAGCCCGCTTCGTGTCGAATGATGCGCGGGTGTCGGGCAACGGCGACTGCGACGGCGTGGGCTGAACTGCCGGGGCGGCATTCAAATTCAATATGCGACGAATATCCGGGTACCGCGTGCCGGCGTAAAACGCTGCGGCGATCAGAGCCAGCACGAAAACAAATCCAAAAAAGCGACGCACAGCGCGACCTCCTGTCGCAGCTTCCTGTTCTGCTGCGACGACAGCCGGAGCAGCCAACGGTTGATTTTCGGGGCCCGGGAAAGCAATACGCGAAGCCGGTGTCAGGAGCACGCGCGGCTCAGCAACGTCTGGCGTAGTGCGGTGGAGTTCCGGCGGCAGCTTAGCGTCAACCGTCCGTTCGACATCTGCGGCGGCGGTGTGCTTCGGCGTCCCGACCTGAACGATGACAGCAGTGAGATTGTCTTCAGCGCCGCGTTCATAACAGCGGCGCTTCATCTCTTCGCAAACTGCTTCGATAGGTTGGCCGCTCAGAACTAAGTCGCGCAGCTCATTGTCTGGGATATGGCGGGTAATTCCGTCGGTGCAGAGCAGGAACGAAGTGCCGTCTTCAATCTCGATCGTTTGCATGTCTACTTCGACCGAGGGTTCAGCGCCGAGGGCGCGACTGATCACGTTTTTGCTGGGATGGTTCTGCGCCTGTTCAGGCGTCATGCGGCCGGCGCGAACTTCTTCTTCGACGATCGAATGATCCTCAGTTTCGCGACGGAATTCACCCTTCGATGTCAGGCGGTAAAGACGCGAATCACCCACGTGTCCGAAGGTCGCGCGCAAGCCATCGACATGCAGGGCGACGATCGTTGTCGCCATCATCGAGAACCGCGGATGCTCGTTCGCCATCTGATGGATCGATGCGTTGGCGCGCTGAATCGCCAATTCCATCAGGTCCTCAACGTCGTCGCCGTCGTTGATCCGGTGGCGAAAGGCTTCGCTAAGAACATCGACGGCGGTTTGGGACGCAACCTCACCGGCCTCTGCTCCGCCGACACCGTCAGCGACGGCAAAGATGCCGCGCTCCTGATCGCTGAGGAATGAATCCTCATTGAGTGGACGCTTGTCATTCAGCCCACGGTCGCTCACTGATGCGACTTTCACTTGGTTGGCAGGGGTAGGGGTGCTCACTCAACAGCCTCCAGCTTGATGCTGCTCTCCGGTTCGTGCTTCACACGGGCCATCGCGCGGGCATCAACCGCGTTTCGATGTGAGAAGGCCATCAACATTCCGAGCATCGCGAAACTTGTGATCAGACTAAAGCCGCCGTGGCTGACAAATGGAAGAGTGATGCCCGTCATCGGCAGTGCGCGCACGATTCCGCCGATATTCACCAGGGCCTGAACGCCGATGAAGGCCGTAAGCCCGGCAGCGCATAACTTCGTAAACATATCACGCGCATCAATCGATGTGCGAATACCTGCAATGACTAAAATAATCACCGCCAGGATGACCAACGCGCCGCCGATCAGCCCCAATTCCTCAGCAATTGCGGCGTAAACATAGTCCGAATCCGCAATCGGAATCACCTCCGGAAAACCAAGTCCTAAGCCGCGGCCGGTCGTCTTGCCTGAGGCGATCCCAAAGATTGCCTGCGCCGGTTGGAAAGCGAGCTTATCGAACCAGACGTCGTTGTTGACGCTTTGCCGCATCGTTTCACTTTCGGCGGCGAGCTCGCGCATGCGCGGATTTTCAGCGAGGGCTTCTTCGAATTCAGGCTTCCACCAGGAGGTCTCAGGCGAAGGCGGATTGAAACCATCGAGCCATAGATGGAATCGCTGCTGAATGCGGGAAGGCAGGACGGTCTGAATCGGACGGGCGACGGTGGGCAACATCGGAAATTTTTCCTGCATGTCGCGCGGCAGCGCGCCAATGACCAGAATCGATATCACCAGCACGATCGATCCGACAAAGACCAGCAACTGCGGCCAGCGACGGACGGCGACGAGATAAAGCGTGGCGTACGCGCCGCTGAAGATGAGCATCTGCCCGAAATCTTTGAGGGCGAAAAACGGTATGAACGGAATCATCGCCATCACAAGCAGGGGGATGATGTCGCGCGCGCGCGGAATGCCCCAGTAGGTGCGCGCCAGGTCTTTGTAGCGCGCGGTCAGCAGGCCCGCGAAGCCCAGCAGGAAGGGAACTTTCGCCGGCTCCCACGGCGTCGTGTTGCCGAGCGACTTACCCGCGCTCGAGTTAACGATCGCAATTGCCAACGGTAACAAAGTGACCAGAACGATGATGAAGCTGTTGCGCTGGACCCATGACAGCAGACGGTCACTCATGCAAAAGGCAAACGCGAGCGCAAATCCGATCAACGCGAACACCGGGACCCAGGTGTAGCTTGATGTCACCGCATTGAAGAAACTGTAGCTTGCTTCCTTAACCGGGAGTTCTTCGTTGGCCGGTGGCGTGGGCGGCAGACCCATCAGCGCGCGTTTGTTCGCGTCGTAATTCTCGTTGATGTAACGAATGCGCAGCGCCTGCGTTTTTTCCTGGCGGGCGGCGGCTTTGTTGCGCGCGCCGTACTCGGGGTCACTGTACAAACGGTACTGGACCAGCATGCCCATCGAGAACAGAACAACAGCCGCCGTGTAGAGGACCCAGCTTCCTTTGAATCGATACGTGCGTGAGAGCCAGAACGCAGCCACGATAAGCGGGAAGAACAAAAGGAGGTCGCGCGCCGCGCCGATCCATGAGGTTTCGTAACCACGAATCAAGCCCGAGCGGTAGATGGCAAAGTAGCCGACAACCTCGACCGCGATCAGCGCGAGCAGGACGAAAATATGTGATGAAAGACGATTCCTCATTCTGATCTAACGTCTATTGACTGGAGCGTAAGCGTCCCCTCTTGCTTCTCGATAAACTCACGATGTATTGCCAGCGATACGCTTGCGCTCCAGTCATCATCAAAAAATCCTCACGGAGTCGCACGCGGCCTGACGCGCGGCCGCGGGGTCGGGCTCGCCGACGGCACGCTTGTATTGCTGCCAAAGTAACCCAACGACTTCGCTTTCAGAATCAACTGCGCCGCAATCGGTCCGGCGTTCTTGCCGCCGTAGAAACTGATTCCGGGACCGGGACCTTCCAACAGCACGGCCATCGCAATCACCGGCCTGTCGAGCGGAGCAAAGCTCAGGTACCACGCATCGCTTCTGAGCTTGTCGTGCATCACGATTTCGTAATACTGGCGGACGATATTGCCGCGGAAGTCGCGCTCGCTAACCAGGCGACGCTGCGGTTCACCCGTCTTGGGATCGATCACAGGGACGGCTTTCTGGGCAGTACCGGTCTTGCCTCCGCTCTTAATGCCGGCAGCTTTCACTGGGGCCATGACGCTGTTCGCGGTGCCGCCTTCAGTAACCAAGTGCATGATGCCGCGGACCGTTTGCGCCTGCGCGGGAGTCAGCACCTGACTAAACATTTCGTTGGGACGGTCCAATTCGATCTTGGGCTTCATTAGCTTGCCCTCCATGTTCGCACCGGCTGAAACCACCAGCGCCATCTGGAATGGCGTCATCTGTGAAGCGTAACCCTGGCCGTAACCTTCGTACATCAACTCGCAGCGCGTTGATTTCTTTCCGGCCTTCAGCCAGGACTCGGTCGGCGCGATCGCGTTCTGAACCGCGCGCGAACTCGCATTCCAAATTTCCGGTTGACGCCGTCCTTGACCGTCACCGCTGAGGCTGTCGTAAGCGCCCATGCCGAGCAGCTTGGCCGTCTCTTGAATCTTCTCGCCGCCTAACTGCGTCCCGAGCCATGAAAAATAGATATTGCTCGACTGCTGAAAGGCCACATCCATCCCGATGTTCCCGCATGCGTGGCATCCACCACCGTCGTCGGTAATCGTTTTGTCACAGCCCGGCGGGGAAAACATCCCGCTGGTATTGAAGCGCACGTTCTGCATCCCGTTGCGGAACGCCGCGTACATCATCACCGTCTTAAAGGTCGAACCGGGCACGTAGTATTCGTTGGCGGCGCGGTTTAGCAGCGGCTTCTGTTTGCGATCTTTGTCCAGACGAATCCATGTCGCTTCGTCCTGCACCTGCTTCAGGCTGTACGCAGGATTGCTGTACATCGCCAGCACTTCGCCCGTCTGCGGATTGAAAATCACGACTGCGCCGGGATTGCCCTTGAGTTGATCGACGACGGCTTGCTGCAGGTCTTTGTCGATTGTCAGCGTGTAATCTTTGTTCAGCTTCTGTTCGACGGTTTCGCCCTTGATGATTTGCATCACTTCCGGGACCGCGCCGCTTTCGGTTCCGAAGAGGGCGCGCTCCAGTCCGGGATCGCCGCGATCCGCGCCAAACAAGTGCGCAAACGGATCATCCATCGGGTATTCGCGAACGATCTGACCCGACGAATCCTTCTTGTAGTAAGCCAGCGGCCGGCCTTTGCGATCGTAAATCCAGCCGCGCAATGTCGATTCAGAAAGACGACGGTTGCGCAGGTCCTTGTAGCTCATCTCCTGAAACTTCGGATTCCGATCGCGCGCGTAGTTTGCCCAGTAGACGTGAAAGCCGAACATGGTCAGCGCAATCAGCACGAACAGCCAGCGCCAGACTCTCAATCCGCGATTAGTTGCCGAAGTGCCGAGACGCCGCCGAAGCTCACCCGAGAGGTTCGCGAAAATTTGTGCGGCTCCGCCCTTGCGGGTAAACCAGCCGCGCACCAGGCCAATCAGCAGCAGCAAAGCGACGAACGCAATGCCGATCAGAAAAATCAGTGTCAGCCAGGCCGGGAATTTTTCCGGAGAGTCTACAGGCGTCGGAGTGGCAGATTGTAAGAGAAACAGTGCGCGCGCCATGTGTCAGGAATTGATTCTACGAAACCGGACCTCGACATCGCCAAACGCGAGGAGGTCGCCTTCATTTATGGGGCGTGCTTCACCGTAGGGGATTCGTTGGCCGTTGATGTGCGTGCCGTTGGTTGAGCCGGTATCGGCCACGACGATAGTGCCGAGATTGTCCATTCGCAGCGACGCATGAATCTTCGAAACGCTCGAGTGATTCAGATGCAGATCACTATCCGTGGCCCGGCCGACATTTACCCGGCGTCCGCCGGGCGTAAACTCCAACTGCACGTCTTTGGAAAGTTCGGGGGTGGAAATGTGCACGCTGTACTTGACGCTCAGTTTCTCGCCGTGGCGGGGTGCGTTCTTAAGTCCGTCTTTGCCAAGTTTGCGCTCGAGGTCTTCCCGCTGAAGCTCTTCTTCAAACTCGCCGTAGTTCGGGTCGACGGCGATTCCTTTCGTGAAGATATCAACTTCAGTCTCAATGCTGACCGGCGCGAGGGTGCGATAACGACTGTCGTTGATGTGATCGATAGCGGCGGCCAGTACTTCCTGTTCGAGCCGCTTCGTCACCTCGGGAGCAGTCTCAGAATGTTTGCCCCACTCGACCTTCAATTTCAAATGATGGGGAGCAATGCGGCCGCGGCGTTTGTCGTCGCGCGCCCGTTCATCGATGAGCGCGTTCATTCGCCGAATCAGGTGATCGGTGCTCAGGCCGCCTTCAGCATCAGGCGTCCGGCCCAGCTTGCGATCCACGACGTCGCCAACGCCCTCAAGGACGCGGCGCATCAGCCGCTCCGGCACGATCGTGTCGCGGCGTCTTTTTGGACTCGGGTTCTGCTCTTCTGCCATGAACGTTAATACGTTGTGACCGCCAAACCTGTTCGAAGGGGTTGTTCCGACTCAAAAATACACTAGTTTGCCGCGCGCTGTCTTGCCGCTTCGAACAGAATGACGCCGGTGGCGACCGCTACGTTCAGGCTTTCCGCGGCTCCCTGCATGGGAATTCGCACGGACGCATCCGTCGACGCGAGCTCTTCAGGCGACAGCCCGGTTGATTCCCGGCCAACTATTATCGCGCTCGATTTGCGCCAATCAACATCCCGGTGCACCTCTGAACCGGACGAGTCGGCGGCGATTGTTTGGATTTTCCTCGAGCCACACCAGGCAACGGCTGCGGGGAACGAAGGGCCGTTCCAAATGGGCAAGCGAAACGCCGAGCCCATAGCGCCGCGCAGAGCTTTAGGCGAAAACGGATCGGCGGTGTTAGCGGTCGCGATGACCCCGGTAGCGCCCGCCGCTTCCGCCGTGCGCACGATCGCGCCAACGTTCACGGGATTGTTGATTTCGTGAAGGATGACGACGAGCGGCGACTTCGTTTGCTTCGCGGCAAAGGTCTCTTCGTCATGCGCGGGTCGGACAGCGAGCACGACCACGCCTTGTGGCGTTTTCGTGTAAGAGACCGATTCGAGCAGTTTCTCGCTCACGGTGGCCGAAGTGTCAGCGACGGCGCTCAACTTTTCTATCGAGTGGGCCGCGCGATCTTTGCGCAGGATATGGTCTGAGTAAATGACCGCTTCGATTCGTAGATCGGATTTGAGCGCTTCTTCACAGAGCCGCAGTCCTTCGACGAAGATCAAATCGTCGAGCTTGCCATCGCGCACGGCACGCGCGCGGCGGAGCAGGGAATTGTCGCGGCTGGAAATCTTCAAGGCAGACATCAGAAGTCAGACGTCAGACATCGGTCTCAAGGCTAACATCTGACGTCTGATATCTGACATCTGATGTCTGGATCTCCGCCCAAACGGGCCAATGATCGGAAACGTTTAAAGGCTTCGCCACACCCCAACGTTTGAACGTGATGCCTTTGCCGAAGATCCAATCGGCATGAAAGCGCACCACCCCTGCGCCGCGCCAGGTCGGAATGTCTGTGGGAAACGGGGTCGTGTAGCCGTGCGACTCCATCAGTTTGCGAATCTCGATCGCCTTTTCCTTTGACAGCGTGTTGAAGTCGCCGAGCAGCACGGTCGGGCCTTCATGCTCCGTCGCTCGTTCGAGGACGAATTCAGTCTGTTGATGTTGATTGTCGAGCGGCCCATGCGGATCGATGTGCGCATTGAACAAGCGAACCTTCTCGTCGCGCCAGTGAATGGTCGCAGCGACGGCGACGCGCGGATGCCAGGGACATTCATGCCACGGCAGGTCGATAAGTTCGACGTCGGTAAGCGGCAGGCGGCTCAACCAAGCCACGCCCATGTCGCCCTCGTCATCGTTCGCGACTTGCTCTTCAAAGTTCAGCCACCACTCGCGTTGCTTCGGCGGTACGCCAAGCGGCAAACCTACGCCCGCATGCACGTAAGACATCCTCATTTCTTCCGCCAGACGTCGCGCGATATGTTGACCGCCTGTGCGGCCGGTCATCTTGTCGGCTTCCTGCAATGCTAGAATGTCCGGCGCGGGCAGCAAACGGTTGTTAGTGAAAGCGGCGGCGGCCGTTTCGAGGTTGCCCTCAATCGCATCGGCGCGACGACTTGGAAAGTTATAGCCAAGTTTCCGCAGCAGGCCGGACAGAATCAGAAAACGCCCGACTGCATAGCGAATGTTGTAGGACGCCAGCACGAGGCTCGACTTTTCGGCGACATCGTTTTGCGAAACGTGTTGGTTTCCAAATTCGATTCGCGTGTTCGCGTCCGGCGGCGTGAAAGACATTGCGGCGCATGATGTGGCAGCAGACCGTGAGTTAGCAAGCGCTGAGTCCGACACTTACATGCGTCACCGTTTTTCTCTGTGCGTCTTTGTGCGTGCTCTGTGTCTCTGTGGTGAGAACACTGCGTGCAGGAATTCCCCACAGAGCCACTGAGATGTCACAGAGACACAGACTAAAGCTAAGTGTTAGTAACGAAAGTTACATGAATACAGTTATCGCCGTCGTTGATGATCTCTTCTTCGCTTCGAAGATTCGCGGCACGGCCGGACAGGTCGGCGCACGCGTACAGTTTTCGAGATCAATCCCCGATGCGGTTGCGAAAGCACGACAGGAAGCCCCGGCCTTAATCATTGCCGACCTGAATGCGGGTTGCTGTGACGTTCTGGAGTTGGCGCGCGCGTTGAAGAGTGATGAGGCGCTGGCCGGTGTAGTACTGCTCGGATTCTTTTCCCACATCCAAACCGAGTTACAACAAGCGGCCGTCGCGGCGGGTTACGATCGAGTGATGCCGCGTTCAGCTTTCACCATGAAGCTTGCAGCTATTCTGTCGGAAACCGTGGAAGGTTAATTAGCACGTCTTTCTCGGTGCCTCTCTTGTGCGATCTCTGTGTCTCTGTGGTGGGATACCGGGACAAGAACTCACCACAGAGCCACTGAGGCCTCACAGAGATACACGAAGAAATGCGAACACGAGAGAATTACGACACCGGTTGCGGGGTGACGACCTCATGAATCGGCCGCACTTCCTGAATTAGTTGCTCGTATTGATCAGGCGTCAGCGCCTGCGCGCCGTCTGACAGGGCCTTTTCAGGCTGGTCGTGAACTTCGACGATCAAACCATCGGCGCCAACCGCGACACCCGCACATGCTAAGGGAATCACCATGTAGTTCTTCCCGGTCCCGTGCGAGGGATCGACTACCACCGGCAGGTGCGACAGGCGACGCACAGCGGGAATCGAAGCGAGGTCGAGGGTATTACGCGTGTGTTGCGCGAAAGTCCGGACGCCGCGTTCGCACAGCACCACGTTGTAGTTGCCTTCAGACATGATGTACTCAGCCGCCAGCAGCCACTCATCGAGTGTCGCCGACAGACCGCGTTTCAAAAGCACCGGCAGATGCGAACGGCCGGCCCGCCTGAGCAGACTGAAGTTCTGCATGTTCCGTGCCCCGATCTGAATGACGTCGCCATATTTCTCGACGAGATCCAAACTGCTTTCATCCAGCGCCTCAGTTACGATCTTCAGTCCATAAGCTTCGCGAACCTCGGCGAGAATCCTCAGTCCTTCTTCGCCCAACCCCTGGAAAGCATACGGAGAAGTCCTTGGCTTGAACGCGCCGCCGCGAAAGAAACGCGCACCGCTGCGCCGCACGGCTTCCGCAACGGCAAAGGCCTGGGCATGGCTCTCGATGGCGCACGGGCCGGCAATGATGGCGAGTTCGTCTCCACCAATCGTTGCGTCACCGACGCGCACGATGGTCTTTTCGGGGCGCAGGTCCAGACTGATCAGTTTGTAAGGTTTGGTGACGCGAATGGCTTCAGCCACACCCGGCAGGTTTTCGAAACGCGTCGGGTCAATCGCGCCCGGATTGCCGGTGACACCAATCGCTGTGCGATGCGCGCCCGGCATTGAGTGCGGTTTGAAGCCGAGTTCAGTGATGACGTCGCACACATGCGCAACTTGCGCATCCGTGGCGTCGGCTTTCATGACAATGAGCATCGCGACCTATCGTAAAGGGTAATCGGGAAAATCGTAAATGGACGGGGGCGTCTCGGTCCTGTCCCAGGCGTAAACGCCTGGGCTACATAAAAGATTTTGTCTAAATAGGACGCAAAGCACAGTTGACTGAACCGTTTACATGCGTTCCGGAACTGTAATACCCAGCGTCGCCAACGCCGCGGTCAACTGACGCCTCGTGTAATCGGCAACCGTGATCAGAACCGCGCGTTTTGCCAAATCTTCTTCCGCGATAATTCGGTGCCGGTGATAGAAAAGGTTGAAGGCCTTCGCCAGATTGAACGTGTACTTGGCCAGGAAAGCCGGTTCGGCGCTCGCGGCTGCCGTGGCGTTCGCATCTTCGAGGCGCGCGGCGAGCATCAAGAGCGTCCAGATTTCGTCACCAGTCTCGCCTTCAAGCACGCGCGCAACTAACTTTGCGTCGTGTTGCAATTGAGTTCGACCCGTGGACGCTTCCCCTTCTCCGCTCGCGGAGAGGGGATAAGGGGGAGAGGTTGCGTCGCGCGCCGACCCCTCCCCTATCCCCTCCCCGCTTGCGGGGAGGGGAGCTGCATCAAGCTTTCTGAAAATTGAGTTGGCCCGCACCGCCGCGTATTGGCAGTAAGGTCCCGTCTCGCCTTCGAATGACAACGCTTCCTTGAAGTCGAAAGCGATGACGGTGTTCCGCGTGAACTTCAAAAGGAAGTAGCGCAGCGCCCCAATCGCAATCGCATTCGCCGTGTCACGCTGGTCCTTCTCATCCAAATCAGCGTGGCGACTCTTAACTTCCGCGAGCGCGTCTGACTGTAATCGATTGATTAGATCGTCGGCTTTAACGCCGAGGCCTTTGCGGCCGCTCATCTCGATATAAGGCCGTTTCCGATCTTCTTCAGACAGCGCGATTCCAAGTTCCTCGCACGCGGCGGGCGACAGCGCCACCATTTCGTACGACAAGTGAACGCTGGCTTGCTCACCCAGTTCAGGAACAATTGAAGCAACCCCGCGCTTGACGATTTCCTGCGGATACGACTGGCGCGAATCGATCACGTTGTAAACGACCGAGCCGCCGCCGAAATTCGGACGCGGCACTTCAGGCAGAGTCTCGGCGTTCGAATCAGTGGTCGTCACCCAAACAACCTGGTCATCCGGATAACTGCGAAACGGCTTGTAATTAAAATCCAGTCCGAGCTGTCCGAGCTTCCAAAGTTGGTAGGCGATGTCTTTGCCGGTGTAGGTCACCGTGCCATTTGAGCGCACGATAATCTTGTCGGACTCGTGCTCGTCAGTTCCGGTGTGCGATTCGAACGGCATCACCCAGCAGCCTTTATGTTTGCCTTCGCTTTCAAACCGGATCACGCCGCGATCTTTCATTAGCTGAAACGCGCGCTCCCAAAAATGCAGATGTAGAATTTCGGACTCGCGCGCCAGCAAGTTATAACGAATCCCCAGCCGCTCCATCGTATCGAGAATGCATTCGACATTTCGCGTCGCGACGTAATCCGCCAGTTCCGCGGTCGGATTGTTTCCTTCTTCTATCGCGTGAAGGATCTCGGCGCGCAGCTTCAGCTTTTCCGGGTTCTGCTCGCCTTCCGCCTTGCCGTCGCGGTAAAAAAGCCCGACGCGCGTGTACAAATCCCAGCAGTAATAGTCGAACGACTGATCGGCAGTCAGCGAGCGGTCGAGCGTCTTGATGTCATCGAGCGACATGTTCTCGATGTGCATGAAACCAATCACCACGTCGGCAACCTGGACGCCCGTGTTGTCGATGTAGTTCTGGATTTCGACGCGATTGCCTGCGGCGTGGAGGATGTTCACAAAGGTATCGCCGATCACGGAGTTGCGAACATGACCGATGTGCGCCGCCTTGTTCGGATTAATGCTGGTGTGCTCAACCATCAGCTTCCGATCGTGTGGCGCGTCGCCGACCAGTCCGGCGCCGTCGGCTTGCTTCGTCGCATCGGCGCTCGCCAAATCGCTTAGCAGTCGAGCGCGGTCGAAGAAGACATTGAGATAGCCCGCGCCCGCAACTTCGACTCGAGCAACTTCGTCGACTTGCTCAAGAGCAGACTTTAACGCTTCAGCGATGACGCGTGGCGCGCGCTTCTCGCCGGTCTTTTGCTTAATTAGCTTTGCCAGTTCGAACGCTACCGGAAACGCGAGGTCGCCGAGTGCCGTGCGCGGCGGCACCTCGCCCGCGACCTGGTCGAGCTCGACATCGAATTGCGCGCGAGCCCCTTCGCGGATCGTGTCCTTGATCGTGTTTTGAAGATCGAGCAGGTTCATGAGAACAGATAAGCCTTTGATAAAAAGAAACTCTGTGACTCTCCGTGCGATCTCGGTGCCTCGGTGGTGTGTTTATTAAGCTATTTCACCACGGAGACACAGAGCACCACAGAGCTTGCACAGAGAAAAGTTGTTCGGCCAGACTCCTCTCGCAGGGAAAGGGAACTAAACAAAGTGGTTATTGTAGTGAATCCGCTAGATTTCGCGAAATTGCGGGCGTGCGCTGCGCTCTGTTACCATCCGATTTCCTGATGCAGGCGGTCGCAAGTGTCAAAGTGATCTCTGATGAACTGCGCCAACGGTTCGCACGAGCGAAGAACGTGCTGGTGCTGACAGGCGCAGGTGTCTCGGCTGAATCGGGGGTGCCGACGTTTCGCGGCGGGGGACAAACAGCAGTTTGGAAAGGCATGCCGTTCGACGTGATTTCGTCCGGCGCGATGCTTGAGAAAGATTTGCCCGCAGTTTGGGAGTGGTTCAACTATCGCCGCGGGGTCCTGCGCACTTTAAGGCCGAATGCCGCGCACGAAGCAATCGCCGCTTGGCAGGATCGCTTCGAACAATTCACTCTCGTGACGCAAAATGTGGATGGCCTGCATGGGCTGGCCGGCTCGCGAAACGTCATTGAACTTCACGGCAGTGTCTGGCGCGCGCGGTGTTTGGGCTGCCAGACGAGGATTAATCTTCGCGAGTCGGATCATCAGGACGGCGTCCCTGCGTGTCTTGATTGCGGCAACTCGATGCGCCCGGATGTTGTTCTCTTCGGCGAGATGCTGCCGCCAGGTGCGTTCGAGAGCGCGACGCGTGCGGCAGCCT
Source organism: Pyrinomonadaceae bacterium (assembly GCA_036277115.1). NCBI lineage: Bacteria > Pseudomonadati > Acidobacteriota > Blastocatellia > Blastocatellales > Pyrinomonadaceae > Pyrinomonadaceae bacterium. The sequence continues at coordinate 571,876 of DASUNM010000021.1, forward strand.
GCGACTTGTGTTTCGTGATTGGCACTTCGGCCGTTGTTTATCCGGCGGCAGCAATTCCGGAAGTCGCGCGGGCGGCCGGAGCGTATGTGGTTGAAGTCAATCCGGAACCGACGCCGCTATCATATATCTGTAACGAAGTGCTGACCGGCAAAGCCGGTGAGATCCTTCCATTGATTAAATAGTTATGGCTGCAAAGCTCACCGCACTGAAATCGAAACGAGAGCGCGCGCCCAAAGTACGCCGCGCCGATCTTGCGCGCATCGCGGAAGGCGTGCGGCTGATTCTGGAAGGCATCGGCGAGGATCCGGATCGCGAAGGCCTGCGCGATACGCCGCAACGCGTCGCCGAAATGTACGAAGAGTTGACGGCGGGCATGCGCGAGGATCCGAGCGAGCACATCGTGCCGCTGTCGGGCAACAAACACGACGAGATGGTGATCGTGAAAGACATTTCGATCGCTTCGCTTTGTGAACATCATCTCGCGCCGTTCGTCGGCAAGTGTCACATCGCATACATTCCGAAGAACGGAAACATTCTCGGGGTTTCGAAACTGGCGCGGCTGGCGGAAACGTTTGCGCGGCGCCTGCAGTTGCAGGAACGACTCACTTCAGAAATCGCAAACACGCTTTACGAGAAGCTAGGCGCGCTTGGCGTGATGGTAGTGATCGAAGCGGAACACACCTGTATGACTTTGCGCGGCGTCAAGAAGCCGGGGGCGCAGACGGTAACTTCAGCGGTGCTTGGCGGTTTCCGCAAAGACCCGCGCACGCGCGCTGAGGCGATGTCTCTTATCGTGAATAGTAAATCGTGAAGGGCCTTTGTAAATCGTGAATCGTAAATCGTAAATAGATTCAGCGTAATTCCGGCTTTATCACTCAACTCCCAAGGAGAAACACCCATGAGACCCCACGAGAGATTGGATGTTTGGAAAAAGTCGATTGATTTCGTAGTAGCCCTTTACGAAGCGACAGAGAAATTCCCGAAAGAAGAGAAATTTGGTTTGACTTCACAATTACGGCGGGCCGCGGTTTCAATCGCCGCTAATATTGCGGAGGGTGCCGGAAGGAAAACAGCTAAAGAGTTTGGCTATTTTCTGTCTAACTCACAGGGCTCAGCAAGCGAAGTTTCCACTGAGCTTCTGATCTCTTACCGGCTTCAATACCTGCCCGACGGAGCTTTTCACGAATTGTCATCCAAGGTCGATGAAATCGGCCGCATGCTAACGGGTTTAGCAAACCACCTCCGTAGGCGTACGGACTAATCTATTTCCGATTCACTATTAACTATTCACTATTAACTATTCACTATTCACTAGATGACCTTTTACGTCACCACTCCGATCTACTACGCTAACAGTTTCCCGCACCTCGGCCATCTCTACACGATGATCGCGGCGGACACGATCGCGCGGTCGAAACGGCAGCAGGGGATTGAGACTTTCTTCCTCACCGGCACTGACGAACACGGCATCAACATCGAGCGTGCTGCCCAGCGCAACAATCGGGCTCCGAAAGAACAAGCGGACTACGTCGTCAGCTACTTCACTAAGATGACGGCGGCGTTCGGGCTCGATACGGCGCATGGCGGTTACGACATCTTCATGCGGACGACAAACCCGTTTCATTACGAAGGTGTGAGTGAGCTCTGGCGCCGCGTGGCGAAAGCGAAGACGCCTAAGGGTCGCGATGCGCTTTACAAAGGTCACTACGAGGGTTGGTTCTGCGCGCCGTGTGCCGGGTACAAAACTGAAGATGAATACGCGGCGCCAGCGACACCGGGCGAGCCGCCTACTTGTTTGGTTCACGAAACGAAACTCGATCGCATTTCCGAAGAAAGCTATTTCTTTCGTCTGTCCGATTATGACGAGGCGCTGCTCAACCTATACGACTCACGTTCCGATTTCGTGAGGCCCGAAGCGCGCCGCAATGAAGTAAAGAGTTTCGTGGCCGGCGGTCTTCAGGATCTCTCGGTGAGCCGTTTGAAATCATCCGTCAGTTGGGGCGTGCCCGTGCCCGACGATCCGAACCACACGATGTATGTCTGGTTCGACGCGCTGTCGAACTACATCACTGCGATTGGGTTTGGAAACGAACAGCAGAATGGCGCCATCGGTTTCGAGAAGTTCTGGCCCGCCCAGCACCTGGTCGGTAAAGACATCCTGCGATTTCATGCTGTCTATTGGCCCGCTTTTTTAATGGCCGGCGGAATTCCGCAGCCGCGCGGAATCTACGCGCACGGCATGTGGCTCGATCCTACTGGTCGGAAGATGTCGAAGACGTTGGGCAACACGGTCGAGTTGGACGTGCTGAACAAGCATTTCCCGATTGATGCGATCCGTTACTTCTGTCTGCGCGAAATGGTGTTCGGACAGGATGGCCGGTTCGGTTATGAAGGTCTGATTGATCGGACGAACAGCGATCTCGCCAGCGGTCTCGGGAATCTTTCCAGCCGCACGCTGACGATGATTCAACGTTATCGCGAAGGCCGCGTCCCCTCGGGAAATGTTTCTGACGAAGCGCGCCTCTCCGCAAAACGCGCCGGCGTTGAAGACGAGGACGCGATCTCAGCATTCGTTGAGCATGCGCGCGATGAGTTCGTCCGGCACTTTGAAGACTTGGCATTCAGCCGCGCGCTTGAAGAAGCCTGGAGCATTGTGGCGCGCGCGGACAAAATGATCTCTGACGCGAAGCCCTGGGACCTCGCGAAGGATGAAAAGCAGCGCGAGTCTCTGAACGCCGTGCTGTATCGCGCGGCCGAAACCCTCCGTTGGTTGTCGGTGCTTTTGTATCCCGTAATGCCTGATGCCGCGCTCGAGATTTACCAACAGCTTGGATTGTCCGATGACGTCCGCGAGATCGATCCGCGAAACCTAAAGTGGGGAGAGTTGTCGGAAGGCACTGCAATTGGCGAAGTGAAACCAGTATTCCCGAGAATCGACAAGGCAAAGACGATGGAAGAAATCAAAGAAGAGCAGAAGTCAGCAGACCAGACATCAGACGTCAGAGATCAGAAGTCAGAACCGCCTGCGGCGCGGGGTCCCCGCGAGGGCATCCCGAGCGGGGTGCAGGATGCGGGCGGGTCCGAGGTGTCGGCGAGCGCAACGCCAGACGGCACCCCAGGCTCCGGCCAACACGCCACTGAAGCCGACGCCGTTCCCGGTGTTGCTCACATCGACATCAACGACTTTGCGAAGGTCGATTTGCGCGTGGGTGAAGTGAAGACTGCCGAGCGCATTCCCAAAGCCGACAAACTTTTGCTGATCACCGTAGACATCGGGGAAGAGAAGCCCAGACAGCTCCTCGCCGGCATTGCTCAACATTACGAGCCTGAAACACTAATTGGACGCAAGATAGTCGTGGTTTCTAACCTGAAACCGCGCAAGATGCGTGGCTATGAATCACAGGGAATGTTGCTGGCGGCTTCAGTCGGCGACGAAGGTAAACCGGTCCTCGCCACTTTCACTGAAGACGTCCCCAACGGCGCGAGACTAAAATGAAGCCGGTGCTCGAACTCTTTCATAGGTCCGTTAGGAAAACCCTACTGTCGGTTGCTGTTATCCTTCTTTCCCAAATCTTTTTACTGGGCCCGGTCGCGGCTCAATCGCCAAGACCTCTGCAACTGACCGCTGAAGTCATTGAGAAGAAATATTGCTCCATCAGTCCTGACAAGGTGACGCTCCAGTTGAAGCTGCGGGTGCGCTACAGCAACCTCGGCGCTGAACGTCTGATCATTTACCAGGGTCACGATCTGTTCTACCAAATCAAAGTGCGCAGCGACGCGGCCGCCGGAGCCCCCTACGAAGTTCTGCTTCTGAACATGCATTACTTCGATGAGGAGTTCGAGCTGATCGACGCAAGCTCACCGGGCAAGGTTTTCGAAAAGCTGGCGCCAAACAAATTTTTCGAGCGCGATTTGATCACAGGTCTTGGAGTTACAGATCACGATAAAGACCGGAGCAGTACCGCGGTAAAGCCGGGACGTCACACAGTTCACGTGATCGTATCGACGTGGTATCAGACACCTCAGCTCGCGGTGAAACTTAGAGAGCAGTGGCAGCGGAAAGGCGTCTTGTGGACCCAGCCGTTAACTTCCGCGCCTGTCAGCTTCGTCATTGAAAAGCCTGCCGCCGCTCCACCGTGTCGCTAACATGTTCGTTGATTCCCACTGCCATATTGACGGCCCTGAATACGACGCCGACCGCGATGAAGTAATCGCACGGGCGCGCGAGGCGGGTGTGACGACGATGCTGAATGTCGGCACCGGCGATCCGGACAGCGGCGCTTTTGAACGCGCGGTCGCGTTGTCAGAGCAGCACCCGGAAGTCTATTGCGCGATTGGCGTGCATCCACACGATGCGAAGTTGTTCGATGAAACGGCACAGCAGCGGCTGGTTGATCTGGCGAAGCAAAGTTCGCGGGTGGTTGCCTGGGGCGAGATTGGTCTCGACTATCATTACGATCACTCGCCGCGGGAAGTGCAGCGCGAAGTCTTCCGCCGTCAACTCGGCATCGCGCGCGAACTGAAACTCCCGGTCGTGATTCATTCCCGAACCGCTGACGAAGAGACGATTGAGATCTTGCGAGAAGAACTTTCCGGCTACGGACGTGCTGGTGTGTTGCATTGCTTCGGCGGCAGTTTAGAAATGGCTGAGCAGGCGATTGAACTTGGATTTTTTGTTTCCTTCGCCGGCAATCTCACTTTTAAGAAGGCCGACGATCTGCGGGCCATTGCGCAAAAGCTTCCGCTGGAACGGTTGCTCGTTGAGACGGATTGTCCGTACCTGACCCCCGTCCCGTTTCGCGGCAAACGCAACGAACCGGCGCGCGTGGTGGAGACGGCAAAGTTTCTAGCGGAGTTGAAAGGTGTCACCCCGGAAGAGGTGGGACGCGTAACTTCCGACAATTTCGCGCGCCTGTTTGGAGTGCGCGGCGCGTAGACTTTCGTCTCCGCTGTCAGTAGTCAGGAGTCAGTTGTCGGTGGTCAGTTGGGAAGGGATACAACTGACAACGGACTACTGACCAATCACGAACCGGCACAACTGAAGTCTATGCTACCCCTTAGAGAAGACTTTCACATGCTCTGTGTTTGGTGTTATTCTTCGAAGCAATCACGGATTACTCATGGCCCAACAGAACTCATTCGACATCGTGTCGCAAGTTGACCGCGCGGAGATCACAAACGCCATCAATCAGACGGCCAAGGAAGTCCAGCAGCGCTTCGATTTCAAAGGCAGCCACGCTGAAGTGAAGCTCGAAGAGAAAGAGCTGGTGCTGTCGGCTGAAGATGAAACCAAACTGCGCAACATGAACGACATTCTCCAGCAGAAGCTGGTGCGACGCGGCGTGCCGCTCAAGGCTTTTAGCTATGGCAAAGTTGAGCCGGCGGCCGGCAGCACGGTGCGCCAGCACGTGGAGATTCAGCAAGGCATCCCGCAAGAGAAGGCCAAGGAGATTGTGAAGGCCATCAAGGATTCAAAGGTCAAAGTCCAGGCCTCGATCCAGGGTGATACGGTTCGCGTCTCGGGTAAGGATCGCGACACTTTACAGACAGTGATCGCGAACCTGAAGGCGAAGGACTTCGGAATTAATATGCAGTTTACGAATTACCGATCCAATTAGTGAATGGTAAATCGTGAATCGTAAATAGAAAATGCAGGCAACTACCCAATCAGCGCTCCTCGACGATGTGCAGCTTACGGCGCGGCGCATCTTTGAGTTGATCGCGCCGGAGTTGCACCTGGTTGAGGAAGAGTTCGAGCGGCAAGCGCGTTCGAACATCCAGGTCATTGCTTACATCGGCGAGTACCTGCGGCGTTCAGGCGGGAAACGCGTGCGGCCGGCGCTGACAATTCTTTCGAACTACGCGGTCGGCGGCGATGGCTCAAACGTCAGTTCGATTCGCATGGCGACCGTGATGGAATTTCTGCACACGGCCACGCTCGTGCACGACGACGTGATCGACAAAGCTGAGACCCGTCGCAACCGTCCCTCGATCAATTCGGAATTTGGAAATCAGACGGCCGTATTGATGGGCGACTGGCTTTACATGTCCGCGTTTGAGACCAGTCTGGCCGAACGCTCGCTGGCCATCCTCGACATTCTCACTGCAGTCACCCGGAAGATGACCGAAGGCGAGCTGCTGCAACTGACCCTGCTTGGCCGGACGGATATTTCTGAAGAGCAATACTTCGATGTGATCGCGCGCAAGACGGCGTATCTGTTCAGCGCCTGTTGTGAAATCGGCGCGCTGCTCGGCGGCGCGGATCCCCACACGCAAGCGAGACTGCGCGATTTCGGCATGAACCTGGGCACTGCGTTTCAGCTTGTCGATGACCTGCTGGATTTCACCGGCACGGAAGAGTCGCTGGGCAAGCCTGCCGGAGCGGACCTAATAGAAGGCAAGGTCTCACTACCTCTGATCTTTCTGCTTCAGCGAAATCCGGAATGGCGGACCGACATCCAGTCGGTGATCGCGAACCAGGGTTACGAAAGCATCTCACGCGCGCGTTTGATTGAAGCTCTGCAGGAAACCGGCGCGCTGCAAATGGCTAAAGAGCGTGCGGTTGAATACGCAGAAGCCGCGCGTAACTCGCTCAACGGTCTGAATGACCGCCCGCACGCCCAGGCCCTGGCCGCGATTCCCATTTATATCGTTGAACGCGATCGATAATTTTGGAATGCGGCGCCTTGTCGCCGCTTTTCTCTTCTCACGTTAAAGAACGTTTAGAGGCGGGCTACTGCCGCCTTTTTGATTGGCGTCGGAAATTGGCGGGCGGTAGCCCGCCTCTAAACGGGAATGCTTAATTTTATTGCCAACAGGCAATCGGAAATCTACAATCGGCAATGTCTGATGGCTAACGAAACCCTCATCGCCCGACTTGAGCAAAGCCTGCGGCAATCACGTGGGGCGCGAACCCGTCTGGCGGCGCGTCTCGCCGAGCTGGAATCAGAATCGGAAATCATCCGCGCTGAGTTGGCCGAGATGGACACCCTTGCCGGTCAAACCGAAGCAGCGATATTTCGCCTGCTGTCGAATGTGATGACCGGACCAGCGACCCAGGTCGGTACGCGTTCAGTTGGTGAATTGGAAGTTGAGATACAGCGCCGGCTGGCCCACGCTGAACTGGCAGAGCATCCGTCGGCCCCCGTTCGTCACAATGTGCCGCCGATCAAATCGAACGTCACCGCTATTGACGATCGATTCTACGACCGCACTATTCCGCAAGCCGCGACGATGCTTTTACGCGAGGCCAACGGCCCGCTGCATGTCAACGAGATCTACAATCGTCTGATGGAAGGCGGATTCAGTTTCACAGGCAACAATCCCACCATCAGCATAGCCGTCTCGCTGAACCGCAACACCCGCTTCCGCAAAGTCGCACCCGGAACTTTTGATCTGGTGATAAAGGACGCCGCCAAGGCGAGCTGAGGACTGCGAGCCCATGGCGGAAACCCGACCGTGAGGGAGGGTGCAATCAATCCTCGAAATCTGGAATATCTCCTTGCCCGTAGAGCACGTAATCAATGGCCCGTGACACATGCCTCGGCTTCCAGAGATAGCGGCGGCTCTTACCGCGAGCCCATGGTCGAACCTTCTTCCCGATCAACCCGTCTGCGCGTAGTTGACGCGTCGCATAACTCTTAAATGCATCAGCGACTGGCTCGGGCTTGCATTGAGCAGAAACGACCACGTGAAAGTGATTGGTTCGTACATTCACTGCCGACAGGTGATACTCTCGATGCTGGCAGACACCTTCAATCGCACTCTTTACCGTCGCCCGTTGCTCGTCATTGAGGAGGAATGCGTCTTGTTTCATGTTGTGAAGCATGATTGCGTGGAGAGTTTCGTTTGGGGGTCGGCGGCGTCTTCCGTACACGTTCAGGCCATGACGATCAACTGATATCGGCTCGTCACCGTGAAGCCAGGTTCCGAAAGTGCGAACGGTGATTAAATAGGCGAGCGGATATTGGTTGTAATCGAAATCAGACTCGAACATCTGAGCACCCTCCCTTACGGTCGGGTTTCTGCCCAAATACAGGCGGTAGATCTACACCAGCTTCTTCTTCATCTCTTTCAGCATCGTCTTCGCGTCCGAATCACTCAGCTTATCAACATTGGTCGCGCGCAGCTCATCGACGACTTTTTGATTCGCTAAATCGAACAGGGAACTCTGCGCAGCAAGACGGCGCCGGCCCGCGCGGGTCGCAGCCTTCGTCAACGCCTGCTCTTCAACCGCAGTCGCGCCCGCGGAAGCCGCCGCCACACGCTGCGACTCGATGATTGATTCTTCTTCCGCGAACACATCCAACTCATATCGTTCCAGTCGCTGCAAGACTTCGCGGGCGCGGGCCAGGGCAGTGGGGGGCATGCCTGCCAGTCGCGCCACTTCGATTCCGTAAGACTTCGAAGCACTGCCACGCTCAAGGCGATGCAGGAACACAACTTCACCTTCACGTTCCGTCGCAGTGATTTGATAGTTCTGCGCGCCGGGTAGACGCTCAGCCAGTTCCGTCAGCTCGTGATAGTGCGTCGCGAACAGAGTCTTCGCCGCGTGCTCAGATGAATCGTGCAGGTACTCTGCCACGGCCCAGGCGATCGACAAGCCGTCGAAGGTCGCGGTCCCGCGGCCAATCTCATCGAGCAGCACCAGCGATCGCGGCGTCGCGTTGTGCAGGATCGCCGCCGTCTCAGTCATCTCGACCATGAAGGTCGAACGCCCACGCGCCAGATCATCCGACGCTCCCACCCGCGTCCAGACGCGATCGAGCAAAGGCAGCCGCGCTTTCTCAGCCGGAACGAACGATCCCATCTGCGCGAGGATGGAAATGATAGCCGTCTGTCGCAACACCGTGCTCTTGCCACCCATGTTCGGCCCCGTAATGATTAGCAGTCTGTCGGTCGAGTTGTTCAGATAGACGCTGTTCGGTACGAACGGCTCTTCATTGAAGACTTCGATAACCGGATGGCGCCCGTGGATGATTTCGATTTCGTCGCCGTCGTGCATCAAAGGCTTAACGCAGCGACGCCGCACCGCCGCCTCAGCCAGCGAAGACACCGCATCCAGACAGGCGAGCGCGCGCGCCGTCGCCTGGATTCGCAAAGTCTCAGCCGCCACCTGACGGCAGACGAGCGAAAAGATTTCCGACTCCATTTGCAGGATGCGTTCTTCCGCCCCGAGCACCTTCGCCTCGTACTCTTTCAAGGCGGGTGTGGTGAACCGTTCGGCATTCGCCAGAGTTTGCCGGCGTTCGTAATCTTCGGGCACGCGCGCCGCGTTCGCCTTCGACACTTCGAGGAAGTAACCGAACACGTTATTAAAGCGAATGCGCAAAGTCCCGATGCCGGTGCGGGCGCGCTCTTCCTGTTCCATCGCGGCTATGATTTGTTTTGCGTCTCGACTCAGAGAGCGCAGCTCGTCAAGCTCAGTCGAGTAGCCGGTGCGAATCACGCCGCCGTCGACAACTTTCGGTGGTGGATCGTCTTCGATCGCATTCGCAATAAGGGCGCGCACGTCCGCCAGCTCATCGGCCGCTTCGTTAAGAACCTGGAGCAGGGAAGAGTCAGCATTCCGAAGCGCCTCTCGAATCTGCGGCACCTGATCGAGCGAGCGGCGCAGCGCCACCAGATCGCGCGCCGTCGCCGAACCAAGATTCAAGCGACCCGTCAAACGCTCAACGTCTGAGATTTCTTTCAGCAGCACGCGCAAACGATCGCGCTTCATGTGCGATGCATGCAGTTCCGCGACAGCGCCGTGACGCGCTTCGATCTCACCGCGACGAATCGAAGGACGCAGTAACCAGGATCGCAGCAGACGCGCGCCCATGCCCGTCACTGTCTCATCGATGACATCGAGCAGCGAGCGCGAAGCGCCGCCCATCGCTTCCACCAATTCGAGATTGCGAACGGTAATTTGATCGAGCACCAGATGATCCTGCGGCTCGAAGTAAACGATGTCCGCGATGTGCGCCGCCGCGGCGCGTTGCGTCTCTTGCGCATAGCGCAGGCACGAACCGGCGGCGCGAATCGCTTCGTGCTTGCGTGTCAGCCCATAACCATCGAGCGAGCGCACGCCGAACTGTTTAATAAGGAGCGCGGCGCTATCGTCGGTTTGCCAGAGCCAGTCGTCGATTGGAGTAAGGGTGTAGGGTGTCAGGGAGAGGGTGTCAGGTGTCGGGTGTCGGGTGTCGGCACTTTTAGCCTGAAGGGCTGAAAGAGAATAGCCGGGGGTTGAACACAGCGCGTCAATCGCAGTAACCGAGTCAGTACCACCCGTGGTAACGGGTGGGTCCGCGACGGATTGATCTGCTAACGACCCACCCGCTACCGCAGGTGGTACTGACTTGCCGACCTCTGACCTCTGATCTCTGACCTCCTTCTGCAGCGGCAAGGGCGCCGTCTTTTGTTCACTCTTAAATCCCGCCCGCACCAGAGCACTCAATGATTGGGGAAAGATCAATTCGCGCGGCGCGTACGACTCGATGTCTGCGACGATCTTCTCCCAGGCGTCCTTGCCCGTCGCCTGTGTCGCGCGAAACTCCCCCGTCGAGATATCGAGGAATGCGGCGCCGACGGTCTCGCCTTGCGCGCAGACGGCCCCGAGGTAAACCGACTCGCGCGGCTCGAGTAGTTGCGGATCGATCGGCGTGCCGGGGGTCACGATGCGCACGACTTCGCGCTTCACCAGCTTCTTCGTGGGGGAAGCACTTTCGGTCTGCTCGCAAATAGCTACGCGATAGCCTTTGCGCACGAGCTTCGCGATGTAGTTCGCCGCCGAGTGATGCGGCACACCGCACATGGGAATCGGATCTTTGCTGTCTTTCTGACGCGCGGTGAGGGTGATCTGCAACTCGCGGGCGCCCGTCACCGCATCGTCAAAGAACAGTTCGTAGAAGTCGCCGAGCCGGAAAAAGAGAAGCGTCCCGGGATGCTGTGCCTTCAGCTCCTGATACTGGCGAACCATGGGCGTAGCGTTGGAAGTCATAACTCAGTGAGCCTTTGGGCAGTGAAAAAGCGGTGAGCAGTTCAGCGCCGCGTGCGAGTGCGGGATAATACAACATGAGTTGAGCAGAGCGCATTCGGGGGTGGGTGGGTTTGCGCCTTCGGCGCACCACTGGGCGACCCTCTTGCGCCTCCGGCGCCGCACATAGCGGAAAGCCTCTCTTGCGCCTTGGGCGCAGCACATGGCGGTAAGCCTTTGGCTTACCGTGCGCGTGTTTATATTTTTCTACGGCTGAGGCTCAGCCTCAGCCGAAAAAACGGTATAAGACTCCGGAAAGCCGGAGGCTTTCCGCTATGTGCGGCGCCGGAGGCGCAACTCCCTCATATTCAAACTAACGAGGAGACTCTCCGCTAACTCCTCCTCCATCTTATTTGATTGATGTCCATCAACAACGGCTCGTCCTCAAGGAGATTGCCGGTCCAGCACCTCACACTCGACCATCGATAATCTTCCGGTCGGCTCACCAATCCTGCACGGACGGGATTGTTATGCGTGTAATGTACGCGCTCCATGAGCATCTTCTCTGTCAGCAACAATCGCGCGTCGGGATGATGATCCCAGAGCGAAAAGCGATATTGATGACGTCGCGTTTGGTTTCGCAATTTAAGCAACGAGCGTTCGTGGTTGTTCTCTTTCAGATAGTTGATGATGCGGCGGCTCGTAATACCATTGATAAACTGGAGAGTCTTGGACGGAGAAAGGGTGGAATCGGTAACGAGATGCAAATGGTCAGGCATGATGACGTAGGCGTACAGGGCAAATTCCCCTGAGGCGCGCGCTTCGTTGATAGCCGCGCAGGTGACAATCTTAATTTCATCGGTACGAAAAACCGGAAGGCGCTTTTTGGTCACCGACGTAAGGTAATAACAAGGAGCGTCACGGGATATGACGTGCATGGGCTGTAATTATATTGGAAGCTGGAAAAGAAAATTTCTGGCAAGCCGACGGTAAGGCCAAGAATGATTGCGCCCACTACCCCCCGATAACCCCCAACTCCTGACTTTTGACCCCCGGCTCCCTTATTTTTAATTGACTTTTCGCTTGCATCCGCATAATCTGCGCGACGCCCACAGTGTTTTGTGTCGACCAGTACGCCATTAAGGGTGCTTGTTGACTTTAGGATTTTAGATTCGTCTCAGTTGTCAGCGCATTGCGGCGAAGTGCCAAGCGAAGTGCAAAGCGTCAGCGTTATCGGCCTTAGCTCTTACCTCTTAGCTCTTAGCCTTTAGTGGAGAACAAGCGGTAGCATTCGTCAGATAGGTTTTCCCACCTACTGCCCCTGCTAACTGCCTTCTGGATTTAAGAGGAGCTCGCCCGCACGGATGTCCCACACGCCCCACGGCCTACGCGCAAAGCGCAATGTGCGAATTGTTCGGCTCGTTGTCCTTTGCTCTCTGCTCTTAGCCCTCGGCGCTTTGCCCTTCATCGCGCGCACTGAGGCAGCACCTTCGGCCGACGACTCACTCAGAACTCATCACTCATCACGGTTTAGTTGGCTTGGCGGCAATCCCGACATCTATAGCAAGATCCTGGCGGGTAGAAGTGCGCGGACGTTGAGGCCGGCCCCGCTGTTCCTTGGCCAACTGCTCGACTGGAACACTTTCGGAAATGTGGGAACCGAGACGACTGAACCTAGCGTCTTTAATAACACAAACATCTCAGCCGCTAACCTAACTTTGGGCGCCGGCGTGACTGGATCTGGAAATGGAAACCGCTTCGGAGGTAATGCCTGGTTTGATGGTGGGGATACGAATCCAACGACGTTAGCCGAGTCGATTGCCGGCCATGATTACATTGAATTCATCGTCACACCCAACGTAGGCTTTTCCTTTACCCCAACCTCATTCGTTTTTAATTGGGAGCGTTCTAGTACTGGGCCAAACAACGTGACCCTGCGGTCTTCGGTAGATGGGTTTGCTACAGATATTGGAACCGTCAATTTTCCCGGCACAACGTTAACCACCGGAAACACGATTACGATTTCTGGTTTGACCAACCTCACGACAGCTACCACTTTCCGTCTCTACGGTTATGGGGCAACCGCTGGCACCGGAGCCGGCGGGTTTGACACGACTACTAACGCCGTTAACGTTTCACTAAATGGTACTACCGCAGCGCTTCCCGCGACTTACACATGGGCTCCGTTATTGCCCGGCACCGACGATAGTTATCAAAACGCACTCAATTGGAATCCCGATCGTCTGGTGCCCGCTGTGACTGACGTGCTCGTCGTTGACGGTACGTCGACCCCGACGACAAATATCGACAACATTCCCACCCAAACCATTGCGCAGTTCCGCTTTATCAATGGCGCTGCGGTTACGCTGAGCAGTGCTGCCGCGAATACTTTGACGATCGCCGGCGCCGCCGGAACCGACTTTGATGTGACTGGGTCGTCACAAGTGAAGTTGTCTGGTACTAGCCAGCTAACGATCTCGCTCCCAACCGGAGCGACCGGCAACATCGATAACTTGCTCAGTTTCGAAAGTACGGGTGGCAGCCGGCTCATCGCCGCCGACGCAGGCGCAGTAACGTTCCCGACCGCGACAAACTGTACCGCCTTAGCCGGTTATGTAGGGAATCCGTTTGGTACTAATGCCGCCGGAGCCGGAGCAGGCTCGATCGTTTTCCAAAGCGGAGCGTTTTACACCCATCAGTCCGGCGACAGTCCTTTTGGCGCCGCCAGCGATTCGCAGATTGTGAACTTTGCGAGCGGCAGCATGGCGCGTTGGTTTACGACCTCAGGCTTCCAGGCCAACGGCCGGATTTATGCGAACCTTGAGATTGGCAATGGCTTAACGGCGGTCACGGTCTCTGATACCGGTACGGGCGACTTCCAATTCGAAGACCTGACGGTCAGGGCGGCGGGCGCAACCAACTCTTCGCTCACCTATACGGGTAGCGGTTCGGCCGCCGTGACGATCGGTGGCAGCATCAGTAGTACCGGCATCGGCACCGGTTCTTTGCCGGACATTACGCTGATCGCGCCTGGCGGGGTCACAATCAGCAGACCCGCAAGCTCAATCACATTTGGAAACGACGGGAGCAATGCGCGGGCCCTTAACCTGGACGGAAACGTTGCCTTAACCAACACTACGACGCTGACCCTTTCGCGCATTGTGTTGCTGGGCCTAACGAACCCCAACACCAAGACCTTTACTGTTTCGTCCCCAGCGATTCTAAATGGCGGTGCCACGGGCTACATCGTCGGCGGCCTGAAGAAAAACTTTACCGGGAGTGATCTCTCGCGGACGTTTGAGATTGGAACCACCACTGCGTACACCCCTGTCAATCTGAGTTTTGCGGCGGTTTCAGTCTCTGGCGACGTTACCGCGAATACTTTCAGTGGAGACCACGCCGATACGACAGCCGACACTTCGGGAATCAACAAGAACCTCAGCGTCAATGAGTACTGGAACCTCACGAGGGACGGATCCATTGCCTTCAGCACTTATGACGCCACGTTCAACTTCACCGCCGGTCTGATCGACGGCGGCGCCAACCCGGCAAACTTCATCGTGCGCAAGAAAGACGCTGGCGTGTGGACATCGCCGAGTGTCGGAACGAAAACTGCGACCAGCACGCAAGCGACCGGCATGGCGACCATGAGTGACTTCGCCGTAGGCGAATCGCTTACGCCCGAAATTGACGTGAAGGGCAATGGCATCTCGATTCCGGACGGCGATACGACGCCTGACCTGGCGGACGGAACCGACTTTGGCAGCACCCCGTCAAGTCATACGTTCACGATCGAGAATACCGGTGCCGCAAATCTGACGCTGAGCGGAACTCCGTTCGTCCAGATTACGGGTCCGAATGCGAGTGACTTCACGGTGACTTCGCAGCCCAGCTCACCGGTCACCCCGAGCGGCTCGACCACATTCACCATTTTCGCAGGCGCCAGTGCCGTCGGTACGCGCACGGCAACCGTTTCCATCACGAATGACGACAGCGACGAGAATCCCTACACCTTCGACATTCAGATCGTGGGCGTCAGTACCCTGACGGTTACGCCAGCGACGACGCCAACGGCGACCGACAACGACTACACGCGCATCAACAACGCAGTGCAGGCGGCCTTCAGCGGCCAGACCATCAAGCTGCTCGGAACGTTCAATTGGACTGAGACGAATGCGGCGGCGAGTTGGGCGCTCGGTAGTGACGGCCAGACCGGCGGTAGTTTCTCAAACGACGACTACGGCATCACGCCGAAGGCGAACGTGAACAACGTGACCTTCACGGCGGACAATCTGGGCGACGGCGAAATCCAGGGACCGGGCGATCTGGCGGGCGTAAATCTGGAAGGCGTGTTCGCCTTCTTCCTCGGCGATAATCAAAATTGGACGATCTCGAACATTCGCTTCCTCGACTTTGACCTGTCTATTGGCTTCTTCCAGAGTCCGGGCGGCAGTGATGCCTATAACAACACGCAGCTCAGCAACAACTACATTCGGATGGCGCGCGACTTGAACGCGACGGTGGCGCCGGCAGACGTCAATCAGAACATCGCGATCCACCTCTCATTCGGCGCGAACCAGGTGATCTCAGGCAACACGATCGAGATCCAGGGCGATGGCATCAGCGCGGGCGCGAACTTCGCCACCGACGTTGCCCTGCAAAGCAATACCAGCGGCGGCGCGGTCTATGACGGCCTGCAAATCACGAACAACATTGTGCGGGTCTTAAACGCGCAGGATGCCGCTAACCCGCAGGTAGTCCTTGGTATTTGGGAAAATGCGCACGCCCATAGCAGCGACATTACTCTGAGCGGCAATCAGTTCATCAATCAAGCCGGTGGAAATAATCCGGCGACGAACCTCCAGCGCGCCTTCCGGGTAACTTCGCATTCGTCGGCCACGACGACGGTCACCTACTCGGGCAACTCAATCAGTGGCGCGAACATTGGCTTCCAGTGGCTGGCCGGTCAGAACTTCAGCGGCAATCAGCCGGTTATCGTTGAAGGCAATACGATTACAAACAACGGCACGGGCTTGCTGGTGCAGAGCCAGGGCGTGGCCAACATCAGGTTCAATCGCATCGTCGGCAATACCACCGGGCTGAATAACGTCGACGGTAACGTCACGGCTGAGAACAATTGGTGGGGTTGCAACGCGGGACCGGGAAATCCCGGCTGCGACAGCGTTACCGGCACTGCCGACTTTGACCCCTGGGTCGTTCTCCTGGTGAGCGCTTCGCCCAGTTCGATAACTCCGGGCGGCACTTCGACCATCACGGCCGACATGACGAGGAACAGCGGAATCGGCAATCCCGCGCACGGTGGGGCCGCGATACTGCCACTGCCCGACGCAAGTTTCAGCGCGACCAATGGCACGATGTTGCCGACCACTAACTCGTTTAGCTCTGGTCAGACGACATCCACGTTTACTTCGACGAACAGCTCGAATGGCTCCGCGTGCGCAGACGTCGATAATCAGCAGACTTGCGCGCCAATTACGGTCACCGCGCCGTCGTTCACCATCGACGACGTGACCATGGCAGAAGGGAACGGCGGGCCGGGCAGCACTTCGTTTATCTTCACCATCACCAAGACGGGGGCAACAGCGTTCAACGCCAGTGTCGATTACGAAACCGTTCCTGGCACAGCAGTATCGCCGACGGACTTCACCGCGATTCCGGTCACCAATGTGACGTTCCTTCCGTCCGAGACGACCAAGCAGGTGACTGTGTTCGTCAACGGCGAGCTCGCGGTCGAACCTGACGAGACGTTTACTCTGCAGCTTTCGAACGCGTCCGGCGCGACGATCGGCGACGCATCCGGACTTGGAACTATTCAGAACGACGATGCCTGTCCGCCCCAGGCGACGGTTTATGTGGACGACAGTTGGACGGGTACTCCGCTGGGAACCGATCCTGATGGCGGCGGTCTCGCCACTAACTTTGGCTGCGATTCGTTCGCGACGATTCAGGGTGGCGTCGACGGCGTGGCTGTCGGTGGCACGGTGATCGTTTACGCGGGAACGTACAACGAGGACGTTAACGTTTATAAAGCCGGCGTGAGCATCCTCGGTGCGGGTGCTGGCTCGGTAAGTGTGGTGGGACCGATTGGCGGTTCCGGCGCGACATTCCAGATCACCGCAAGTAACGTCACCCTGGCGGGCATGACCATTACGCGGGCGGGCAACAACACCACCGACTGGAACAATCCGAATCTGAATTCGGTAGGCGTGGCAATTCAGGGCCTATCGGTCACTGGGGCACTCATTCGCGATAACGTCATTACCGGTAATCGCACCGGCATCGACATCAACAACAGCGGCGGCCACACGATTCGCAACAACGTCATCGACTTCAACCGGACAGGCCTGATCTTCCGTAACCAGACTGACCAGATGACGGTGATCGAGAACTTCATCACCAACAACTGGACGGTCGGCGTCCTGTTCCTCGATGCCAGTGGCGGCACGAACAGTCCGGTCCAGCAAGCCCTCCATGGTGCCTTTAATAACAACAGCATCAGCGCCAACTGGTACGGGCAGATCGTTGATCGCCAGTCGGGTGGATCTCTCCCGCCGCCGGCCACGACAAACTACAAGAACTTCCGCGGCAACTGGTTCGGGACCACCTCGCCGGTCGTGACCACGGCGAACAGTGCTGAACCAGGCTACGCGGTGCAGATTCCTGTGCTTTATGGCGGCTCGGCCACGCCTCCGGGAGGTCAGCCCGACATTGCCGGTCCGGCGTCGGCCAACTTCCAGTACACGCCATTCCTGTTGAGCGGGACCGACACCGATGTCGAGACAGTTCCCGGTCGGGGAACGAACGGCTTCCAGGGAGTTGCGAACACTGTAGTGGTCTCGTATGTGACCCCGAACGGCTGGTTCTTCTTCGATGACCTGCCCGGCACGGGAACGGGATCGGGAGGTTTTGAGATTGGCCCGGCGACGCCGCCACTCGGAACGGGCAGTGCGTTCCTGACCGTGGACGCGCAGGGACGTCATGCCCTCGGCGTCTTCAATTACAACGGAACGCGCGCGGATGACCTGCTGGCGCTGCTCTATCACAGCTATCAGAACAACAACACGAACACCGTGGTGGCGAATTCGCTGCAGTTCGACATCGACTACGACCTCAACGACGCGGCGACTGCGTACTCCGGGCGTCTGGTCTTTGAACCGTACCTGTCGCCGGCGCAGGGTGCTGTGGCGCAGAACGTCTGGCAGAACTGGGACGCGCGAGGCGGCATGTGGTACGGGACGCGAACGACCGTAACGGTCAACAACGTCGCCGGCGTTCCCCAGCCATGTCAGCCCGCGTCGCCTTGCACCTGGGCGCAGGTGCTGTCGCTGTTCCCGAACGCCGGCGTGCGCAACGCGGTTGGCAGCGCCGTGCTCTTTAAGGCGGGTGGGCCGTGGGCGCCGGGCTTCGACGGCAACGTCGACAACTTCCGGCTGCAACATAACGGCGCGCTCGTGACCTACGACTTTGAGCCGGGACCGCAACTCTCTATCAACGATGTGACCCAGGTCGAGACCAACGGGGGCACTACGGCCTTTACCTTCAACGTCACGCTTACTGAATCAAGCAGTCAAACCATCACGGTGAACTACCAGACCGCTGATGATTCAGCTACGACTGCCGACCTGGATTACAACGCAGTCGCTTCAACTGGAATAACCTTCAATCCGGGTGAGACCAGTAAACCGGTAACCATTCAGGTAAACGGCGATACCAAGTTTGAACTTAACGACCAGTTCTTCGTCAATCTTTCGGGCCCAGTGAACGCGACAATTCTGGACGGTCAGGGCGTCGGCACGATTACTAACGACGACACGCAGCCGACGATCCTGATCGACGACGTCACGGCCTTTGAAGGGGACAGCGGGACCACGGACTTCAATTTCACGGTGAGCCTGTCAAACGCGTCCTATCAAACGATAACCGTCACCGCTCAGACTGCGGACGGCACTGCCCTGATTTCCAATGCCGACTACAACGGCGCCGGTCCAACGATCCTGACGTTCGCGCCAAATGTGACCACGCAGCCGTTCCAGGTGCAGGCGAACGGCGACACGAACTTCGAGCAAACCGAAACCTTCGTGGTGAATCTGAGTCTGCCGACGAACGCGACCATCTCAGACCCGCAGGGTACCGGCACAATCACGAATGATGATGCGGCGCCCTCTATTTCGATTAATGATCTGACGGCGACGGAAGGTACCACCGCAGTTCCGCCGCTGACGAAGCAGTTTAATTTCACCGTCACCAAGACGGGGACGACTACCGAACAAGCGAGCGTCACCTTCCAGACCGCCGACGATACCGGTGGCGTAAATCCGGCGACTTCCGGCGCCGATTGCAGCACTCCCGGCGTGGACTACATTCCGAACAGCGGCACCGTGATATTCCCGGCCAGCGGTCCCGGTTCGACGTCCCAGACGGTCACGATTCTCGTGTGCCGTGACAGCGTTTTTGAAGCCAATGAGACATTCCTGGTGACTCTCTCTGGCCCGGTAGACGCCACAATCAGCGATGGCCAGGCAGTCGGCACGATAACCAACGACGATGTTCCCTCGGGAGGGTTCGTCGTGAACACGACCGCGGACGGCGACGATGGGTCGTGCCTGCCCATTGGCAGCGGTAACGGTTGCACTTTGCGCGAAGCAATCAACGCGGCGAACGCGAGTCCCGCGGCTACGGCAATTAACTTTGCGATCCCGGCGAATGACGCGCGCCACTTCTACTACAAGGATGATGGGGTTGCGAACCAGGTAACCCATGACCTGACGCACGTGCTCGTGACCACGGCGGCAAACGATGCGGCCTTGCCGGTCGACAAGGATCCGGATTGGCCGCACGGCTGGTGGTCGATTCTGCCGGCTTCCGCCTTGCCGGCCCTGACGCAGGCAGCCACTGTTGACGGTTATACCCAGACCGAGGCCGCGGTGAACACTTCCGCGACCAGCACCAACGCCGTGCTCAGAATTGAAGTGGAAGGCTCCAGCGCGGGCGCTACGGTGACTGGTCTGGTGGTCTCAAATGGATCGTCAATCGTCCGCGGTCTTGTGATCAACAGATTCACCGACCACGGCCTGCAATCCAGTGGCGCGGTCACCGGTAATTTCATCGGTACCGATGTCAGCGGCACTCTCGACCTGGGGAATACGGGTAGTGGCGTGCTGGGCGCCAACAATATGACCATTGGCGGTACTACCCCTCAACTCGCCAACTTGCTCTCGGGCAACGATAGCCACGGAATTCTGTTCACGAACTTCAACAGCAGTATCGTCCACGGCAACTACGTCGGCACCAAGGCTGATGGCGTCAGCGCGCTGGGCAATGGCGGGAACGGCATTCACCTCACCGGCGGGAGCGCGGTATTCAACACAATCGGCGGCACGGCTTCCGGTGAACCGAACATTATCGCTTTCAACGCAAACGATGGCGTGTCGTTGCCGGATGCAGGCATTGGAAACGTCATCCGTGGTAATTCGATCTTCTCGAACGGCACGACCGCTTCGCATCTGGGAATCGATCATGGACCGGTCGATGGGGAGACCGCCAACGACGCTGCGCCTGATGCGGATAGCGGTCCGAATGCATTGCAGAACTTCCCGGTCATCCGGTCAGCGGTGGTTGGTAGTCCCCACCTGATCTCAGGGACGTTAAGCTCGGTGCCGAACCAGACCTTCACGATCGATTTGTATGCGAACACTGTTTGCGACACGTCAGGTAATGGGGAAGGGAAGACTTATCTTGGGTCGACCACCACGACCACCGATGCGAACGGCCTCGGCGGGTGGAGATTCAGTCCGGCGACGCTTAATCTGACCGATCAAATTACGGCGACGGCCACGAGCGTCAACAATAACACCTCAGAATTCTCGCTGTGCTTCACGCCCACGACGTTCAACGCTGGGCAGCTTCAGTTCGCCCAAACGGCAATCAGTGATCCGGAAACTAATACCGGGTCGCACACAGTAACTTTCACGGTGCAGCGGGTCGGCGGGTCTAATCGGCCGGCTTCAGTCAATTACACCATCAACGATGGCTCGGCGACCGTCGCTGATAATGACTATTCAGTCAGTTCGCCAACCGGAACACTGCAATGGCCGAACGGAGACTCGACCGACCGCACCATTACCATCACCGTAAATGGCGACACTAAGTACGAGGGCGACGAGACACTAACGATCGTGCTCTCAAGTCCGGTGGGGGCGACGATTGCCGGCCCGGACACGGCCACGCTGACGATTACCGATGACGATCTGTTGCTGGTTGACGACGATTTGGTCCAGTGTCCGACTGCCGCGTACACGACCATTCAATCTGCAATCACTGCCGCTTTGGCCGGTCAGACGGTTCAGGTGTGCGCGGGAACTTATGAAGAGCATGTCACCGTCAATAAGAGTCTGACCGTGCTGGGCCCGAACGCCAATATCAACCCGAACACCGGTGTCCGAGTCGCTGAAGCCATCATCAGTCCAATTGCCAGCGACCCGCTGAACCCGGGCTTTAACGGGCCCATTGTGGTCACTTTCAGCGCCAGTGGAGTTACCTTCAAAGGCTTCACCGTCGACGGCGATAACCCGTTAAATGCCTCTGGCGTTGTCTTCAACGGCTCTGACGTTGACGCGGAGTTCGGCATCTACGGCGATGGCTCTGCCGACATGGATGCGGTAATTGAAAACAACATCGTTCAGAACATCGGCGAGATCGCGATTTGGCTAAATACCTTTGGGATTGGCGGTCCGAGAAATGCCAATAGCCGCATAACTGCGAATAAGGTCGATAACGTTCTCGGTGCCTTTGGACAGGCGTTGCGCATTTCCGACGATTGCTGGGCCGACGTGACGAACAACGTCGTTACCCGCTCGCGCTTAGGAATTGTCATTGAGAATTTCAGCGGCAACGTCACCACGCATCCGGCGTCGGTCATCGAAAACAACGACGTCACGACGTTCCGCATCGGTATCCGTCACAATTTGCACTACGTTTACGGGTTGCCGGGCTTCACCATTCGCAACAACACGGTGCAGTCATACGTTCAGACACCGATGCCGTCACAGGTAACGACGCCGACTACTTATGAAGGTATTCGCGTTGAATCAATCCAACAGACGGTGACAGTGGATGTCACGAACAATACCGTGGACGGCAACCGGACGGCACTCCAGACAGCAGGTTATACGCGGGTTGAGGGTCTCGGTATTACGAACTCCTCGGCCGTGTCACCGAACATTCGCTTTACCGGCAACCGCTCTACGGACAGCATCCGCGGCGTCTTCCATGACACGCCCGCCGTGCCGACGTTTACCTGCAACACCATTGCGGGCAACTCTACCGGCGTGGAAATAAGTGCGAATGCTACAAATGGCCTGATCGCGAACAATAACAACATCTTCGGCAACGGCGTTGGGATGCTCAATAACAGTCCCGCCGGCAGCATCAATGCTGAGAATAACTACTGGGGAAGCGCAACCGGGCCGACCATCGCCAGTAACCCGACTGGAACCGGCGACAGCATCACCGGCACGGGGGCCTTAGCGGTGGATTACGACCCGTTCCTTACCAGTGCTGCCTCGTGCGCACCGGTCGCGCCGCCCACCATCAGCAAGGCCTTTGGCACAGTGTCGGTGCCGCCCAACGGTTCGACTACATTGAGCTTTACGATCGGTAATCCGAACAGCAGCACGCTTACGGGAATCGGCTTTACCGATCCGCTGCCGGCCGGACTCATCGTCGCGACGCCCAACGGTCTGACCGGAAGTTGCGGTGGCGGCACGATTACCGCGGCCGATGGCTCAAGCAGCATCAGTCTCTCGGGCGCGACTTTGACGGGAGGCGCTACGTGCACCTTCACGGTGAACGTGGAGGTCAATACTTTGGGCGCGAAGAACAACACCACGGGGAACGTGAGCTCAACTGAGGGCGGCGTCGGTGGCACCGCTTCGGCCACTCTCAACGTGACCCCGCCTTCGTTGTCCATCAGTGACGTCACGCTGGCTGAAGGAACCGGCGGCACAACCAACTTTGTCTTCACCGTGACGAAGACCGGTGACGGCGCCACTGATGTGAATTTCACCACTGTTGACGGCACTGCCCAGGACGACCTTCCGGTCAGCGAAGACAACGACTACACGCCGAACAACGGCACCTTAAGCTTTGGTGTGACAGAACCGACCAAGACGATTACGGTCGTGGTCAATGGAGACGCTACGCCGGAACTTATCGAGAACTTCACGGTGGTCTTGTCGGGGCAGACCGGCGGCGCGACGATCACTGATGATACGGGCCTCGGGACGATTCTGAATGACGACGAATCAGCCACGGCCGGCCAACTGATCATTAGTGAGTTCCGCTTGAGCGGACCGGGCGCCAACGCAACGGAACAGGCGAACAACGAATTTATTGAGCTCTACAACAGCACGGATCAGGATCTGTTCGTGACGACCACTGATGGTTCGACCGGTTGGGCCGTGGCAAACTCGAGCGGTGTCCCGATCTTCTTTGTCCCGAACGGCACGACGATTCCGGCGCGCGGACATTTCCTTGGCACAAATACAAACGGCTATTCGCTGAAAGATTATGGCGGCACAGACGCGGCGCTGGGCGACGCCACCTGGACGACCGATGTTCCGGATAACACCGCGCTGGCCGTGTTCCGCACAAATAATGCGGCGAACTTCAATGCGACGAATCGCCTCGATTCGGTCGGTCCGAACACTGAAACCAACCCGCTGTACAAAGAGGCCGCCGGATACGCGCCACTCGCGCCGGCAGATGTCGCGCAAAATCTGGAACACACCTTCTTCCGTCAGATATGCGTGTTCCAGGCCGGTTGCCCGACGCCGGGACGGCCGCGCGATACGCAGGACAATGCGGCTGACTTTATCTTTGGCGACACGACCGGAGCGCCTACGTCAGCCGGGCAACGTTTAGGCAGCCCCGGCCCTGAGAACCTCGCGTCGCCAATCAAGCGCGACCCGGTCGTAAATCTAGTGTTACTCGACGCGACTGTTTCGGAGGCGGTCGCACCAAACCGCGATCGGAATACCACGTCTGACCCGGTCAACGCATCGCTCTTCGGGACCATGACGATTCGTCGTCGCGTCGTGAATCAAACCGGGGGCACCGTTACCAGGCTTCGGTTCCGCGTGATCGACATGACCACGCAACCGTCAGGTGCATTCGCCGATTTGCGTCTCCGATCATCGTCGAATCAAGTCATCAGCATGGTTAACGACGCGAATACCTGCGCGTCAACGGGGACGCCGACTACGGCACCATGCTCGGTCAACGTCACCGGGCTGACGCTTGAGCAGCCACCGAATCACCCGGCGGCAAATGGCGGCGGCCTGAATACCACTGTGACTTTGCCGTTGTCAGGCGGGCTGCCCGATGGCCAGAGCATCAACGTGAACTTCCTGCTCGGAATCCAGAAGACGGGAGCATTCCGGTTCTATCTGGTAATTGAGGCGCTACCGTAATCAGTGAGCGGTGCGCAGTGGGCAGTGAGCAGTTAGCAATAGACAGGAAAAGGCCGCGTGAAGATTCGCTCCTCACGCGGCCATTTTTATTGATTCGGAGCTAAGAAGTCGGCTGCAAAGCTCCTCACAGTCTAGCCAAAGAAAATCTCGGCGATGCGATAAATCTCTTCGTCCAGCCGTTTGAGTTCGCCGATGGCTTCATCCAATGAAGCTGACTCAATCTTATTTCCGCGCAAGGCCGCCATCCGGCCGAATTCACCAGCCTGAATCATTTCATAGGCCTTAATTCCGAACCGCGTTGCCAGAATCCGATCGAATGGTGTCGGTGAACCTCCGCGCTGCACGTATCCGAGTTTGGTCACGCGCGCCTGAATACCGATACAGCGCTCGATCTCGTTGGCCAGCGCTTCGCCGATGCCGCCCAGACGATCGTGACGGTAAATCGCCTCGTACTGCTCCTTGCTCAGGAATACCTCGTCCGGATGCGGATGCGCGTCTTCCGCGACCACCACGATGGAAAAAGCGCGCCCTTCGGATTTGCGGTGCGACAGCAATTCGCACACGCGCGAAATACGAAACGGATGCTCGGGAACCAGCACGACGTCCGCGCCGCCGGCGAGGCCACCGTACGCGGCGATCCACCCGGTGTGACGACCCATAACCTCAACCACCATCACCCGGTGATGAGATTCGGCAGTCGAATGGAGACGATCGATGGCGTCAGTGACGATCGTCACGGCCGTGTCGAAACCGAAAGTGAAATCGGTGCCGCTGATGTCGTTGTCAATCGTCTTCGGAATTCCGACGAGTTTAACCTGGTGGTGCCGCCACAAATCGCGCGCCGCTGAAAGCGAGCCTTCACCGCCAACCACGACCAGCCCGTCCATTTGCCGCGACGCAAAATTTTCCTTGAAGGCTGAGAGAGAGCTTTCGTCTTTGAGCGGATTGAATCGCGAGGTGCCCAGAATTGTGCCGCCCCGCGGCAGAATCCCGATCACCTTGTCCCGCGACAGCTCTTCAATGTCGTTTTCCACCAGTCCGCGGTAGCCATTCCGAATGCCGAGCACGGTGGCGCCGTCTCGCGTCGCGCAGCGCACGATCGCGCGAATGGCCGCGTTCAGCCCCGGACAGTCTCCCCCGCCTGTGAGTACCCCAATTCGCATTTTGATTATTTTCTGCGCGCAACGATCTCGCGCGTTGCAATTTTCTGGTTTAAGATCATTGCGCCCGCATTTTACGTATGTCAACCGAGGGGTAAAATTCTCTGTCCACTGAACCGGTCATTCTTGCGATCGAAACAGCCACGCGCGCCGGTGGTGTCGCCATCGCCCGCGGCGAAGAAATTCTTGCCTCGCGGCCGGGCGACGCGTCGTCTTCGCATTCGCAGGACCTGATTGAGAACATCGACGCGGTGCTTAAAGACGCGGGTGTCGAGTTGTCCACGGTTGACCTTTTGGCGGCCGCCATCGGGCCCGGAAGTTTCACCGGATTACGAATCGGGTTGGCCACCGTGAAATCGCTCGCCGTGTCGCTTGAGCGCAAGTGCGTCGGCGTTTCGACGCTGGCGGCGGTAGCACACGCGGCGGGCACAGCCGATCGCATAGTCGCATTGCTGCCCGCGGGACGCGGCGAAGTCTTCGCGCAGATGTTCGCCGTTCGTGATAACGAAGTGGGAGCGCTCAATGAACCTGCGCACATCAGCCCCGCTGCCCTCGTGGCGAAATACGGCAACCATGCGCAGTTGACGTGGGCCGGCGAAGGCGCGCATGCGCAGGTGGAATTAATCCGCAGCGAAGCCCGCGCGAAGGGAATCGAGCTACAGGTCGGCGCGCCTGCACCGCACACGAATGGGTGGAGGCTGGCGCCGCCGTCCCCGGAACTTGCCCAAGATGTCGCAAAGTTAGCTGCGCGCGAATGGCGTAAAGGAAACGTGATCGACCCTGAGGAACTGCGCGCGAATTACGTCCGCGCTTCCGACGCGGAAATAAAGACTCATGCTTGAGACCGCCATCTCCAGTGATCAGAGATTCGTCACGCTCGACCGTATGACTGAGCATGACTTGCTCGAGGTCGTCGCGCTCGAAGAAATGTGCAATCTGAGCCCGTGGGGCTGGGAAGCTTATCACGCGGAATTGCAGTCCGTCGCTAACTCGCTCATGCTGGTCGCGCGCATCACCAATTCCACGAGTGAGGCCGAGCGCCCGATTGTTGGGTTCATCGTGGCGCGCGAGTTGGCCGATGAAATTCACATCAACAACGTGGCGGTTAAGCCTGAATTTCGCGGACGTGGCATCGGGCAGATGCTGATGAAAACGGCCCTCGCCTGGGGCCGCGAACGGCATGCCCGGCAGGCAGTTCTCGAAGTTCGGGCGGGAAATGACCGCGCGCACCAGCTTTATCGTGGTTGCGGATTTGAAGTAATTGGCCGGCGGCGGAGCTACTACAAATCTCCGGTGGAAGATGCCCTGTTAATGGCAGTTTCTTTGACACAGACGCCTTGATTTGGCCTGCTAAATTGGCTAACATTTCGCCCATGCTACAGCCCCGTGAGAATTTCTCACCGCGGTCATTCTTTCCAACTAACAATGTAGAAGGAGATTCCTGAAATGGACACGACTACGGCGGATTCTGTGAAAGAGCAGTTAATGATGACCAACTCTGAGTTCCGCGAATTGGTGCGGGAACATGGTCGATACGAACAACGCTTGAGCGAGCTGTCCGCCCTCGCTTATCCCAGCGATGACGAACAGTTGGAAGAGACGACGTTGAAAAAGAAGAAGTTGGCCATCAAAGATCAGATGTATTCGTTGATGCTTGAACACGAGAAGCGTTCCAGCACTGAGCACTAATCCTTTTCGGTAACAACAGCCTGAGCGCGTTTTCGGGCTCAGCCAGCCGCAGACTCGATAGACGGGGACGACACATTCCCGACGCCGGTCGGGATTCGGCCCCGTTTTGTTTCTTATAGGTAGCGCAGACTCAGCCGGTGCTGTCAGTAACCAGTGGTCCGTTGTCAGTTGTATCTCTTTTCCAACTGACGACTGACCACTGACGATTGACAGCCCAGATTTAAAGTCTGGGCCACTTTATTATGGTTCGTGATGGCATTCCCTGGGTGGCGGTTCCGCTGGCGCTCGCCATTCTTCCGATGCTGTTCGGACTGTGGTGGGTGGCGATGGCCTTCATTCTCCTTGCCGCCTTCATGGCCTACTTCTTTCGCGATCCGCGGCGCACGATTCCCTCCGAACCCGGCATCATCGTTGCTCCCGCGGACGGACGCGTAACCCTGGTGAGACGCGGTGAACCTGAACTTGGATCGGACTCGCTGGTCAGCATCTTTCTGTCGCCCCTGGATGTGCACGTAAACCGGGCGCCGATTGCGGGGAAAATCACGGCGGTCCAATACCGGAAGGGCAAGTTTCTGATGGCTACGGATGAACGCGCCCGGGACGTGAACGAGCAGAACACGCTCACCCTTGAGGGCGACAACATCCGCGTAAAATGCTCGCAAATTGCGGGAATCCTTGCCCGCAGAATTGTTTGTTGGAAGCGGGAAGGGGACAGAGTAGAATTGGGCGAACGATTTGGCATGATCAAGTTTAGCTCGCGCACTGATGTGCTTCTTCCGTCCAGTGTCGAGGTCGTCGTCAAAAAAGGCTCGCGCGTGCGTGGCGGCGTCACAATAATCGGGAGAATCAGACAATGAACGTTTCTCGATTCCGGAGACAGGATCATTTGGGGGTCGCGCCGACTCCCGCGGCGCGCAAAGGACTGCGCAAAGGCGTGTACGTCGTTCCTTCGCTGTTCACCTCGCTTAACATTCTGGCGGGCTTTTACTCGCTGATGGCCTCGATGAGTGGTTTCAGCCTGCTGGAACGCGGGGCCGTCGCCGAAGCGACCGTGCGGTTCGATCATGCCGCGATCGCGATTGGCCTGGCCTTTCTTTGCGACACCCTGGACGGGCGCATCGCGCGCATGACCAAGAGCACGACCGAGATTGGTGTGCAGCTCGACTCTCTGGCAGACGTTGTCTCTTTCGGGTTGGCGCCGGCGATGCTGGCCTACGCCTGGGGTTATGGTTACGCCTTGCGCGACTGGCCTAACGTCCGGCAGCTCGCCTGGTTTCTGTCGTTCATGTATGTCATCTGCGGCGGCTTCAGGCTGGCGCGCTTCAATGTGCAGGCGATGCGCCCGCGCCCGATGGCCGAAGGGACCAGTAAAGTCGATAAAAAGAGTTTCGTCGGTCTGCCGATCCCGGTGGCGGGATGTCTGATTGCGGCCATCGTGCATTTCGCGCCGACTCCGCTGCGTTACACCCAACGCTTCGAAGCCCGCGCCATCGGAATGCTGGTGCTGGTCGCCTTTCTCAGTGTGTTGATGATCAGCACGATTCGCTTCACCAGCTTCAAATCCGTGGGCGCCGGCCGCCGCTTGAGCCCGCGGCATGTCATCTTCCTGATAGCTTTATTTGGATTGATCTATCTGTATTCGCAGTGGGTGCTGCTGGCTCTGGTCGTTGGCTACATGGCGCACGGTCTGCTCTCGAGCGGTTTGGCGCCCCTGTTCCGTCTCTTCTCAGGGAAGTCGCAGGCGCCGGCGTCAGGATAGCGTTTGTGTCAGTACCCCGAGCGGTAGCGAGGCGGATCGACCATTCGACGTCGAGTGTACGATCCGGTCGCTATCGCTCCCGGTACTGACACGCTTCGTAAATCTCTCGTGCGGGTGTTAGCGGCTTGGTGAGAAAGCCATCAGGCCTTTAGCCGTCGTCAGGAAAACCATTTCCTGGACCACCACTGGCGCCGCGCCGCTGCTGTTCTCCTGGCCAATCTGCAACCGATTTACCGGCTTTCCGTCTTTCAAACTAAGAACGATCGCGCTGTCGGTGGACAGGGGCGTGAAAAGGGCGCCATCCGCAGCGGTGATGGGCCGTGCCGGTACTCGCCCCGGCAATAACTGTCGCCAACGGACTGAGCCGCCGCTGAGCGAAAGCAGGTAGGCGAAATTATCGAACGAGGATGCCAGCACGCCGTCTTCCACCACGGCTACCGCCTGGACTGAAGCGCCGGTGCGCCGCTTCCAGACCATTTTGCCGCTGTCGTCGCGCACTGCGTATACATGACCGTCATCGGATCCAAAGAAGATTACGCCGTCACGGATCGCGATTGGACCGCGAATCGCGCCGCGCGTTCGCACCACCCAGAGAGCCTCGCCGTTTGATTGATTCAGCGCGCGCAGCCAGCCACCAACGCTGCCGATATACAGCCGTTCGCCCACGAGGGTTGGCTGCGAGTCGAATCCGTCGCCGTAACTATTGGCCCAAATGGTCGCACCCGTACGCTTGTCGAATGCGTTCACCACGCCATTCGCCGCGCCTGCGAACACCGCGCTCGGTCCCGCCGCCAGCCGGCCACGCAGCGGCGCCTGCAGGGTGCGCATCCACAAAGTGATACCCGTATCTTTGCTGAGCGCGCGCAAGGTGCCGCGCGCAGCGCTAGTATCACCGGTCGGGTACTCGGTGGCGACGTAAAGCGTGGTTTCGTCGGCGACCGGAGCGGCAGAGAAGTGGCCGCCGGCTTCAGTTTTCCACAGCAGTTTTCCGTCCGACGCGTTTAGGGCCACTAACGTGCCGTCGACCAGCGGCAGGTAAATGCTTTTGGCGTCAGTCGCGGGCGTGAAATTGGTGGTTCGATCCGAACCGTACACCCAACGCAAAGTGAGTGGCTGCGCTAAGACCAGTTCCGGCGTCGCCGGTAAAGCCGGCACGGCCAACGATAGAAGCAACAGCAAGCAGGCAATTGCGGATTTAAGCTGAGGAAGTTTGGGCTGCATTGTTATGGGGAGATTGTTCTTTGCGTTCCTATAAGACTGTGCGTGTTTGCGTTTTTGCTTTAGTCGCCTTTTCCGCACTGTTCGCTCACGTCAGAGCTCGTCTCTCTGTGTCTCGGTGAAATTCTCTGTGTCTCTGTGGTGATCTGTCGTCGAAATAAATTCACCACAGAGGCACCGAGGATCCACGGAGACACAGAGAGCGTTGTCGAATGCCAGGCTGCACACTATAATTCGCGTTTCGTATA
The DNA here is from genome assembly GCA_036277115.1 of Pyrinomonadaceae bacterium. NCBI lineage: Bacteria > Pseudomonadati > Acidobacteriota > Blastocatellia > Blastocatellales > Pyrinomonadaceae > Pyrinomonadaceae bacterium. The sequence goes on from DASUNM010000021.1 coordinate 602,397, forward strand.
ACTTCGGCTACATTGGACGTGCAAGTCATCGCGGGGGTTTTCTTTTTTTGCGGACGTCTACTCACGAAACCGTAATCATACTTGACTTCGGCGCTCAGTACACTCAGTTGATTGCGCGGCGTGTGCGTGAAGCCGGGGTTTACTGCGAGATCCTTCCCTTCAACGCGCCCCCCGAAGAGATTCACGAGCGCCATCCGAAAGGGCTTATTTTTTCCGGCGGCCCGTCGTCGGTTTACGACGAAACGGCGCCCCGGCTCAACCACGACCTGCTGAACAACGGTCACGCGCCCATCCTGGGAATCTGTTACGGCCTGCAGTTGATCGCGCACAAACTGGGAGGCTCGGTACAGCCTTCGAGCAACCGCGAGTATGGCTACGCCCGTCTGCAGGTAGTCGATCCTTCCAGCCGTCTGTTCACCGGTTTGCCGCGCGAAATGGACGTCTGGATGAGTCACGGCGATCACGTGACGGCGGTGCCCGAAGGTTTTGCCGTCACCGCCACCACGGAAGACGCGATCAACGCTTTCGAGAATCCGGCGATCGGTGTTTACGGGGTCCAGTTTCACCCGGAAGTCGCGCATACGCCCCTCGGCGCGCAAATTCTTCGGAATTTTCTGTTTGAGATTTGTGGGTGCAAAGGTGACTGGACGCCCGCCGCCGCGATCGAAGAGCAGATTGAGCGCATTCGCGAAACCTTGGGCGAAGACGGCCGCGCAATTTGCGGTTTGTCGGGAGGAGTGGATTCTTCGGTCGCCGCTGCCCTCGTGCATCGCGCCGTGGGTGACCGGCAAACCTGCTTCTTCATCGACAACGGTTTGCTGCGAGAAGGCGAGTTCGAGACCACGCTCGCTCTCCTGCGCCAGGAAACAAAATTGAATATTGTCGGCGTCGATGCCAGCCGCCAGTTCCTTTCGGCGCTCGCCGGCGTTACGGATCCTGAGACGAAACGAAAGCGCATTGGAGCGGCTTTCATCGAAGTGTTCGAACGCGAAGCGACGAAACTTGGCGGCGTAGGCTTTCTGGTGCAGGGAACTCTCTACCCGGACGTGATCGAATCGGTCTCCGTCCGCGGCCCTTCAGCCACTATTAAAAGTCACCACAACGTCGGCGGCCTGCCGGAGAAAATGAATCTGAAACTCATTGAGCCGCTGCGCGAGCTCTTCAAAGACGAGGTTCGATTGATCGGAGCTCAACTCGGCGTTCCCGCGGCGCTGCTGCAACGGCATCCTTTTCCCGGCCCCGGTTTAGCGGTGAGAATCCTTGGCGAAATCACCGAAGATCGTCTGCGGCTGGTGCGCGCCGCCGATCGAATCTTCATTGAAGAGCTGCGCCGCGGCGAAATGTACGCCGCCGTCTGGCAGGCGTTCGCAGTTTTGCTCCCCGTCTCGAGCGTCGGCGTGATGGGCGACGAACGAACCTATGAACAAGTGATCGCCATCCGCGCCGTGACCAGCGTCGATGGCATGACCGCCGACTGGGCCCGCCTGCCTCACGACCTCCTGGCACGCGTCTCCGCCCGCATTGTTTCAGAGGTGAAGGGCGTCAACCGCGTCGTCTACGATATCAGCTCAAAGCCACCGAGTACGATTGAGTGGGAATAGTTACTCAGCTTTTCATGCCCCGGGGTGTCTAACTTGCCGAGCCGCCACCAACTGTATGAAACAGTTGACTGTAAGTATGGCACTCGCATATGCTTCGCCCGCTTTTACAATGCTGCTCTCGATGTGAATGTTGACTTTCTACTCCGAGACGCATTTTTAACCTCTTCGCAAAAGATTTCGCGCCCACATGCGATTTCGCAAGTTCACAATACAAAACTATAGGGCCATTACAGGTCCTTTAGTTATCGACCTTCACAAACAGTCACTCACGCCGATAATCGGCGTGAACGAGTGCGGCAAAACTACAATCCTCCATGCGATTTTTGCGTTCGATTTTTTCAACGATTCGCTCAATGATAACGGTCGTCACTTAAAAGATACGACCAATCTATACAGAACATCGTCTCCACCTCCGAGAATAACTGCAGAAATAGAGCTTTCCGAAGAAGAGTTTGTTGAGAGGTTGGATGATATTAAAGAACCCCCTGAAAATGTTAGGAAAGCACGTCTTTATAAGCGCAGACGGCGTCAACTCCCAAATCCACTTAGAATTACCCGCAATTTAAGAACGAAAAAATACAGCATTGAAAGTGCGGTATTTACTGATATTGAATTCAATGATTTGGCAGCGCAACAGATCCTAAGAGGACTGCCTTGGATTCTATACTTTGATGACTTCCGTGATTCGATTGATGAACGAATAAAGATTGTAAAGCAAGCGGATGGTTCGACCGCCGGGTGGCTTTCTATTCTGGAACAGTTGTTCAAACAAACGGACCCGGCTTTTTCAGTTTTTTCCTTGAAAGGTATGGAGGAACGTCGAAGGAAGAGTGTCTTAGCCAAAGTTAATCGTAAGCTTAACGAGACGTTAACGCGGGAGTGGCAGAACTTCCGACTCGACGACACAGATGCATTACAAATTTCATTGGAATTTGAAACTGGAGGAGGAGATTTTTTAAAGCTAGATATTGTAGAGAGGGATGTAAACGGCGACGAGCATTACTTTTTTGTGCGAGATCGGAGTAAGGGCTTTTTCTGGTTTTTCAATTTTGTTATGAAACTTGAATTTAATCCCAAGGTAGTCGACGAGGGAGACAACACAGTCTATCTGTTGGATGAGCCGGGCTCGTTCCTCCACGCGTCTGCTCAAAGCAAACTCTGCTCAAAACTGAAGCAACTCTCCAATAGGAACAAGGTTCTTTATTGCACGCACTCTCATTATCTGCTCGATCCGGAAGTCATCCCACTAAGCACCATTAAGGTCGCTGACAAAGATGGCAATGGAAATATTCAACTCATTTCCATCCACGAACACTCTGGTAATATCCTCGAGCGCAGATCTGCGTTCCAACCCATAATTGACGCTCTACACATCAAACCATTCCTACTTGATTTGACGCAAGATCGCGTAATTCTTACGGAGGGTATCTACGACTATTACGCGTTGGAAATGTTGAAGCAAGGTCGCAATGTCAACATTCTTCCCTCCGTTGGCGCGGACTCGGTAAGGTATTACATCTCATTAATGATCGCTTGGCACGTTAGTTATTGTGTACTTTGGGACAATGATGATAGCGGGCGGAGAAGCAGAGCCAGGGCAGAGGAAATGTTCGGGGAGGAGATGGCCCGTCGGCATTTCTTTCTGTTACCGTTAGAGAGGAGCAAGAACCGGATACTGCAGAATCTTTTCACAGGTAACGACATAAGAATGATCAAGAATGAGTTGGACATACCAAATAACAGTTCCTTCCAAAAAGTGATCGCAACGCTTTTCTACCACGCAAGAAAGGTAGAGATAGTTGGAAGGCTTTCGAAGGAAACTAAGAAAAACTTTGAAACCGTTTTCGAGGGTCTAAAGCTCTCCTAGCAGCCTTCAATAAATCACTCATCCCATATCTAGTTCAGTTGCTTGCCGGACAGCACGTGATATAGTGTGTCCCGCCAGAGAAGCAGTTCCCGCACTGCCGGCTTTCCAGTACTAATTGAAGGCTTCCAGGACTAATGATGACGCAGGGAAAACCGTTCGTTCACCTTCATCTTCACACCGACTACAGCCTGCTCGACGGCGCAATCCAAATCAAACCCCTTTCCGAACGCCTGGAAACGCTGGGCATGAACGCGTGCGCGATGACCGATCACGGCAACATGTACGGCGCAATCACGTTCTACAACACGATGAAGGCGAAGGGGATTAAGCCGATTATCGGATGCGAGACCTATCTCGCCATCGGTAACCGGAAAGATCGAGCGGGTGCCACCGCCGCGGGAGAAAAAAGAAATCATCACTTGATTCTGCTGGCGAAAGACCTCGAAGGCTACAAAAACCTTTCCCGCCTGACGTCCAAAGCCTTTACCGAAGGCTTCTATTACAAGCCGCGAATCGACAAAGAGCTGCTCGCGAAACACAGCAAGGGTTTGATCGCGCTTTCCTCATGCATGTCCGGCGTGCCTTCGGCTCTCTTAGCTCAGGATCGTTTCGAAGATGCTGCGACTCAGGCGCTCGAGTTTGAGGACATCATGGGGAAAGGGAACTACTTCCTCGAGATTCAGGAGCACGGTCTCGAGGCGCAGGCCCGCATACGAAAGCCTCTGGTCGAACTCTCAAAGAAAACGGGAATACCTCTGGTCGCGACGAACGATGCGCATTACCTGATGCCGGACGATGCGCGCGCGCATGACCTCTTGCTGTGCATTGGCTCAGGCAAGACCGTTAACGATGAGAACCGTCTGAAGTACAAGACGCCGAACTTCTATGTTCGCTCGCCTGATGAGATGTGGCAGATCTTCGGAGCCGAGCTTCCCGAGGTTTTGACTCGCACGGTCGAGATTGCCGACATGTGCGACCTCGAGATGCCCAAGGGCATCAACTACCTGCCGAACTACCCGATACCCGCCAGCGAATCTGGCCTGTCATCGGACGAGTACTTCGAGAAGGTCGTGCGCGACGGTTATCAGACCCGGAAAGAGCGTGTGTGGGACGGCGAACTCGCGAATGGAACGCTGACCTGCCCCATGGAAGATTACGAGAAGCGCTTGTGGCACGAGATGCAGGTCATTAAGCGCATGGGCTATGCGGGTTACTTCCTGATCGTCTGGGACTTTGTGAAGTACGCGAAGGAGAATGGCATCCCGGTCGGGCCTGGCCGTGGGTCCTCAGCCGGGTCGCTGGTCGCATATTGTCTCGGGATCACTGATGTAGATCCTTTAAGGTATAACCTCTTCTTCGAGCGATTCCTTAACCCTGAACGCGTGTCGATGCCCGATATTGATATTGATTTTTGCGTGCGCGGGCGTGGAAAAGTCATTAATCACGTCGCCGAGCTCTATGGCCGCGACTCCGTCTGTCAGATCGTGACCTTCGGAACGCTGGCCTCGCGCGCTGCTATCAAAGACGTCGGCCGCGCGCTCGACATGCCTTACGCCGAGGTCGATCGCATCTCCAAAATGATACCGCCGCCCGTGCGCGGCCGGAACGTGAGCATCACCCAAGCCATTGAACAGGTGCCCGAACTGCGGAAATCGATGGAAACAAATCCGCAGGTGAGTGACCTAATCGACCTGGCGCGCCGGCTTGAAGGCTGCGCCCGGCACGTTTCGGTACATGCGGCGGGCGTAGTCATTACTCCTGAGCCACTCGAAGAACTCATTCCCATCGCCGTCTCAGCCAAGGACGAGGTCACCACGCAGTACGAAATGACCGACCTGGAGAAGGTGGGCGTTCTTAAGATGGACTTCCTCGCGCTTAATACGCTTACCATCATAAGCGACTGCTTAAAGAGCATAAAGCAATCGCTTACAGAGGAAATCCTTTGGGAAAAGGTTTCGCTTAACGATCCGAAGACTATGCAACTGTTTGGCGAAGGCCGCACGGATGCGATTTTTCAGTTTGAATCCGGTGGGATGGCCGAGCTTTGCCGGAAGCTTAAGCCCAAGAGCATCGAGGATCTCTCCGCCCTTAACGCGCTCTATCGCCCCGGGCCAATCGACGGCGGCATGGTGGACGACTTCATTCAGCGGTATCACGGGAAGAAGAGCGTCCGCTACATCGTGCCTGAGATGAAGGAGATTCTCGAGTCCACGCAGGGCGTAATCATTTATCAGGAGCAAGCGATGCTCCTGGCCCAGAAGCTGGCCGGGTACACAATGGCTGAGGCCGACAGCCTGCGCAAATCAATGGGAAAGAAGAACCGCGAGGAGATGGCCGAACAGGAACAGAAATTTGTCCTGGGGGCGGTCGCGCGCGGCATCAAGCAGGACAAGGCGCAGCAGATCTTCTCGCTGATGCGGCAGTTTGCGGACTACGGATTCGTGAAAGCGCACAGTCTTGCCTATGCGTATCTCGCTTTCCAGACGGCGTATCTTAAGGCCCACTATCCGGAACACTTTTATGCCGCCGTGCTCTCGAACGAAATTGAAGACACGGCCAAGGTTTTCAAGTACACGAAAGAAATGCGAGGGCAGGGAATTGAGCTGCTCCCGCCGGACGTTAACGAAAGTGACGTCGGCTTCACACCTCTCAAAGGCGCCATTCGATATGGACTGGCCGCGATTAAGGGAATTGGGTTCGCAAGTGTCAGCGCGATTATCCGGGCGCGCCAGAGCGGGCCTTTCCAATCGATGACCGATTTCGCCGAACGCCTTGAAGAAGGGGGAATCAACAAGCGCGTGCTGGAAGGATTGGTTTGCAGTGGCGCCTTTGATTCCGTGAAAGGAGAGACGCCGACAAATCTCTGGCGCGCCGCTTTGTGCGGCCAAATTGACAGCGCGCTCGCCGGCGCCGCGCGGGTGAAGAAAGCGAAAGCGATGGGGCAGGACGATCTTTTTGGCGCTGCACCTCCGCCTCCGCCGGCAGCGATGACGGTTCGCGCGGATGTGCAACCGTGGACGCTGGTGGAGATGCTCACGGCAGAAAAGAAGGCCCTGGGCTTTTACATTACGGCGCATCCGCTGGATGATTACAGCGAGACGATTTCGAAGCTCGGCGCCTCGGCTTCAAATGAATTGGCCGCGAACGAGAGCGGCATGCGGGCGCGCGTCGCGGGACTGATTAAAGACCTGCAGTTGCGCACGACCAAGAAGGGCGATCGATTCGCGCTGTTTCAGCTGGAAGATCATGCCGGCACGGTAAAATGCGTTGCCTGGCCGGAACCATTCCGCAAGCATGGCAACAAGCTGCGCGCCGAAGCTGTCGTCCTGGTAACGGGCCGCGTTGAGAACAATGACGACTCAACGACACTAATCCTCGATAAGGTGGATGAACTCGATCAGGCAATTCAGCAGAAGGCGACTGAGGTTATAATTCGGCTGCCGGTCCAGGACGAACTAGCGAAGATGTGTGAATCGGTGAAAGCAGTTTTAGAGAACGCGCGCGGTGAATGCGATGTTTTTCTCGAAGTGCTATCCAACGGCTCGCGCGTGCGCATGCGCGCGCATCCATCACTCAGAGTCCAGGGCAGCACACAACTCGAAGATGCCTTGCGCGCGCTTGGGTGCGAAGTACACTGGGAAGGCCACACTTCGCCGGTGCGCGCCGCAGCGGCCGCATCGAACTAAACAATGGCGGACCAGGACACTCAACCGAATCCAGCCACCGCTTTCGAGCGGGTGCAGCTTGCGCGCCATCCGGATCGGCCTTACACCCTCGATTTCATTGAGCGGCTCTTCGAAGACTTCGTGGAAATCCATGGCGACCGTCGTTACGCAGACGACCCGGCGATCGTCTGTGGGTTTGCGCGCTTTCACGGAATGCCGATCGCGGCAATCGGGCACCAGAAGGGGCGCGACACCAAGCAGCGGCAAGTGCGTAATTTCGGGATGCCAAAGCCCGAGGGCTATCGAAAAGCTTTGCGCGCGATGAAGCTCGCGGAAAAATTCGATCGACCAATCTTTTGTTTCATCGACACACCGGGTGCCTACCCCGGCATCGACGCGGAAGAGCGTGGACAGGCTGAGGCGATCGCTTACAACCTTCGCGAGATGGCCAAGATGAACGTGCCGATCATTGTGACCGTGATCGGTGAAGGCGGATCCGGAGGGGCGCTGGCGATCGGCGTTGGCGATCAAGTGCTGATGCTCGAAAACGCGATCTATTCAGTAATTTCTCCGGAAGGGTGCGCCGCGATTCTGTGGAAGGATTCATCGCAAGCGGCCAGGGCTGCGGAGGAACTGAAACTGACGGCCCAGGATCTGAAGAAGGCGGGGCTGGTTGATGAAGTGATTGCCGAACCAAAGGAAGGCGCGCACAAATCTCACGACGAAACGGCGAAGCTACTGGATGCCGTCCTCTGTTCACGACTGGCTGAATCCGTAAGCACAAACCCGAAAGACCGGCTAACACGACGTTACGCCAAGCTCAGAGAGTTGGGTAAGTGGGGCATTGCTGAAGTGGCTGGCTAATTCGCTAGTGTGTCCTGCTTCGAAATTTAATCTACGGTTGAATCCCACGACTAACTCCATGTCATCCGACTGGTAGCGTCAGGTAACGATTGGTCACTTCTTGCGTCTGTTTATGACGACGTAAACCAGGACGCAAGTCAGGATAATCGCAACTATGATGTAAACCGAGTTCTGTCCTGCTTTGTAGGCGGCACTATCCTTATCTACTTGAAGGATTAGCCAAAGAATATGGGCTAGCACAGAGGGCTTATATCACCGATAACGGTGGGCAACAATAGTCGCCATCGTGATCGCCTCCACAGGCGGTGGCAGTAGCCCGCCTCTAAACTTTCAAAAAAAAATTCAAATAAAGCTAGAAAGGCACGTCGTCATCGTTCATGTCGGGCGCTTGCATCGGTGCGTCCTGAGGCGCAGCGGCCGCTCGCGCCGCTTGCGGAGCACCTTCATCACGCGCACCGCCACCACCGATGAACTGCATATCCGTGGCGTGAACTTCTAACGTGTGACGAGGCTTCCCGTCACGATCCGTCCACTCCTCGACGCGCAATCGACCCTCGATATAAACCGGGCGCCCGCGTTGTAAGTACTGAGAAGCGGTCTCCGCCTGGCGGCCCCAAAGCGTCACGCGAAACCAGGTGGTGATGTCGTTATTTTCACCGGTAGTCCGATCCTTGCGTCGCTCGTTCGTGGCGAGACTGAAACTGCAAACGGGAGTTCCTTGCGGCGTGTAGCGCAACTCGGGATCACGACCGAGATTGCCGACCAGAGTGATCTTATTGAAAGACATTTTCGTTCTCCGTTAGTCTGCCGCCCTAGAAGGGAGTCAGGAGTATAAAAGCGAGCGGCGATCCTACTAAGACGTTCGCGACTGGTCAAGCAGGACAAGGTTTTTACTTCGCGTGTGTTTGCGGCTTGGGTATTTGCGTGAACCTGCTGTTTTCGTGGAGTACGATTTCATGCAAAGAAGCAAAGTGGCAAAGAATCGCAAACGCAAGAATGACATCACACAACCGCGCGTCATTGATAGAAAGAAGTTAGCTAAATCTGCTAGACTCAGGCCGTAATCTCCTGAACTCATGAGCGCGAGCGTTTACGTCGAAACGTTTGGATGTCAGATGAATGTCGCTGATAGCGAGCGGGCAGTCGTGCGTCTGCGCGATGCCGGCTACGAACTGACGAACGGGCCGGCGCAAGCGGATGTTGTGATTTTTAATACGTGTTCCGTTCGTGAGCGTGCCGCGCACAAAGTGTTTACGCGCATTGGTGAAGTCCGGCGCATGCGACTTGGCAGCGAACCGGTCATTGGCGTCATGGGTTGTGTGGCGCAGCTCGAAGGCCGGACGCTTTTCGACAACTCGCCTTCGGTGAATCTGGTTGTGGGCACGCGTGCAACGGATCGCCTGCCGGCCCTGATTGATCGCGCGCTCGACGGAGAGCGCCGCATCATCGATCTGGACGAGCGCGGGGAGACCGAAGCGTGGGACTTGCCGGCGAGCGCGCGGACCTCGCCCTATGTCGCGTTTGTTCCGATCATTGAAGGCTGCAACAAGTTCTGCACTTACTGCATCGTTCCTTTTTCGCGCGGCCGCGAAAAGAGCCGCTCTGCGACGGACATCGTCAGCGAGATAAGGCAACTTCGCGATTACGGCTATCGCGAGATTCACCTGATTGGCCAGAACGTCAACAGCTACCGGCCGAAGACGGAAGCGGGGCTGGAAAACTTCAAAGGTGCGACGTTGTTTTCGCGTCTGCTGCGGGCCGTCGCCGCGACGGGGATCGAGCGGATTAAGTTTACGACGTCGTTTCCGCGCGATTTTCATCCCGACATCGTCGCCGCGATCGAAGATCACGAAAATCTTTGCAACTGGGTGCACCTGCCGGTTCAATCGGGAAGCGATCGCATACTGCGCGCAATGCGACGCGGTCATACGGCGGCTGATTATCTGCGACGGATTGAAGTCATCAAGCAGGCGCGACGGAAGATCGCGATTACCAGTGATATCATCGTCGGGTTCCCCGGCGAGACTGAGCAGGACTTTCGCGATACGATGGGTCTGGTGGAAAGCGTGGGTTACGACGCGCTTTACATCTTCAAGTATTCAGAGCGACCGGACACGCCCGCCGCAAAGCTTGATGATGACGTCACCAGGAACGAGAAGTCGGCGCGCTTCATGGAACTTGAAGCTCTGCAAAGACGACAGCAGAAAACGATTTACGAAAGTTACCTTGGTCGTGAAGTAAACGTGCTGGCTGAAGCCGTGAGTTCGAAATCTAAAGCAGACTTTTCGGGTCACACAACCTGTCACAAGGTCGTAAACTTCCCCCGGCAATCGATGCAACTTGGCGAAGTGGCAAAGGTTAGAATTACCAACGTCTACAAGAACAGCCTGTATGGGGAAGCATTAGCAGCGGCGTAACTTTAGCAAGGAAGAGCAAGCGGGAGATTCGCTATGGAAATCGAGGTCAAAATTCGGGCGTTGATGATGGATCCGAATAGCGGCACTCCGATTATTATTCTCAAAGATGTAAACAGCGAGACGATGCTTCCCATCTGGGTCGGCGCTTACGAGGCAAATGCCATTGCCCTCGAGATTGAGAAAATCGCCCCGCCCCGGCCGATGACTCACGATCTGCTGCGCAACCTGATCATTGAGCTGGGAATGAAAGTTGAACGCGTCGTCGTCACGTCATTGCGCGACAACACCTTCTACGCCGTCATCGAATTGAGTTCCGGCAATGGCGAACCGATGCGCCTGGATTCGCGGCCTTCAGATGCGATTGCCTTGGCGTTGCGCGCTGACTGTCCAATCTTCGTGGACCTCGAAGTAATTCAGGCGTCGCGAAACTCGATTGCCACCGACGACGAGACGATCGAAGAATCAGCTCCCGCTGAGGAAGAATGGCCCGAAGTAATTGGTGACGCGGGCGACCTCCCGATGTAAGATAGGCCGAATTGCGGATGAGGTATAACGACAGAGAGTGATAATCGCAATCGCGAACCAGAAAGGTGGCGTCGGCAAAACGACCACCGCCATCAATCTCGCCGCTGCGTTCGCCAGACGCGGCTCAAAGACGCTTCTCCTCGATCTCGATCCCCAGGGCAATAGTTCAATTTCATTTCTCGATCCTTTGACGGTCGAGAAGTCGGCCTACGATCTGATGATGGACGGGCAGGGAACTGAAGAGCTTCCGATTTACAAATCGAAGGAAAAAGACCTCGACATTATTCCGGCGCGAATCAGTCTGGCGAAGCTGGAGTCGAAGCTGGTCGGCGATTTCGACGCACCTTTTCGTCTGAAAGACCGGATTGAGCCGCTGAAGAAAGTCTATAAGGTAATCGTGATCGACACGCCGCCGACACTCGGTTTGATCACGGTGAACGCGCTGGTCGCTTCGAGTCACGTGCTTATTCCGATTCAGTCATCCTATTTCGCTTTGGAAGGCACGGATGACCTGCTGGAAACGATCGAGAAGGTAAAGGCCAGGCCAAATCCCAATCTCGAAATGCTGGGCGTGCTCGTGACGCTTCACGACAAGAGGACTACGCTTGGGAAAGAGGTCTTCGAGCAAATTCGTCGCGTCTTTGGGCCGAAGCTTTTCAATACTGTGATCACGAAGAGCGTGCGGCTCGAGGAGTCGCCGGCCTACAAAGAATCAATCTTCACATTCGCGCCGCAGTCTTCGGGCGCCCAAGAGTACGAAAAACTTTGTAAAGAGGTACTGACCCGTGTCTAGAAGAGGTTTACCCGCCGGTTTAAGCATGCGCCACGACGCGCACTATGTGGAAGAGTTGACGCAGGAACGCGTCAGCCATGTGGGCCGCGTAATTCCGATCGACAAACTCGATCCCAATCCGGACCAACCACGCACGGAGATTGGCGACCTGACGGAACTCACCGCGTCGATTAAAGAAAAGGGCGTGCTTGAGCCGTTGTTGGTCAAACCGACGTTCGGTCGCTGGATGATCATCGCCGGCGAAAGGCGTTGGCGGGCCGCGACGGCCGCAGGACTGACTGAGGTTCCGTGCATCGAGATGGATGTTGACGAAAGCGCGGTAGCTGAAATCGCGCTAATCGAAAACATGCAGCGCAAGGATCTGACCCCATGGGAAGAAGCCGACGGCCTGCGCGCGCTGTGCGAACGATTCGGTTACACGCACGAGGACGTGGCCCGCAAAGTTGGTAAGAGCCGGAGCACCGTGACCGAAGCTTTGTCGATTGCCACTATGCCTGCTGACGTCAGGGGTATGTGCCGGGATGCCGAGATCACTTCAAAGTCCCTCCTGCTTCAGATCGTGCGACAGCCCGACGATGATTCAATGCGCGTGATTGCGCAGCAGATCGCCGAGCAGGGTCTGACTCGTGATGGCGCGCGCAAAGCGCGACGCGCCTACATCGATCCCACCGGCAGTTCCGAACCTTTTGTTTACCGGTTTGAAGCGCCGGGAAGAGAATTTCGCGTCGAGGTAAAGTTTAAGAAGTCAGATGTTTCCACGGAAGAGCTTTTTGAAGCGCTTAATGACGCGGCGCAAGGCATCGACGATGCCGTTTCGTAGTGCACAGACCTCAGTCTGTCTCTTGCTCTCCCCGAATCGGCTTTCATCAGGAAGGTCACAGACTAAAGTCTGTGCCACCTAACCCTTCTTCTTCTTTTCGGCGGCCGCTTTCTTTGCGAGAGACTTGCTCCACCGCTCGAGTGTCGGTTGCAGAGGTTTGAATATCTTGGCGCGAAACTTGTGTTGCGACTCATTCCACGCTTTTAAATGCTTTTCTGTATAGGCCCGCACCGCTGGTTCCACCTGGCCACGCTTAACTGAGTGACGCAGCGTCAGGTGATAGTGCTGAGCGACTAGCGAAAAAATAACTGCCGCTAAGTTTCCTTTGAACGAAAGCCGGGGAATGATCCGCTTGTGGAATGGTTTGTTGGCCGAGGTCAGGGGACTGATCGCGATCTCGAACCAGGCGCCCTTTACGCCTTGTTTCGGATGATAGAGGCCGGGTAGTTCCTGGCCCTTGGCCGCCATTAATGCGCGTGGTTCGGTCACTGTACTGACTAATCGCAGCCGCTCGACGCCCCTTAAATGCTCGCGCGGGACGCTTGCCAGCGCACTCTCGACATTTGCCAGCGTATTCCGGGGCAGGCTGCCCTCGTATTGATTTTCGATTTTTATCGGCATCTTTATGAACTATGAAACCTGCAGCAGAGCACTGTAGGCAATGCGATTAGTCTCAGTCAACCACAGGGCGATCGTCACCACTTACCACGAGCGTCGCTGAGCTCCGTTGAAACGCCATCGTGAAGTCCTGACTGCGGTTCGCGTTGTGGCCAACCAAGAATGCCTCCATCTCAAACCACGAACCCGAGGCTCCACATCAGGGAAGGCGCACCCTAAAGACCCAGACTTGTGGGCCGGGCCTCGCAACTCAATCGATACTGGTCGCGTCCGATAATACATATTATGTTGTCCGGTGGCCCGACCTTTGCGTCATAGGCGGTTAGTTGCCCCAAAACTAGGTTTTCTGCCCTTAAAAGTCTTTTCGTTCTCAATTGCTTCAATGGTTACGATTTGCACCGCAGTTGTGAGCGCAGCCGGATCCACAGGTTTCTGAACGTGGGTGTTTAGTGCGGTATCATGTGGGCTCGTGCCTAGGACCTCTTCAACTGAGGAAAAATCTCATGCGACACACTGCGCTCCTCATCGGCGCTCTGCTGTTTCTCTCTGAGCCGGGTGTTTACGCTCAACAACAGTCGAACGAGCCCCCGAAGGTCGAAGTAGGTGTTCACTTCACCTCTATCACAGGTCAGGAAATTCAGCCATTTTTCTTCCCCCACTCTATAAAATCGGAATCAGGTCTCGGTGCGAGATTCAGTTATAACCTGACTAAACATGTGGCGCTCGAGGCAGAGGGCAATTTGCTCGCTCGCGGTGGGTTCGCCTTCGGCTTTGACAGCGCTGCTTATAACGTCCAGGGCCAGTTTGGTGTAAAGGCAGGCAAGCGCTTCGAACGGTTCGGAGTTTTTGCAAAAGCCAGGCCCGGTCTGTTGAGTGTTCCCGAGATACTCGTCCAAACCGGCACTCAGACGATCGAAACCGGGTTCCCTTTTCCGCCATTTACTTATCCTGTTTTCGAGGCTCGGCGAAAGAACTTTTTTACGTTGGATGTTGGCGGCGTGCTTGAGTTTTATCCGTCTCGTCGAATGCTGGTGCGGTTTGATGCGGGCAATACTGTGGTTCATGTGGGGGACGTGCGATCAGTTTCCTTCACTGACATACCGCCGCCGCCAATGGCACGAACAACGCATAACTTTCAGTTCAGCGCGGGCGTCGCCTTTCGTTTCCGCGACCCGGAGCCGCCCAGCGCCGATGCTAATTTGGGTAGATCTGACGTCGAGCAAAAGTTTGAAGCAGGTGTTCAATTTACGTCGCTACTTCTGAGAGTGTGGGCCGACACCCAACTCCCGGCCTTGGGATTCGATGGAAGGGATGCCCAGTCAGGTTTTGGTGGCCGGTTGACTTACAACTTCACACGAAACATCGCGGCAGAAGTGCAAACAGACTTTTTTCCGAAAGACTTGTCTCCCTTTCCCTTTTCCAACTTTGCCAACGGCCGTGCCGGAGGCCGCATGATACAGGCTCAGGCCGGGCCAAAAATCGGCAAACGGTTTGAGAAGTTTGGAGTGTTTGGCAAAGTGCGGCCGGGCGCAGTTAGCTTTAGCGAGACGACAAAGTGGAACTTCGTGCCGTCTCCGCATAATCCGACGCCTCAAATCCAGCGACGGACGTTTTTCTCACTGGACGTTGGCGGAGTGCTGGAGTTTTACCCAACTCCGCGGATCGTGACGCGGTTTGATGGTGGCGACACCATAATTTTCTACGGCAGCACGCAGGTGCCGTTTCTGACTCTGCGTACGCCGATATTCGAAATGCCGGCGAGGAGAAAGCATCAATTTCAGTTCAGCGCTGGGGTGGGGTTCCGGTTTTGAAACTGAGGTCAAGAAATCTTTGAGTTCGAACGATTTCCGCCAGAACTTCCGAAAAATCGACACGATCTCAAGTTGTTATTGCGCGAATGTTCCGGTTTGGACTGCACCGGCACGTTCGTAATTCACGAGGATGACGCCGGTCGAGCCTACAATGCTTTCTGTCACCTTGAACGCCGCCGGGATCGCGCCCCCAGCAAACAAACGTTTCCCCTCGCCCAAAGTTATCGGATAGATCATCAACCAGAAATTATCGATCAGATCATGCTTCATAAGCGTCTGCAGCAGATTACCGCTTCCCCAAATGTGCAGATCGGGTCCTTCTCCTTGCTTAAGTTCCGCGATTTTTTTTGCAACATCGCCGTTTAAAAACACCGAGGGTTGCCATTCGGAAGAAGTCATGGTGTTCGAGGCGACATATTTAGTGGCCGTGTTGACGCCGGGCCAAATGTCGCCATGTTGCGGCCAAAACGCCGCCCAAATTTCAAAAGTCTTGCGCCCCAGTAACAGGTCGATCGGCAAGTCCAACATCTTTTTCACGGCCGCCCCGATCGCGTCGTCGTCAAGGGGCGCTGACCATCCGCCATACGCGAAGCCATCGCTCCGATCTTCCTCGGGCCCCCCTGGGGCTTGTATAACACCATCAAGGGTAATGTGTTCAAGTACGGTAATTTTTCTCATGACTGAGTTCCCTTCGAGTGCTTCTGATTTTTTTCTCTTTGCGGCTGGCTGGACTATTCCGCCGCTGCATTCGGGTCCGGGAAGAATAGAAGTTCGCGTACCTCGCCGGGCACATCGCAGGCTATGGCAGCCTTTTTCGCCCATGCAAGTGCCTCGTCCAAATCGGCGGCTTCCAGAATCCAAAAACCGCCCATGTGCTCCTTGGTCTCGATGTATGGTCCGTCGGTGACGATCACCCTGCCGTCGCGGTGCTTCCGCACCGTCTTCGCGTTGGCGGCCGGGGAAATGCCGCAGGCGAACTTTCTGGCGCCGGCTGCAATCAATTCACGGTTAAGCGCGTGGATCTCTTCGATCATCGCTTCAGTTACGGTGGACGGGTCGAAGTTGTCGGGGATGTAGTTACAAACCAGATACTGTGCCATGCGTTTTTCTCCTTGGTTTCTGTGGTTTTTGCGATGACTCGTTTCCACTCAGGAACCGTAGCTCATCGTCCTTTGTCCTATAGTCGTTGGGTGAGACGGCAAATCGACAGCTATTCAAGAAAATGTCTTATGCTCGTGGATCGGTTCGGGGGGAAGGCTCGGGCATGAGGACGACCGGGTAAGCAGAAGCCCCGCCCATTAGTGGACGGGGCTTCCAAGCTTTGCGGGAAATCAGCCTATGGCCTATCTACTTCTTACGTCCTTCTCATTCGAGAACGCAAGCCCCAAAATTCCTGCCCGTCTGGGGTCCCTCAGTCGGCTAACTGCTGACCGAAGCGAATCGCCCAAAAGCGAATCGCGGAAACGTGGAATGCGTCGGGCCTGGACAAAAGTTTGGTTAACATAATTCACCTCCCATTTCGCCGCGGCTGATTATATCTTGTAACAAGCAAAGGGTTCTGGCATTGGGGCCGGTCAAGCGAGCCCCGAAGCGCGAAAACAGGCTAAATCCGGGCGACCCCACCTTGACACCCCTTTAAAATGGCTGTTATCGTTCCCGTTCTTTTGATTCCTATTATTCACGCCTGAGTGCAATAAGAAGAGTTTCTGGAGGCATTTGTTTGGAAAATCATAACGGAACTTTGTTTACTTCTGAGTCGGTCACTGAGGGCCACCCCGACAAGATCGCGGACCAGATATCTGACGCCATTCTTGACGCCGCTTTAACGGACGATTCGGCTTCCCGGGTTGCGTGTGAGACGCTTTTGACGACCGGCCTGGTCATCATTGCCGGCGAGATCACCACTAAAGCCCAAATCGACTACCAAGGTATCGCCCGCCGTGTCATCGGCGAGATCGGCTACACGAGCTCCAAGTACGGCTTCGACAACGAAACCTGCAGCGTCCTTTGCGCGATTCATCAGCAGTCGCCCGACATCGCCATGGGCGTGGATACCGGCGGCGCCGGCGACCAGGGCTTAATGTTCGGGTATGCCTGCAATGAGACGCCTGAGCTGATGCCGCTGCCGATTCAATTGGCACACCGCTTGGCTGAACGGCTGACCGACGCGCGCAAGTCCGGCCAGCTTCCTTATCTTCTTCCGGACGGAAAGTCTCAGGTCACGGTTGAGTACCGCGACGGACGCCCGTTCCGGGTGGACGCTGTCGTTATTTCGTCGCAGCACCTGGCTGAGGTTGAGAACGATCAGCTGCGCGCTGAGATTGGCGAACACGTTATCAGACACACTGTGCCGAGCGATTTGATGGATGACGGCACGAAATATCACATTAATCCCACCGGCAAGTTCGTCATCGGCGGTCCGCATGGCGATTCCGGTCTTACTGGTCGCAAGATTATTGTCGATACCTACGGCGGCTATGCGCCGCATGGTGGCGGCGCCTTCTCAGGCAAGGATCCGACAAAGGTCGATCGCTCAGCCGCGTACATGGCTCGCTATATCGCCAAGAATATTGTCTCTGCTGGCCTGGCTGATAAATGCCAAGTGCAACTCGCTTACGCGATCGGCGTGGCTGAGCCTGTCTCGGTTTACGTCGACACGCAAGGCACGGGTCGAATTAGCGAAGTCGCTCTAGCTAAACTCGTGCGCGAGCACTTCCCTCTTACTCCGAAGGAAATTATTAGTGAGCTTAAGCTGCGCCGGCCCGTTTATCGCCAGACGGCCGCGTATGGCCACTTCGGGCGTTCGGGTGATGGCTTCACGTGGGAAGAGACAGACAAGGCGGAAGCCCTGCGCACGGCCGGTGATGCTCTAAGCTCTGCCGCTCGGGTCTAGGATTTACGTAGTTTGATTTTCCGTAGCCCAGGAATTTACGCCGGGGTAACAAAACGGGAGATTCATCCAAAAGCCTCCTTTGAAGGAGGCTTTTGAAACATTGGATCCCAGCCGCGAACGGCTGGCTACAGAAAGAACTTAAGGAACAAATAATGAGTACTGCTATGCCCGCAATGGAACATGACGTTAAAGATCTTTCGCTCGCGGCCGACGGCAAACGCCGCATCGACTGGGCGGAACGCGAGATGCCCGTACTGCGCTTGATTCGCGAACGCTTTGCCGCCGAGCAGCCTTTGAAGGGCGTCCGCTTGGTTGCTTGTGCGCACATCACGACCGAGACGGCGAACCTTGCGCGCGCGTTGCAAGCCGGCGGCGCCGAATCAATGCTGATCGCGTCGAACCCCCTTTCGACTCAGGACGACGTCGCCGCGTCGCTGGTAGCCGACTATGGCATTCCGGTTTACGCGATGAAGGGCGAGTCCACCGATACCTATCGCCGTCACGTGCAAACAGCGCTCGAGTTTGAACCCGACATCATCATCGACGACGGCTCAGACGTAGTGGCCACGATGATCAAGGAAAAGCCTGAGCTTAAGAACAAGATCGTCGGCACCACCGAAGAGACGACCACCGGAATCGTTCGCCTCGAAGCAATGGCAAAAGCCGGCGTGCTGACCTTTCCTTCGATTGCCGTCAATAACGCACAGACCAAGCACTTCTTCGACAATCGTTACGGCACGGGCCAATCGACGCTCGACGGCATCATTCGCGCGACAAACATTTTGCTGGCCGGCCGCACGCTGGTGGTGGTTGGTTATGGCTGGTGCGGAAAAGGTGTCGCGTTGCGCGCCCGCGGCATGGGCTCGAATGTCGTGGTTACTGAAATCGATCCCATCAAGGCCGTCGAAGCAGTGATGGATGGTTTCCGCGTGATGCCGATCTCAGCCGCGGCCAGCGTCGGCGACATCTTTGTTACGGTCACCGGGAATCGCCACGTAATTGACGGCGAACATTTTGCTTCGATGAAAGACGGCGCGATCGTCTGTAACAGTGGCCACTTCGATCTCGAACTGAATCTGGTGGCGCTGCGCGAGCAGTCCGAAGGCGAACCAACGCATGTTCGCCCCTTCGTTCAGGAATACCGAAGGAAGGATGGCCGGCGCGTCATGGTCCTTGGCGAAGGCCGTTTAATTAACCTCGCCGCCGCTGAAGGCCACCCGGCCAGCGTGATGGACATGAGCTTTGCAAATCAGGCGCTTTCGGTTGAGTACCTGGTGAAGAACAAAGGCAAGCTCGATCCGGGCGTGCACCTTCTGCCGCCGGAAGTCGATCAGGAAATCGCGAGCCTAAAGCTGCGCGCGCTCGGAATTTCCATCGATACGCTTACCGCCGAACAACTCGAATACATGTCGAGCTGGGAAACAGGAACTTAGAGCCGCGAGCGACTCCTGAATCGTCGCGCGAATTGGACCTTCATACGTCTGCAAATCGAAATCGTTCATGTCGATACGGCGTGGGTGGTTGGTCGTTGCTCCGTCAGTAACCTGACAAGCGTGCCTCGAACTGTGGTTCGGTTACGTGCACCTCACGGTAAATTGAGGGGGGTCTCTAACCAACCGTTGCGTAGCAGTTTTATTGGATTGTCTCTCTTAGGTAAGTATTAGAAGCAATCCCGGGTCGCCCAATCATGACTCGCGCAAGTGACCAATCAGACGCTCCAGAAGCTCGATCGGCAGACCAGAATCTTGTTTCGCCGGTGTCGAGCGAGCGGCTTGTAACCCAGGATCCAGTATTCAGACTGCTTCACGATAAGATCGGTTGTAAATGGTCAATCATCCTTATCGTGTTGCTCCTTAGCATCGTTTACTTTTGCGAAAGCGCCCTACTCTTCAAATCTCCGAGTACTGCGTCCTCAACATCAGCCTCGCTTGAACTCTTAACCGCGCTGAGAAAGATTCTAACCACCTCACTTGGATTGTTCGTCTATCTTCGACTGCCGGGCTGGATCGCAGGATTATTCAATTCTCTTAAACACGAAGACGTGATTGGCGAGAGTCGAGACAAGATTTTAAGGTATGAGGATTTCCTGGCTAAGGTCGTACGCAAAGTTGACCGCAAAGTTTGGGCCGTTTGTGGTCTGGTGTTCATTATTGCGTTCTGGGCGTGGCGCATTTTTAGTTACTATCGCCATTCTGCTTATTCGAGTAAGCGACCGTTTTGGTTAGAAGCAGCGGCCCTCATCGTTTATGGAATCCCCTACTATGCCTTCATCGTGGCCCTGATCAAGTTTTGTGTGATTCTCTTCTTAACGACGCGCTTGTTTAGCTTGTTCAACATTCAAGTTAATCCGCTGCACCCGGATGGCGCAGGGGGATTCGGTGCGATCGGACGACTGCTCTCGAGATTTGTAATGGCGACGGTGGCGTTTGCTTTACTCGCCTCAGCGGGAAGATTCTTATCATACGCGCGTTATGGATATCTGCACATGGGACGGACTGAGGTCATCCTGCTGTTAATGACGGGCACAGTGTTGCCCTTGTTTCTATGGGCCTGGCTCTGGGTTCCTCACAAAGCGATGGTTAAGTTCCGAGATCGCAAGCTGATGATTTTAGCTGAAGAGTTCCGGCGATCCATTCGAGACGGGCATCTGGCGACACCCGCGGACTCGGTGTCGATTAAGTTGAGCACCGACAGACTGGCGGAGCTCAAGAAGTCATACGAACTACTGAAAGAGACTTATCCAGTTTGGCCGATGAGTTTTGGTCGAATGAGGAGCTTGGTCGCTCTTACGAGCGCGCCCTTGATCACGACGTTTTTCCCGCAACTAATCGATTATTTACGCGGCCGCTAACAACCTCCGTACCGCTGTTCAGGACTTCTAAGTCCGCACGCGCGAAATAAAATAAAACGCCCCTCCCGCAAAAATCGCAATCGGCGCCCAGACGGCGACCTGCGGAGGCAGCAGCGCGTGCTCACCGAGCTGCGTAAAGCCGCTTGAGATAAGCCAGAACAGAAGACTCACGACGACCGCCGAGCAAAGCGCCAGCACGGTGCTTTTGCGGCCGAGCGAAATCGCCAGAGGCATTCCAATCAAAGCCATGATGATCACGCTAAAGGGGGCGGCGTACTTACGCTGCAACCCCACTGCGAGCACTGCGGTGTCGGTGCCGCGCGCTTTCAAAGTCTTGATGTATTCGCGCAGACGGCTCGCGTCCAACTGCGAGGGTCGATCAACGGTCGGCCGAAAGACGCGTGGCGTTTCCACGCCGTCAACCGTCATCGCCTGGGCTGACTGTGTCGAGACCTGGGAACGACCTAAATCAAACCATTTCGCGCCAGTAATCTCGATGCGGTTCAGCCCCACCCAACGGGCAGAGTCACCATTCAGCACACGCTTCAATTCGCTTGGCCGCGACGTGTCGAATTCGTAAATGGAGGGTTTAATCAACGCTTCAGCGCGATCGTCGAACTCGTATGAATAGATCCGCAGGCCGTCGTTACTCACCAGCCAACGCCGCTCGCCGGGCGTGGACTGCGCCACGTTGCCGCGGATCCGGGCGCGCAGATCGTCCTGCTTAACGTTTGCCGCCGGCATGATCCGTTCCTGAATCAACCACAGTCCCCCCGCAATGACCATGGCGAAAACAAAACCGGGCAACATCAGGCGATAGACGCTTTGTCCACTGGCCCACCAGGCGACGGCTTCCCTTCTCCGCGCGATCAACGCGTAAGTCAGCAAGGCCGCGACCAGCACGCTTCCGGGAAATAGCTCCACACTTACCAGAGGCAGAAGGAAGAATAGATACTCACCAAGAAGTTTCACCCCGCCGCCCCGAGTCACCAGGAACCGCCAAAGCTCGAAGCCGGTAAAAATGTTGAAGACAATGACGAGCGCCACGAAGGCAAACAAAAAACTCAACGTCATCGTGCGTACGACACTGGTGTCGAGCAGGGTGGGAAAGCGAACGGTCCACCGGCGACGAACCGGCTCTTTCTGAGTCTTCCTTTCAGCACGTGCCGCTGAATCTCTCGTGGCCGTCCCGGCCCGACGAAGTGAAAAGCTAAAGGTCCGGTTCACCAGCAGCAGTATCACCGCGAAGATCAGCACCAGAGACGTCGCGAGCCATCCGCCTACAACCGGCGGGACGGTTCCGCCGCGCGTTAACTGCTCGCCGGCAACGACCAAGAGGTAATACGTCACCATGACGACGAGCGACATGAGCGCGCCGAAACCGCGACTGCCGCGACGGAAGCGGATTGCCAGAACTGCGCCAAAAAATGCGAAGACCAGCGGCGACACGCCGAGCGCGATCCGCTTGTGAAGCAGAAAGACCCCTTCGCGATGCTGCGGCCCGCTGCTTTCATTAATAAAGCGGCGCAAGGCGCGAAATCCCATTTCGTCAGGCTTGTTCTCGGACTTTTGGAGCCGCGCAATCAATTCGTTGCGCCCGGTGTTGAAGAGAATGCGTAGCTGGTCCAGCCGTTCAACCACATATTGCTGGTCGGCCGCTTCGCTCGCGGGCAACTTTGTTTGCACAGCGTCCTCGAGCACCAGCTCGGATTTCTCGGTGGATGAATCGATGCGGCCTGAGCGCGCGGTTATCAGCCGCGTTGAGCCGTCGGCCTCTTTTGTTTGAATAAAGACACCGCCCCACTGGCCGCGCGATTTGTCGCCTTCGCGGACGTAGATGACGTATCCCGGAATGTCCGTCGTGAAAGTTTGCGGCTCAACCGGCGAGTCGAGTTTGTAAAGCGCGGCGCGCGCCCCCAGAGCGCGCAAGTCCTGTTGGGCGTGTGGGGCTTCACTAAGATTGAGTTGCAGAGCGGCCACGGTGGCAATCAGCCCGACTACCAACGCCGGCAGAACAATCTGCCAGCGGCTCACCCCCGCCGCACGCATCGCGATCAACTCGCTGTCACTACCCATGCGGCCAAGACCGATAATCGTTCCGGACAGGATCGCCATCGGGATAGTGAAGACCAGCACCGTGGGAAGCAGCGCGAGCGAGAGACCGTAAAGAAATTGCGCTGGGACGGTGGTGCGGAAGATGGTTTCAAAGTACCGGCCGCTCTGTTGGACAAACAGAATGCCGGTGAGCAGGACGAACGCCGCCGCCGCGTACGGAAGTATGGTGCGGAGAATGTAACGTTCAATTATTCGGCGGGATGCCATGAGTTAAACCACAGATTACATTCTTGGTCTTTGGTCTTTGGTCTTTGGTCTTTGGTCTTTGGTCTTTGAACTTTGATTTGAGCCTTCGTGCTCCTGTCGTCTGCCGCCCGCCCTCTGCCTCCTGCTGTCTCTTGCTTCTTTATCTGTGTAATCCGTGGATAACACGTCATCGCGCGGGAGCGACCATCGTGCGTGGACGTCGATCAAGCGCTCGAACAATCAGGCGGTGAGTGAACTCAGCAAGCTCGGCATCGGTTTGTGAGAACGTCGCCTGATACGTGTTTGCGAATTCCGACGGGCCCAGTCTTTGGCTGCTAATCAGAACTTGTTGAATCGCCGGCATCAACCTCGTCCCGATTCCACGGCTGCACGAAGCGCACCGCACCGCGCTTTCAAAATCCACGTATAGCGATTGCGCCGTAGTCGGCGCCGTGCCGCAAACTACACACTCACTCACGTCGGGAAACGAACCCGCCAAACGAAGCAGCCAGATTTCGAAATAACGCAGCACGAGGGTGGCCGCGTCAGGCGCAGCGGCCAGGGCCTCAACACACGCGTTAAGCATACGGAAGAGCTTGTCGTTGGCTTCATGCGGAGGCGCGAATTCCCCGATTAGTTCCGCCATGTAGCCGAGAACTTCCGCGACTTCAAGTTGTGCTGCAAGTTCAAAGTTGGACTTCACGATCTCCGCGCGCGACATCGTGACCAGATCCCGGTTTTCCTTTTCGTAGAAATCCAGGCGGATGACCGTGAACGGCTCAAGCGCAGCGCCAAAGCGACTCTTCATCCGGCGCGCGCCTTTGGCGACGGCGCGCACAAGCCCCGCGTCGCGCGTCAGGCAAACTACTATGCGATCAGCCTCAGCGAGGTTGTAGCTACGCAGGACAATGGCATCGGTGGTGACCAGGTTCACAACCAACCACGCTCCGAGAGGTTATGGAGAAGGAATGAAATACAGAATCCAGCCGAGGAGAAAGGCGATCGCGACGAATTCGCCAAAGACCTTAACTCCATAGATGAGCCGCTGACGCTCCGAGCCTTTTGCCGCAATACCGAACACGACCGCCGTCAGGGCCGCGAAGACAACCATCCATAGAACGTGTCTCATCGCTTTCTCCCCGCGGCGATATCAAATGCGTCAAGCATGACGAGATAATTCAACAAGCCGGCCACGAGCAGAAAAGTGTTTCCGTATTCATATGTGACGAGTTGCGCGTGTTCTGTAAACCCAACTCCCGCAATCCAGCAGAAGATATAAAGCAAACCCACACCGATGTTTGCGATCATTGGCAGCAACTGAAAGAAAACACTGAAGCCCTGTTCCTGACCGGTGACGCCGTAGAGATGGCCGCCGAGCCAGAGTCCGGTTAAGAACATCATCCACACCGCGCCGCCCGCCAAAGCGCCTCTGCGCCAACGCTTCTGCATCAGATGACCCGCGCCCGGAATCGCCCACGCGGCGAGCCCAACCAGCCACGCGAATCCGGGCGTCGATGCGTCGCGTTCTCTTTCCATTCTAGCTACCAAAGCTTTCGTCTCCTCGGTCTTTACCTGAAGTGATTTATTAACTCCAAAAGTGTCGATTGCCCTTATTTTAGGCCGTTCCTTAGCTGTCGGCCCTTCCACGGCTCAGAAAATCAATAAAGTAAGTGGGCCTTCCGGACGGCTTTAAAATCCTCTAAAGCCGGCTGCCAGGATTGGATGATCGCGTCGAGCGAATCGCCGCGCTCGATCTGCGCCCGCATCTCGGTCGTCCCCGAGATCACGTCAAACGGGTTGCGTTCGAACTCGTACTCGTACGGCGGATCCTTCCAACGAAAGTCGTTGCGGTACAGATCGTGGGCAGTCTTCACAATCGCCACGCCCGCAGAAACGGGCTCAAAGATCGCGCGGTCCGTAACTTGAATCTGCACACCACCACACGCTTTGCCGCCGTGCTTCTGAAAGGTCGGCATGAAACCGCATGACCGGAAAGCGACGCCCGGCAGGTTAAACCCCGCCAGCGCATCTGCGTACTCGTCAGCGTCGATATATGGAGCGCCAATCAGTTCGAAGGGTCGCGTAGTTCCCCGCCCTTCCGACATCTGCGTGCCTTCCAGATGAACTGTCCCCGGGAAGACCTTGCAACTGTCCGGGGTGGGAATGTTCGGCGACGGGAGAACCCAGGGGCCATCCGTGTCTTCATACCAGAGGTCGCGCGACCAACCACCCAACTCAATGACTTCCAATTCGCAGCCGATGCCGAAATGCCCGTTGAACAGACGTGCCAGTTCGCCCATGGTCATGCCGTGACGGGTAGGCAGCGAGAACTGTCCAACGAAGGATTCGTGTCCTCGTTCGGTTACATTGCCCGCCACCATCTCTCCGCCAATCGGGTTCGGGCGATCACAGACAATTACTTTCTTGCCGAGGCGTTTCGCGGCTCGCATGCAATTCGCCATCGTGTACGCGAAGGTGTAGATGCGACAGCCGACGCCCTGAAGATCGACAACGATCACATCGACGTTGCGCAGCATCTCGTCAGTCGGCTCGCGTGTTTCGCTGTAGAGCGAATAGATCGGAACCTGCGTGCGACGATCGACGGCATGCCCTGTCTCGATCATGTTGTCCTGCACGTCGCCGCGAATGCCATGCTGCGGACCGAACAGCGCAGTCAGGTTGATCTGCGAATGCTCGTGAAAGAGATCGGCAGCATGTCGAAAGCCATGATCGACTGACGCCTGGTTGCAAACTAACCCGACGCGCACACCCGCCAGCGACGCGACACGTTCATCGAGCAGTCGCTCAAGACCAAGTTTGATTTGATGTCGGCAGTTCGACATTTAAGCTTCACCAACCTATCCGCAGAGAACAGAGCCGCCGTTGACGTTCAAAATTTCGCCGTTGATGTGTCGCGCCCAGTCCGTGCAAAGGAAGGCTATGGGCCAGGCGATGTCTTCCGGACTGGCCACGTGACCGACCGGAATCGTTTCCTCAAGCGCTGTCCGAAAACCGGGTCGCGCAAAGGCATCGGCGCACATATCAGTATCGACCCAACCCGGCGCTACGCAGTTTACATTGATGCCGAATGGCCCAAGCTCGGCTGCCAGCGATTTCGTGAACGAGATCTGACCACCTTTCGACGCCGCATAGTTTGAGACATTTGCCTCGCCCCGCTGACCGGCGGTTGAGCTCACAATAACGATGCGGCCGAATCCGTTCTGCTTCATTGGCGGTACCGCCGCCCGGCATGCAGCCCAGGTCCCCTTTAGATTTAAATCGATTGTCCGATCCCAAACTTCTTCGGTCATCTGATCGATGGCGCTGCCTTCCCAGATGCCGGCGTTGCAAACCAGGAAGTCCAGGCGCCCAAACTTGTGGGTGGTCGCATCGATCAGCCGCTGTGCATCGCCCTTGTAAGACATATCCGCCTGGACCGCGAGCGCCTGCCCGCCTTGTTCTTCCGCGAATCCGACGGCCGCGTCTGCGGCTTTCTTGTCCTTCAAATAATTTACTACGACGTTTGCGCCGAGCTTCGCGAGGCAATCAACGGCCGCGCGCCCTATGCCGCGCGAGCCACCGGTAACGACTGCGACCTTATTTTCAAGGTTCAGGGAAATCACGCGGTGACTCCTGCCGATTCGCGATCACCTGTTCGACGAGCGGCAAAAGTGGCGGCCTCTTCCACAAATCGATCGAAAATCGCACGGGCAAATTCATCGCGTGCCCAGCCCAGTTCGGGATGCCACTGCACGCCCAACACGAAACGATCACTGCGCGGATCTTCTATCGCCTCCACCAAGCCGTCAGGAGCCCATGCCGTCGCGACCAGTTCCCTTCCCAGTGTGTCCAGCGCCTGATGATGATGGCTGTTCACAGGCGCGCGCTCGCTAGCTGCCAATTGTTGAAGCAAGCTCTCCTGGAGCAAACGCACACTGTGCGAATGCCTATCCCGGGGCGCGCCCTGTTCGTGCTTGATCGGGTTAGGCCATTGACTGCCGATGTCCTGAATCAAAGTGCCGCCCCGCGACACGTTCAGCACCTGCATCCCAAAACAGATTGCGAACAAAGGAAGAGCCCGCTCTTCAATTTCATTCAGTACAAGCAAGTCCGTCTCATCTTTAAGGGGATGAACCGCGCCAAGCTTCGGATGCGGGTCGCGCCCGTACCGCAAGGGATCAACATCCGAGTCACTACCGGGCAGCAGAATTCCATCGAGTCCCGCAACGGTTTCGCGTAGAAACCCGGCGTCAGGAATCAGAGGAATATGCACCGGCAAACCGCCGGCGGCTTCAACTGCTTCGCTGTAATGACGGGAAAGATAGAACCTGTCAGTTTCCAGCTCGAGGCGCATCGTGATGCCGATGCGCGGCCGTGTTCGTGTCGTCATTCTCGCGGTGCTGCTATCAATCGATCGGAATACTTCGCAAAGGCCATAATAGCGCAGATGCCTAGCTTGACTAAACTTCGCCGTCATTCCTATAGTGCTGTTTCACTTCATGGCGAAAGAACAATCCCCGAAAATCCGCAGCACGACTGTTTTGCTGGTGCGTCGTGATGGCCAGGTGGCCCTCGCAGGCGACGGCCAGGTCACCATGGGCGAAACGGTGATGAAATCCAGCGCGAAAAAAGTCCGTCGCCTTTACAACGATAAGATTCTCGCGGGCTTTGCGGGGGCAACGGGTGATGCGTTCTCGCTACTGACGCGGTTTGAAGGCAAGCTCGAACAATACCATGGCAACCTTGAACGCGCCGCGATCGAGCTGAGCAAGGAGTGGCGCACGGACAAGATCCTCCGGCACCTGGAAGCGTTGCTGGTCGTGGCCGATGACAAGACTTCGTTTCTTCTCTCCGGCAACGGCGATGTGATTTCGCCAGACGATGGGGTGCTGGCAATTGGCTCAGGCGGGTCCTACGCGTTGGCGGCAGCGCGCGCCCTGATGGCGAACACCCAACTCTCTGCGCGAGAGATCGCGGTGGAAGCGATGCGCGTCGCCGGCGAGATCTGCATCTACAGCAACTCAAACATCATCGTGGAAGAGTTAAGCGCGGCTCAAGCGTAGGCGCGCCGACAGTTACGGAAAAGTTTAGTTAGTATCGATTTAAGAAATGGTTATCTATCTCGCAGGTGAGCAGGAAGAACAGGACGTCCGGCTGGACGACCTTACGCCGCGGCAGATCGTCGCGGAACTCGATAAGCATGTCGTCGGACAAAACGCGGCCAAGCGCGCGGTGGCGATCGCCCTTCGCAATCGCGTCCGTCGCAAGAAGCTCGCGCCGGATCTCGCGGCTGATGTCATTCCCAAGAACATCATCATGATCGGCTCGACCGGTGTCGGCAAGACTGAGATCGCCCGCCGGCTGGCGCGGATGTCGAACTCACCCTTCCTGAAGGTCGAGGCTTCAAAGTTCACGGAAGTCGGCTACGTCGGCCGCGACGTTGAAAGCATGATTCGCGACCTCACCGAAATCGCGGTCGAGATGACGCGTCAGGAAAAAGTCGAAGAGATTGCTGACAAGGCCGAGCTGAATGTGGAGGAGCGGATTCTCGATATCCTTCTGCCGCCGCCCAAATCCGGATCGGGCGCTCCCCTCTTCGACTTTGACTCAGGAGAAATCACGGCCCCGGTCCTCGTTCCGGACAATGAGCCTAAAGACGAAAACTTTGCGCGCACACGTGAGAAGCTCCGGACCCAACTGCGCTCAGGCAAGCTCGATAACCGGCTGGTCGAAATCGAAGTACGCGAAAAGAGCTTTCCGACGATTGAATTCGCGGGGCCGATGGGCGTCGAAGAGATGGGCATCAACATGAAAGACATGTTGGGCAACATGTTTCAGGGACGCACCAAACACCGCAAGATGCGCGTGGACGAGGCGATGGAGTACCTGATGCAGGAAGAGGAAGAACGCCTCATCGACATGGACACGGTCGCGCGGGCCGCGCTCGAGCGCGTCGAATCCTCAGGGATTATCTTCCTCGATGAGATCGATAAGATCGCCGGTCGCGAATCCGGTCACGGGCCGGACGTCTCACGCGAAGGCGTGCAGCGCGATATCCTGCCGATCGTCGAGGGCACCACCGTAAATACGCGCTACGGCATGGTCCGCACGGACCACATTCTGTTCGTCGCCGCCGGCGCGTTTCACGTTTCCAAGCCGTCAGACCTGATACCGGAACTTCAGGGCCGCTTCCCTATCCGCGTGGAATTGGAATCCCTGACAATTGAGGACTTCAAACGAATCCTGGTTGAGCCGAAGAACTCTCTGGTCAAACAGTATTTGGCGCTGATGGAAACCGAGGGCGTCAAACTTGAGTTTACTCAGGATGCGATCGATGCGGTGGCGAACTTCTCTGCCCGCGTCAACAGCAATACGGAAGACATCGGCGCGCGACGGCTGCATACCATTATGGAGCGGCTGCTCGATGAGATCAGTTTCGAAGGTCCTGACCTTGAGCCGAAGAATAAAACGATCGATGCTGCTTACGTGGAACTGATGCTCGCCGACACGGTGAAGGATCAGGACCTCAGCCGCTACATTCTCTAGACGACACTTCTGCCGAACGTGCCTCAATCCGCCAAACCTTCAGTAGTTTCGCGCAAGTCGCCCACCCGTCACTTAATGTTGCTGGTGGCATTGGTCGCCGTGTCGATGGCGCCGACCTGTGGCAAGCGCCTGCCACCGCGACCTCCGATTGAGCGCATTCCGCAACGCACCGAAGCCCTGTCAGGGGTGCAACGCGGCAATCAGGTGATCCTGAGTTGGCCGGCTCCACGCCGGAACGCCGGCAGCGGGAGTGTGCAGAGTATTCGACGCATAGACGTGTATCGCGTCGCGGAAAAGCTGGATGCGCCCCGACCGATGACCGAGGAAGATTTCGGCGCGCGGGCGACGTTGATGGGGTCGGTTCCTTACGCTGACATCCAAAAGGCAACCGACAACCTGACTTACATCGACAGCCTGGAACTGGCCGGTGAACCTTCGCGTTTGCGCTACGCCGTTCGTTATGTGAACGCCGCCGGCCAGCGCGCCGCGTTTTCAAATTTTCTGCTGATCGAGCCGGCCGCGAAGATCGCGGAAACGCCGGGCGACGTGAAGGTTGAGGTTTCTCAGAACGCGGTCACGCTGAAATGGGAGCCACCCAGGCAGAACATCGACGGCTCCACGCCGGTGAACCTTCTGGGTTACAACGTGTATCGCGTCACCGCGTCACAGAACGAACCCGGCCAGATTCCGATCAATCAGGCGCTGATTACCACGCCTGAATACCAGGACCGCAACTTCAAGTTTGGTGAGAAATACACCTACGTGGTGCGTTCGGTTTCCCTCGGCACGCTGGCGCAACCGGTTGAAAGCTTGAACTCCAACAGCGTAGATATCACCCCAGTCGATACGTTTGAACCTTCTGCGCCCACAGGCGTGAGCATCGGGCCGGCACCCGGACTTCTGTCGATATTCTTTGCCGCGAATCCGGAAAGCGACATCGCGGGTTATCTCGTCTACCGGTCAACCGATCTTAACGCGCCCAGGCCCTGGACTTTGATTACGCCCGCTTTAGTTTCCCGCACAACCCTGAGAGACGAGAATGTCGATCCGGGTAAGACTTACCATTATTACGTCGTAGCCGTAGACACTGCCGGAAACAGGAGCCAGCCGTCGGAAGTCGCCTCCGAAACCGTTCCCTAGCTGCCTTGCCCAAAAGTCTTAGGACGCTAAATGCTATTGATTCATCGCTGATCACCTCAGAGCTGGCTGACAATCCCTAACGAAGCTGCGAAGCAGCGGATGAATTTAAGCCCAAGGGCGAGGCTTTGCGAGGGCAATTAGATAGTTGACTCACTTCGGCAACCCGAAGGGTTGCAAAGAAAGCAGCCGGTGGTCGGAGTCCGCGGAGACCACCGGAAACGCGAGATTAATTTGGTCGCACCCCGGAGGGGTGCCAGATCTCTCGCTGTAAAGATCTTTTACATTGACCTTGTAATCTAGACTTCAGATTATGGGTTCAACCTTCTTCAGCTTGCACTATCACCTCGTCTTCTCGACCAAAGAACGACGACCCTTCCTCAAGTCGGAATGGAGCCACGACTTCATGCTTACCTCGGCGGAATCATCAAAGGCATGCACGGTGTGGCCGAGATTGTCGGCGGAGTTGAGGAGCATGTTCATATCCTGGCAGTCTCAGGCCAGTGCATTGCATTGCGGAGTACTTCGCGACTTGAAGAAGGAATCGTCCACGTGGGCTAAAGAGAATTTTGATCGCAGATTCACCTGGCAAGAGGGTTATGCGGCGTTCACCGTAAGCCCCACGGCGACCAACTCAGTTCGTCGCTACATTGCCACGCAG